>NZ_JBQCIP010000075.1:0-15580 GCF_051953575.1 Microbacterium sp.
CACCCCACCACGGCGACCGCTCGCGCCACTCAAGCGCACGAAGACGTCGCAGACGGAACGCGCGGCGGGGCCGGGGGGGGGGCCCCCCCCGCCCCCCCCCCCGCCGCCGCGGCGCGGGGGCGCCGCGGGCCGCCGCCCCGCCGCCCCCCCCCCCGCGTTCCGTCTGCGACGTCTTCGTGCGCTTGAGTGGCGCGAGCGGTCGCCGTGGTGGGGTGGATGCCGCACCCCGCGTGCCTGATCGTTCGCGGGTCCGGCGATCGGGCTTCATGTGGCGCGAATGGTTGCTTGGGTGGGGTGGATGCCGCACCCCGCGACACCCGAGACCCGTGTGTCAGGCGGCGACGGTCTCGCGCGGCCGAGTGACGGCGGCCGCGGCATCCGTCGCTCCGAACGAGGCCATCCCGCCGATCCAGCGCTCGCGGTCGGCGTCGGTGCGGTGGCGCACCTCGGCCAGGCGCGTGACGCCGCGCACCTTGACGCCGCAGAACTCGAGCGTCGCGGCGCGCAGGGACCGGATCGCCGCGTCGCGGTACGTGAACGCGTTCCAGAACCCCGGTGAGTCCATGGTCATGACGATGCGTGCGGTGCGGCCGGTGAGCAGCTTGTCCCACAGGCGCCCGGTCGGCCGGTACCGATAGGCGAAGCCCGAGACGAAGACGCGGTCGATCCAGGTCTTGAGTGCGGCGGGGGAGGAGCCCCACCACTGCGGGAAGAAGAACGCGAGGTGGTCGGCCCACTCGACGTCGGCGATGTACGACACGATCTCGGGCGCGAGCGGGCGGTCGGCGTCGGTGCGCGGCATCCGCACTTCTCCTCGTGCGGAGGGATGCCCGGGCACCGGGTCGGCCGCGAGATCGACGATGCGCACCTCGGCGCCGGCCGCCCGGGCGGAGTCGGCGTAGGAGTGGGCGAGGGCGTGGTTGAGAGTGCCGGGCAGCGGCGTGCCGATCACGACGAGGATGCGGGGAGGGTTCACGGGTCACTCCTGGACGGGGACCGCCGCGGCGGTCGGGCTCTGCATGAAGGCGATGAGTCGGTTGAGCTGCGCGTTGAGCCGCGGCGCGTCGATGGGGTCGTCGGCGAGTGCGGGCGCGGCGAGCATGGCGGCGAAGTCGCGTTCCAGCACGGCGCCCGCGTCCCGCACGAGGGCGGCGCCTTTGGGGGTGAGCGACAGCAGCACGCTGCGCCCCGCGCCGGCGGGGGAGTCCGCGGTGATCCAGCCGTCCTCGACGAGCGCCGGGACGCGCTTGCTGACAGCGGCCTTCGTCACGCCGAGGCAGTGCGCGAGCCGGGTCATGTCGGACGGCTCGACGTCGGCGAGGATCGCGAGGAACTGGAAGTGGTTGTACCCCACGCCGTACCGGGAGCGCAGCACACCGTCGGCGTACGCGCCGATCTCGGCGACGAGTTCGTGGATCGTGAAGCTCAGGCGGTCGGACACGAGAATGAGTAAACCAGTTGACTCGCTGTGAGTCAACAGGTTTACACAGTCGTCAGCCCGTCAGGCGGTGAACCTCGCCAGGAACTCTCTGGTCCGCTCCTCGCGCGGCGCGCCGAACACCTCCGCCGGCGGACCCTGCTCGAGGATGCGCCCGGCGTCGAGGAAGACCACGCGGTCGGCCACATCGCGCGCGAACGCCATCTCGTGCGTCGCCATCACGATCGTCATGCCGTCGTCGGCGAGGCCGCGCACGAGGTCGAGCACCTCGCCCACGAGCTCGGGATCGAGCGCCGAGGTCACCTCGTCCAGCAGCAGCAGCTCCGGTGACGTGGCGACCGCCCGGGCGATCGCCACGCGCTGCTGCTGGCCGCCCGACAGGCGGTCGGGGTGCTCGGCGGCCTTGTCGGCGAGACCCACGCG
Organism: Microbacterium sp.; assembly: GCF_051953575.1. Classification (GTDB taxonomy): domain Bacteria; phylum Actinomycetota; class Actinomycetes; order Actinomycetales; family Microbacteriaceae; genus Microbacterium. The sequence goes on from NZ_JBQCIP010000075.1 coordinate 1,862, forward strand.
CTCCAGGAGCTCGGTGGCGGCGGCATCCGCTTCTCGCCTCTTCATGCGGTGCACATGCCGCAGTGCGAGCGTGATGTTGTGCTGCACCGTGAGGTGCGGAAAGAGGTTGTACTGCTGGAACACCACGCCGATGCGCGCACGGACGGCGTCGACGTCGACGCGCGGGTTGCTGATGTCGACGTCGCCCAGCACGATGCGCCCGTCGTCGATGGGCTCCAGCAGGTTGACGGTGCGCAGGAGCGTCGACTTGCCCGAACCGCTCGAGCCGATGAGCGCGACGACCTCGCCCGGGGCGACGTCGAGGTCGATGCCGCGCAGGACGTCGTGGTCGCCGAACGACTTCCAGACGTCTTCGAGCCGAAGGACGCTCATACGATCCCTCCGATCTGCTCGCGGGCGCGGACCCTCGCGGTGTACCAATCGGTCAGCCGGATCGTCGGTATCGCGAGCAGCACGAAGAGGAGCGCGGCCACCACATACGGCGTGAAGTTGAAGTATGCGGCGGTCTCGATCTGCGCGGCCCGCACCGCATCGACGGCGCCCAGCAGCGAGATGAGTCCGACATCCTTCTGCATGGCGACGAAGTCGTTCATGAGCGCGGGCGTGACCTTGCGGAACGCCTGCGGCACCACGACGAGCCGCATCGTCTGCCCATGGCTGAGACCCAGCGACCGGGCCGCGTGCCGCTGCGACGGGTGCACCGCTTCGATCCCCGCCCGGAACACCTCGCTCACGTACGCCGAGTACGTGAGGGTGAGGGCGATCGTGCCCCAGAACTCCGTCGGCAGCCGCACGGGTATGAGCTGCAGGCCGGGGATGCCGAAGCCCACGAGGTACAGCACGATGATGAGCGGGATGCCGCGGAAGACGTCCGTGTACGCCGCCGCGAGCGCGCGTAGCGGCAACCAGACGGGGCCGCGCAGAGTGCGCAGCGTCGCCAGCAGCAGGCCGAACAGCAGCACGAGCACGGCCGACATCGCCAGCACCCGCAGGTTCAGCAGGAAGCCGTCCCACACCCGCGGCAGCGACGCCAGCGCGATCTCGGGGTTGAAGAACTGCTGCTGGACGCGCGCCCAGCCGGGCGTGTTGATGATCAGCAGCCAGGCGATGAGGGCGACTATCAGCGTCGACACGACGCTGATCGCGACGGATGCCGCCCCCTGACGCTTGCGGAACGCGCGGCGCTCCAGCTCGACGGCGCTGACCTCGCGGGGCGGGCTGCTGACCTCGCCGGGCAGACCGCTCACCTCGCCGGGCGGGCGCGCAGCCGTGCGGGACCGGCCGGATCGGGAACTCATCGGGCCAGGCTAACGGCGCGCGGGCTCACTTCAGCAGCGGAGCCTGGCCCTCGCCGCCGAGCCACTTCGCGGCGAGCTCGTCGAGCGTGCCGTCTTCGCGCAGTGCGTCGACGGCGGCGGTCACCTTCTCGGTCAGCGGCGAGTCCTTCGCGAGCACGAGGCCGAACTGATCGCCGGTCTGGCCGTCGGGCGTCGGCAGCTGACCGACGAGCACGCCGTCGGTGAGCTCCACGCCCGAGATGTAGAACGCCGTCGGCAGGTCGACGACGATCGCGTCGACCAGGCCGTTCTCGAGCGCGAGCTTGGCGTCGTCGTTGGTGTTGAACGCCTGCGCAGGCTGCGTCGGCTGGATGACCGATTCGATCGCGGTGAAGCTCGTCGTGCCGGTCTGAGCGCCGATGAGCAGGTCCTTGAGGTCGGCGATCGAGGTCGCGTCGGCGGCGGGCGAGGCGCCCGTCGTCACGACGACCTGCGTGGTCTCGTAGTACGCCGAGCTGAAGTCGACCGACTGCTTGCGCTCGTCCGAGATCGAGAACTGCTGCAGATTGAAGTCGAAGTCCTTCGGACCCGGCGCGATCGCCTCGTCGAAGCCGGTGCGCACCCACACCACGTCGTCCTTGGCGAAGCCGAGCTGGTCTGCCACCGCATACGCCACGGCCGACTCGAACCCCTCACCCGACGACGGGTCGTCGTCGATGACCCACGGGTAGTAGGCGGGCTCGCCGGTCGCGATCGTGATCTTGCCCGGGGTCACCCAGCCCTCGGCATCGCCCGTCGCGGTCGCGTCCGGTGTGCCGCTGGACGCGCAGCCCGTGAGGGCGAGCGCGGCGACGGCGACGCCGACGGCGGCGAGACGGATCAGGCGGGTGCGACGCGACATGGTGCCTCCAGGAGTCGGGTGCGGCGCGCGTGCTGTCGCGGCCGTTCCTCCCATTCTCGCGGCGCGGATGCGGCGCTGCCCCCACGGGTCGCATTGTTACACCCGCCCCGCCGATCGCGGGGTGCAGAATGGCCTCGACGGCCGCGGGGGCCGCGGATCGACGAGAGGTGGACGCGTGGCGGGCATCGATGGAAAGTGGGCGATCGACGTCGTCACACTGGCGGGCTCCCGTCGGTACGACCTCACGCTGACGAGCGCCGGCACCACGTTGACCGGCACCTCGCTGGGCGACACCGGGCCCATCGCGATCCGCGACGGCAGCATCGTGGGCGACACCGCATCGTTCCGCGTCGACTTCCTCGCACCGCTGCCCATGTCGCTGCGCTTCGTGCTCAAGGTCGTCGGCGACCGTCTGGTGGGCACGGCGCAGGTGGGGCCCTACCCGCCGACGAACGTGGTGGGCGTGCGCATGCCGTGACCTGCGCGGGTCACCGCGCGTGGCGGCGAGCCTCGGCGGCGGCCAGTGCTGCGCGGGCGCCGTCCGTCGGAGCGATCGCGACGAGGCCCCGGTAGAGGGTGACGAGGGTGTCGACGTCGAGCATGCCCGTGCGGGCCCGGTCGCAGTGCACGGCCTGAATGGCCGCCTCGAGCTGGAAGCGCCCGATCGGCCGACCGAGCGCGGATGCGCGGCGCAGGAGCACGTCGGCCTCGCCGATGAGCGCACGGTCCCACAGTGCCGTGTCGTGCTCGTCGAGCGGCGGCCACGGTCGGCCGATGCGGGCGGGTGCGCGGGACTGCGCGTACGTCAGCAGCGCCGCCAGCCCCCAGGCCTCGGGCTCGTCGTCGAGCAGCGCCGCGGTCAGCACGGCGAGCCACCGGGCTTCGTCGGCCAGCGACTCGCGGGGCTCGTCGCCCTGATCGAGCCAGTCGATCGCGTACGCGCCGTAGATGGCCTCGAGCACTGCGGGAAGCCGCGCCGGCATATCGGCCCGCGCCGGCACGCGGAACGGGATGCCGGCGTCGCGGATGCGCCGCTTCGCGCGCACGAGCCGCTGCGCCATCGTCGCGGGGGCCACGCCGAACGCCTGTGCGATGTCGGCCGCCTCGAACCCGAGCACGGTCTGCAGCATGAGCGGCGTGCGCACGGCCGGATCGATCGCCGGGTGGGCGCACGCGAACAGCAGTTCGAGCCGCTTGTCGGGGATCTCGTCGCGACGAGCCGCCTCGGCCACAGCGTCGAGGGCGCGGTCATCGGCGAGCACCGCGGCGAGGCCGTCGTCGAGCGGCACCCCGGTGCGGTGTGCGGCGGCGCCCAGCATGTCGCGCAGTCGGTTGCGGGCCACGGTGACCAGCCACCCTTCGGGATTGGCGGGGATGCCGTCGTCGGGCCATGTCCGCAGCGCACGCTCGAACGCGTCGCCGAGGGCGTCCTCGGCGAGGGCGATGTCGGGGCCGACGTGAGCGGACGCTCCGGCCGACGCAGCGACGATCGACAGGAGCCGCCCGTACGACGTCCGCGCGGCGCGCTCGGCGGCCGCACGGACGTCGTCGGTGGCAGGCATCAGCCCGCGAACGGGGTCCAGGCGCCGTCGCGGAAGTACGTGGAGCTGGGCCGGACCTCGACCGGACCCCAGGCGGCCGACGGCGCCTTGCCGGCCCAGGCGATCGCGGCGTCGAGGTCGTCGACGTCGATGACGAACGTGCCGCCGAGCTGCTCCTTGGTGTCGGCGAACGGGCCGTCCTGCACGCGCAGCGCATCGTCGGCGAGTGTCACCGTCGTCGTCACCGCCGAAGGCTGCAGCACCTCGGCCGACACGAGCACGCCGGCGTCGTCGAGCGCCTTCGCGTACGCGTCGAACGCGCGCATGCCTTCGGCGATGGCCTCGGGGCCGAGGTCGTCGGCGGTCATCTCGGGGTAGTGGAGGAGGAGTGCGTACCGCATGGTGTCGTCCTTTCTCAGGGGGTTGCGACACCGGTATGACGATCCGCGCGCATCCCGATCGACAGGCGGAGCGGGATCCGCCCGGTCAGCCGCCGAGCTCGTCGAGCATGCGCCGCTGCTCGTCGGTGAGGCCGTCGTTCAGCTCGCGCCGGCCCGCGGCGGTCTCGGGGCTCGGGATCGGCGGGGCGGCGGCATCCTGTTCACCCGACGAGGCACCGGTCGCCTTGTCGTACAGGGCGCCCGCGTGGGACTCGACCTTGTCGTCGATCGCGGCGTAGATCGCCCAGCCGATCAGCAGGATGACCGGCGGGAGGATGTACGCCCAGACTGCGCCGAAGAACCCGCCGCCGATGCGCACTCCCGACAGCAGCACCGTGGCGATCCAGATGAGGAAGGCCACCGCGAAGGCGATGAAGAACTCGACGAGCTTCTCGCCCGCCTTGGTGCGTCCGCCGGCGGACTTGGCGGCCGACGAGCGGAACCACTTCTCGATGAGCGGCTTGATCCACAGCACCAGCGCGGTCATGACGATGCCCGCCCACAGCGCCGCCCAGCCGACCTTCGCGGGGGTGAGCCAGCCGACGATGAGCAGCACGACGACGTTGAACACCAGCAGCGACACGAACCGCACGACCCACTTCTTCATGCGTTCACTGTGCCACACGTGGCTGCGGCGACTCCACGCCTCCGAGGACCCGCGAAAGGGTACGTTTCCGCGGCGCGTGGCGGCGAAAACATACCCTTTCGCGATTCCGGGAGAGGGATGCCGGCGGCCCGGGCCGCCGGCATCCGGCTGCCCTCAGTACGAAGCTCGCTCGGTGCCCGGGTCGGTGGGGATGAAGCGGGCCGCGAGGGTCTCGGAGCCGCGGGCGAGGAGCGACACGTCGGCGGCGACGGCGATGAATGCGGCGCCGGCGGTGATGTACGCGTCTGCGGCGGCGGGGTCGAAGGCGTTGACGCCGACGGGCTTGCCGACGGCCTGCACCGCCGCGAACGTGCGCTCGACGGCGGCGATGACGTCGGGGTGGGTCTGCTGCCCGAGCACGCCGAGCGAGGCGGCGAGGTCGGCGGGGCCGACGAAGATGCCGTCCACGCCGTCCACGGCGGCGATGGCGGCCGCGTTGCCGACGGCTTCGGCGGATTCGACCTGGACGAACAGCGACACGTGCGAGTCGGCATCCGTGAGGTAGCCGTCGACGCGGTTCCAGCGCGCCGACCGCGACAGCGCCGAGCCCACGCCGCGACGCCCGTGCGGCGGATAGCGCACCGCCGCGACGAGCTCGCGCGCCTGCTCGGCGGTCGACACCATCGGGACGAGCACGTTCTGCGCGCCGAGGTCGAGCACCTGCTTGAGGATCACGTCGTCGCCGTAGGGCACCCGCACCACCGGGGTGACCGGGTAGCCGGCCACCGCCTGCAGCTGCGCGAGCACCGAGTCGAGGGTGTTCGCGGAGTGCTCCATGTCGATGAGCAGCCAGTCCGCGCCCGAGCCGGCGAGGATCTCGGCGACCAGCGGCGACCCCGAGCACGCCCACAGGCCGATCAGGGCGCGGTCGGAGCCGTCGAGACGCTCGCGGAAGGTCGGGTTCAGACGAAGCGGCATTCGATCACTCCCATGGGGCCATAGTCGCAGTGCACGCTGTCGCCGCGCGAGACCCACATGGGGCGCGTGAACGAGCCGGCGAGGATGATCTCGCCCGCCTCCAGGCGCGCCCCGTGCTGGGCGAACTTGTTCGCCAGCCACGCCACTCCGGTCGCCGGGTGGCCGAGTACGCCCGCGGCGACGCCGGTCTCTTCGATCTCGCCGTTGCGCGACAGCACGCCGGGCACCCAGCGCAGGTCGATCTCGTCGGGACGCTTGTGGACGGTGCCGAGCACCATCCCTCCATATGCGGCGTTGTCGCTGATGGTGTCGACGATGGTGCGCCCCTCCAGCTCGATGTGGGAGTTCAGCACCTCCAGCGCCGGCACGGCGTAGTCGATCGCCGCCAGGGCGTCCTCGAGCGTGCAGTCCGGCCCCTCCAGCGGCGTCTTCAGAACGAACGCCAGCTCCACCTCGATCCGCACGTTCGAGAACAGGTCGACGGGGATCTCGGCGCCCGACTCGTACACGGTGTCGTCGAACATGACACCGTAGTCCGGCTCGGTGATGCCGGTCGCCTGCTGCATGGCCTTGGACGTCAGCCCGATCTTGCGGCCGACGAGGCGGCGCCCGTCGGCGATCATGCGGTCGCGCCATACGCCCTGGATGGCGTACGAGTCCTCGACCGTCGCATCCGGGTAGCGGGCGGTGATCCGCGGGATCACTGAGTGCGTGCGGTCGGCCTCGGCCAGTTCGGCCGCGATCGCCGCGATGTCATCGGGTGGCAGCATCCACTCGTCTCCTCAGTCGCTCACAGCTGGTGGCCGAGCTTGTACTCGCCCTGCTTGTACTCGGGCATCGAGTCCTCGCCGGGACGCGTGTACGAGAAGCCGTCGGCGCCGATCGTGACCGCCATCTCGGACGAGTCCGTGCGGGCGACCACAGGCTGCGGGTTGCCGTCGAGGTCGAGCACGAGGGATGCCTCGGTGTACCACGACGGGACCACCGGGTTGCCCCACCAGTCGCGGCGCTGGTTGTCGTGCACGTCCCACGTGACGACCGGGTTGTCGGGGTCGCCCGTGTAGTAGTCCTGCGTGTAGATCTCGACGCGGTGCCCGTCGGGGTCGCGCAGGTACAGGTAGAACGCGTTCGAGACGCCGTGGCGGCCCGGGCCGCGCTCGATCGCGTCGGAGCGGCGGAGTGCCCCGAGCTTGTCGCAGATCGCGAGGATGTTGTGCTTCTCGTGGGTGGCGAACGCGACGTGGTGCATGCGCGGGCCGTCGCCGCCGGTCATCGCGGTGTCGTGCACCGTGGGCTTGCGGCGCATCCACGCGGCGTAGACGGTGCCCTCGTCGTCCTGGATGTCCTCGGTCACGCGGAAGCCCAGCGACTGCATGAAGTTGACCGCGCGCGGCACGTCGGGGGTGACCTGGTTGAAGTGGTCCAGGCGCACCAGCTCGCCGGGGGTGTGCAGGTCGTAGCGCCACGACAGGCGCTCGACGTGCTCGGTGGCGTAGAAGAACTCGTACGGGAAGCCGAGCGGGTCGGTCACGCGCACCGAGTCGCCGATGCCCTTGGTGAACCCGTCGGGGTTGCGGCGCACGTCGCAGCCGAGCTCCTCGTAGAACGCGACGGCCTTGTCGAGCTCCTCGGCCGAGCGCACGCGGTACGAGAAGGCCGCGACCGCGGCGACCGGACCCTGGCGGAGCACGAGGTTGTGGTGGATGAACTCCTCCGTCGAACGGAGGTAGATGGTCGACTCGTCCTCTTCGGTGACGTAGAGGCCCAGCACGTCGACGTAGAACGTGCGGGATGCCGCCAGGTCGGTGACCACGAGCTCCATGTACGCGCAGCGCAGGATGTCGGGCGCCGGAGCGCTGGGCGTCGGGATCGGGTTGTCGGAGAGGATCGGCGCCTCCTGGCTCACGTAGAAGCCCGAGGAGGTCAGGGTCATGTCGTCACGGCTGGTCATGTCGCGTCCTTGCGTGGAATCGGGTGGAGGTGTGGTGCGGATGCCGCGCCGCGTGCAGACCTGCGGCGCGGCATCCGGGTCAGTGAGCGGCCGCGCCGTCCTTGCCGAAGGTCGGGTTGTGCGCGGGGCCGAGCGTGATGTGCACGGCCTGCTGGTCGGTGTAGAAGTCGATCGAGCGGTAGCCGCCCTCGTGGCCGAGGCCCGACGCCTTGACGCCGCCGAACGGGGTGCGGAGGTCCCGCACGTTGTTCGAGTTGAGCCAGACCATGCCGGCCTCGATGGCCTGCGAGAAGTTGTGGGCGCGCTTGAGGTCGTTGGTCCACACGTAGGCGGCGAGGCCGTACTTCACTCCGTTGGCGAGCTCGAGGGCCTCTTCGTCGGTGTCGAACGGCGTGATCGCCACGACCGGACCGAAGATCTCCTCCTGGAAGATGCGGGCGTCGGGGGCGACGTCGGCGAACACCGTGGGGCGCACGAAGTTGCCGGTCTCGAAGCCCTCGGGGCGGCCGCCGCCGGCGACGAGGCGGGCCTCGGTCTTGCCGATCTCGACGTAGCTCATGACCTTGGCGTAGTGCTCGGGGTGCACGAGCGCGCCGACCTCGGTCTTCGGGTCGTGCGGGTACCCGACGACGACGCGGTCCGCCTGCGCCGCGTAGCGCTCGACGAACTCGTCGTAGATCGGGCGCTCGACGAGGATCCGGGAGCCCGCGGTGCAGCGCTCGCCGTTCAGCGAGAAGACGCCGAAGATCGTGGCGTCGATCGCGGCCTCGAGGTCGGCGTCGGCGAACACCACGGCGGGGCTCTTGCCGCCGAGCTCCATCGACAGGCCCTTCAGGAACGGCGCGGCGTTGCCGAAGATGAGCTGACCCGTGCGGCTCTCACCCGTGAACGAGATGAGCGGGACCTCGGGATGCTTCACCAGCGCGTCGCCGGCATCCTCTCCGAGTCCGTTGACGAGGTTGAAGACGCCCTTCGGCAGCCCCGCCTCTTCGAAGATGCCCGCCCACAGCGAGGCCGACAGGGGAGTGAACTCGGCCGGCTTCAGCACGACCGTGTTGCCCGTCGCGAGCGCCGGGCCGAGCTTCCACGACTCCAGCATGAACGGGGTGTTCCACGGCGTGATGAGCCCGGCGACCCCGATCGGCTTGCGGTTGACGTAGTTCATCTGGCGGCCGGGCACCTTGTAGGCGTCGTCGGCCTGCGCGACGATCAGGTCGGCGAAGAACCGGAAGTTCTCGGCCGCGCGGCGCGCCTGGCCGAGCGCCTGCGTGATCGGCAGACCCGAGTCGAAGGACTCCAGCTCGGCGAGCCGCGCGTCGCGGGACTCGACGATGTCGGCGATGCGGTGCAGCACGCGGGAGCGCTCGCGCGGCAGCATCCGCGGCCACGGGCCCTCGGTGAACGCGCGGCGCGCCGCCGCGACGGCGCGGTCGATGTCGGCCTTCTTGCCGGCCGCGGCCTGCACATACGTCTCGTTGGTCACCGGGTCGAGCACGTCGAACGTGTCGCCGTCGAGCGAGTCGACGAACTCGCCGTCGATGTAGTGCTGGATGCGGTCGGGCAGCCCCTCCGGCACGTGCCGGGTCGCGAGCGCAGTGTCGATGTCGGTCATGGGTTCCTCCGGTTCGGACGGATTCGGCCGGCTCAGGCCGGGAGTTCAGGTGAGGGATGCCGGGCGGCGAGGAACGCGTCCATCGTGCGCCAGCGGTGGGTGCGGGCGGCGAGCTCGATCTCGAGCGGGTCGGCGCCGGTGCGGATGAGGTCGACGATCTCGGCGTGCTCGTCGACCGAGTGGTGCGCGCGCCCCGGCACGAAGGCGAACGTCGAGTCGCGCAGACCCGACAGCCGTGACCAGCCGCGGTGCACCAGATCGAGGATGTGCGGGTTGGGGCACGGCTCGTAGAGCACCGAGTGGAACTGCTGGTTGAGCTGGGTGAACAGGTGCGGGTCGAAGTCGTCGAGCAACCGCGCCATGCGGTCGTTGATCTGCGCCGCGCGGTCGAGGTCTGCTGCCGTCAGCAACGGGGCCGACAGCGACGTCGCCGCACCTTCGACGAGCCCGAGGGTCTGCATCGTGAAGACGTACTCGCTCTCGTCCACGACCGCGACGCGGGCGCCGACGTTCCGCTCGAACGTGACCAGGCCCTCGGCCTCGAGCCGGCGGATCGCCTCCCGCACCGGCACCACGCTCATGCCGAGCCCGTCGGCGATGGGACCGAGCACGAGACGGTAGCCCGGCCCGTACTCGTGGCGCGCGATCCGCTCGCGCAGCCATTCGTATGCCTGCTCGGACTTGCTGCCGCCGGCCGGGGCGGGGGACTGGCCCACCACGGTGGTCATCGCGTGCGCTCCGCGTCGTAGCGGGCGCGCCATTCGGCGTTCATCGGGAAGAGCCCGTCGACCGGATGCCCCTCCGCGACCCGCTCGGCGATCCAGGCGTCCTCGACCTCCTGCGCCAGGGCGTCGTCGGCGACCTCTTCGGCGATCGCGGGCGGGATGACGACGACCCCGTCGCCGTCGCCGACGATGATGTCGCCGGGCTGCACCGTGGCGCCGCCGCAGGCGATCGTGACGTCGTGCTCCCAGGGCACGTGCTTGCGGCCGAGCACCGACGGGTGGGCGCCCTTCGAGAACACCGGCAGCCCGATCTCGGCCACGGCGTCGAAGTCGCGCACACCGCCGTCGGTGACGACCCCGGCGGCGCCGCGCGCCCGGGCGCGGAGCGCGAGGATGTCGCCGAGCGTGCCGGTGGTGTCGTCGCCGCGGGCCTCGATGACGATGACCTCGCCCTCGCCGACCGCGTCGAACGCCCGCTTCTGGGCGTTGTAGCCGCCGCCGTGGGCCGCGAAGAGGTCTTCGCGGAACGGGACGAAGCGCAGCGTCTTGGCGGTGCCGACGATCTTCGCGCCGTCGAGGTTGGCGTGGACGCCGTCGATGAAGCAGGAGTGGTGGCCGCGCTTGCGCAGCTGCGCCGACAGGCCGGCGGTGGGCGCTTCGAGCAGCTTGGCGCGCAACTCCTCGCTCAGGGCGGGCGTGCCGGCGTCGGCGACCGCCGCGGGGAGGCCCGCGGCCTCGCGGGAGCCCCAGGCCTCGGTGCGCTGCAGGTCGTCGGCTGCGGGCAGCGAACCGAGGTCGCCGTCGAAGGGGGTCTCGCCCTGCACGACGGTGGTGACGAGGCGTCCGGTGCTCGGCCCGCCGGGCACGTCAACCTCGACCTCGACGACGTCGCCGGGGCCGGCGACCGACGAGCCGGCGGGCGTGCCGGTGAGGATCACGTCGCCGGTCTCGAGCGTGAAGTGCTGCGACAGGTCGGCGACGAGCTGCGTCAGCGGGAAGATCATGCCGGCGGAGCTGTCGTCCTGCACGAGGTCGCCGTTGAGCCAGGTGCGCACGCGCAGCGTCTGGGGGTCGATCGCGCGGGCGTCGATGAGGGCCGGGCCGATGGGCGTGTAGCCGTCGCCGCCCTTGGAGCGCACGTTCGAGCCCTTGTCGTTCGCGCGCAGGTCGTAGAGGCCGAAGTCGTTCGCGGCGGTGACGGCGGCGACGTGGGACCACGCGTCGGCCAGGCCGACACGGCGTGCGGGGGCGCCGATCACGAGGGCGATCTCGCCCTCGAAGGCCAGCAGCTCGGTGCCGGCGGGGCGTTCGATGGTGCTGCCGGATGCCGCGACCGAGCTCGACGGCTTGAAGAAGTAGGAGGGTGCCGCGGGCCGGCGTCCGCGCTGATCGGCGCGGGACGCGTAGCTGAGGTGGATCGCGATGATCTTGCCCGGACGCCCGGGCAACGCGGCGAACCGCGGATCTGCGGCATCCGTTCCGATGTCTACCGTCATGAGCTCCCTCACTCTTGCGTCGTATTCGAAATCGTATATGATCGGTCCCACATCCGGCAACACCCGAACGAGTTGACCGGTGACGACGACGTCAGCCCCGACACAGGAGTCACAATGAGCACGCAAGAGGGATTCACCCCGACCGGCACCATCGCGGCGTCGGCAGATCGCAAGAGGGTCGTCTTCGCGACCGTCATCGGTACCACCGTCGAGTGGTACGACTTCTTCATCTACGCCACGGCGGTCGGACTGGTCTTCGGCCAGCTGTTCTTCGCCCCGCTCGGCGCCAACAGCGCCATCGTCGCCTTCGCGACGGTCGGCGTGAGCTTCCTGTTCCGACCGCTCGGCGCGTTCCTCGCCGGCCACTTCGGCGACAAGTACGGCCGCAAGGTCGTGCTCATGTGGACGCTGATCCTCATGGGCGCATCGACCGCCCTCATCGGCGTGCTGCCCACGTACGAGGCGATCGGCGTCGCGGCGCCGATCCTGCTCGTGCTGCTGCGCATCCTGCAGGGCATCTCGGCCGGCGGCGAGTGGGGCGGCGCGGTCCTGATGGCCGTCGAGCACGCCCCCAAGAAGCGTCGCGGCGCGTTCGGCGCGGCGCCCCAGATCGGCGTCCCTCTCGGTCTGCTGCTCGCCTCGGGCGTCATGGCGTTCATGGCGATGATCGCTCCCGGCGACGCGTTCCTCGTGTGGGGATGGCGTGTGCCGTTCCTGCTCAGCGTCGTGCTGATCCTCGTGGGCTACTACGTCCGCCGCCGCGTCGAAGAGAGCCCGGTGTTCGCCGAGCTTGCGCAGCGCAAGGAGAAGGCCCGCACGCCGATCCTCACGCTCTTCCGCAAGCACGCGCTGCTCGTCGTCATCGCCGCGTTCGTGTTCGCCGGCAACAACGCCGTCGGCTACATGACCACCGGCGGCTACATCCAGGGCTACTCCACCAACCCCGAGGGCCCGCTCGCGCTCGAACGCGGCCCGGTGCTGTGGGCCGTCGCCGGCTCGGCCGTGACCTGGCTGCTCTCGACGCTGTTCGCCGGCTTCATCTCGGACCGCATCGGCCGCCGCACGACGTACATCATCGGCTGGATCCTGCAGCTCGCCGGCGTCTTCCTGCTCTTCCCGCTCGTGAACACCGGAGACATCTGGCTGCTGTTCCTCGGTCTGGCGATCCTCACGATCGGCCTCGGCTTCACGTACGGCCCGCAGGCGGCGCTGTACTCCGAGCTCTTCCCGGCGTCGATCCGGTTCTCGGGCGTCTCGATCTCGTACGCGATCGGCGCGATCCTCGGTGGCGCGTTCGCCCCGATGATCGCGACGGCCCTCGTCCAGGCGACCGGATCGACCCTCTCGGTCACCTGGTACCTGGCCGGCATGACGTGCCTCGGCCTCATCGCGACGCTGCTGCTGCGCGACCGCTCCGGCATCCCGCTCGGACCCGACCACGAGGCCGAGCAGGAGGTCAGCCCGATCTACGGCCTCGCCAAGGCCTGACCGCCTCGAAGCGGATGCCGCCGCCCCGGACTCCTCGTGAGCCCTGGGCGGCGGCATCCGTCGTTCCCGCGCGGCGTCAGCGGGTGCGCATGCCGTCGAGCGCGACGGTGACCAGGTCGTGCGCGAGGCGCTCGCGGTCGATGGCGCCACCCGGCCGGTACCACTCCACGAGGGAGTTGACCATGCCGAACACGAGGCGCGTGACGACGGGACCGTCGACGTCGGATCGCACGCTCCCCGCCGCCTGAGCCTCGGCGACGAGGGCGGTCACCCGGTGGTCGAAGGCGCGCCGCCGTTCGAGGGCGGCGCGCTCGACGTCGCTGTTGCCGCGCACGCGGAGCAGCAGGGTCACGTAGGGGAGCCGGTCGACCAGCACCAGCACGGCGCCGCGGAGCACGGCCGCCAGACGCTCGGCAGGCTCGGGCTCGATGCTCGCGGGGGCGTCGAGCACGCCTTCGAGCCCGCTCAGCGCCTCGTCCAGAGCGAGCGCGAGGAGCTGCTCCTTCGAATCGAAGTGGTGGTACAGCGCGGACTTCGTGAGGCCGAGCCGCTGCGCGAGATCGGCGACCGAGGTCGCGTCGTACCCCTGATCGTTGAACAGGCCGACGGCGACCTCGAGGATCTGCGCCCGGTCGTAGCCGGGCCGGCCGCGCCGCGCGGGCGCCCCGGCGGGGGCGCCTGTCGCCGGTGTCGCGGTCATGGCCCCAGTCTCCCATCCGCCGAG
>NZ_JBQCIP010000076.1:0-10167 GCF_051953575.1 Microbacterium sp.
AGCAACGGCGCCGAGGTGCGGATCGGAAAGTTCCGGCTCAACTTCTTCGTCTCGCCGGCAGACCTCGCGCGGGCGGCGGACGCCTGATGCCCGCGGCCTCCGTCCGTGAAAACGCGACGTCCGCGGGTCTTCTCAGCATCGGTCAGGTTCTGGCGCGCCTGTCGCCGGAGTTCCCCGCACTCACCTCGAGCAAGCTCCGCTTCCTCGAGGTGCAGGGCATCGTCACGCCGCTGCGCACCGAGTCGGGGTACCGCAAGTTCTCGCAGGCCGACCTCGAGCGCCTGCGCCTCGCGCTGACGCTGCAGCGCGACCACTATCTGCCGCTGTCGGTGATCCGCGACTACCTCGAAGACGTCGACGCCGGCCGCGACCCCGCGACGCCGACGGCGGTTCCGCCGCCGTCGATCGTCCCGGCACCGCGCCGATACCGCCGCGATGAGCTGCTCGCCGCGGCGGGCGCCGCACCGCAGCTGCTCAACGACGCGATCAGCACGGGCGTCATGACGGGCGCGGAGTCGTACACCGAGCAGCAGGTGGCCCTGCTGCGCGCGCTCGTCGCTCTCGACCGGCACGGCATCGAGCCCCGTCATGTGCGGGCGCTGCGCCAGAACGCCGAACGCGACGTGGCGCTGGTCGAGTCGGCGCTCGCGCCGCTGCTGCGACGGACGGATGCCGCCTCCCGCGGGCGCGCCGGCGAGGTCGCCCCCGAGCTCGCCAAGCGCCTCGACGAGGTGCGTGCGATCTTCGTGCGGACGGCTCTGGATCGCCTGCTGTCCTGACGTCGCGGCGTCGATTCTCGGCCATCCGCGCGACACGCCGAGGCTCGAAAGCCGGATGTCATTGCCGCGGGCACGAGGCTGATCTAGCGTGGAACTTACCGATTCGGAGGGGGGACGGGGATGACCCGTGACATGGCTGACAACGAGCCTTTCTCCGCCGAACTCCTCTTCACCGACGGGCTCCCGGCGATGGACGATGAGGTGGGCTACCGCGGCGCCGTGGCAGCGCGTGCGGCGGGCATCACGTACCGCCAGCTGGACTACTGGGCGCGCACCGAACTCGTCGTCCCGACCGTGCGCGGCGCGACGGGATCGGGATCGCAGCGCCTGTACGGCTTCCGCGACATCCTCGTGCTGAAGCTCGTGAAGCGCCTGCTCGACACCGGCATCTCGCTGCAGCAGATACGCACCGCGGTCGACCAGCTGCGTGCCTCCGGCATCCGCGATCTCGCCGGCACGACGCTCATGAGCGACGGTGCCTCCGTGTACCTCTGCACCTCGAACGACGAGGTCATCGACCTCGTCAGCCGCGGTCAGGGCGTCTTCGGCATCGCCGTCGGCAAGGTGCTGCGCGAGGTCGAGTCCGAGCTCGTCGAGTTCGAGGTCGAGAAGCCCGACCCGATGGACGAGCTCGCCGCCCGACGCGCAGCACGCACCGCCTGACTCACCCCGCCGTCGACATCGCGGGAGACTCCGCGTCTGCCGTCGACCTCAGCGCCTGAGCCAGATCGGCGATGAGGTCCTGCGGATCCTCCAGGCCGATCGACAGCCGCACGAGCGCGTCGGACGGCTTCGCCTCTGAAGTGACCGGCCGGTGGGTGAGAGCCGCGGGATGCTGGATGAGCGAGTCGACGCTCCCGAGCGAGACCGCGTGCGTGAAGAGCCTCACCGCCGAGGTCAACGCCGCCGCGGCGTCGAAGCCGCCGGCCAGCTCGATCGCGATCATCGCGCCGGGTCCCGCCTGCTGGCGGCCGACGAGTCCCTGCGGGTCGCACGCGGCGAAGCCGGGGAAGTGCACTCGGGCGACCTCGGCGCGCGTCGTCAGCCATTCAGCCACGGTCCGCGCGCCCTCCTGCTGCGCCCGTACGCGGACCGGCAGGGTCGCCAGGCCGCGGTGGAGCAGGTAGGCCGCGAGCGGGTGCATGATCGCGCCAGTGATGGCACGGGTCCTGCGCAGGGCGGCCGCCAGACGCGCATCGCACGCCACGACCCCGCCGACGACATCGCCGTGCCCGCCGAGGTACTTCGTCGCGCTGTGCAGCGACAGGGCGGCGCCCAACTCCAGCGGCTGCTGCAGCACGGGCGTCGCGAAGGTGTTGTCGACCAGCACCGGCACGTCGCCGGCGGCGGCCACCACGGCCCGCAGGTCCACGAGCTCGAGCGTCGGGTTCGCGGGCGACTCCAGCACGACGAGGGCGGTGTCGTCACGGACCGCCGCGGCGACGTCCGCCGGCGCGCAGAACGTGGTCTCCAGCCCCAGAAGGCCCGAGGCGAGGAGGTGGTCGGTGCCGCCGTACAGCGGGCGCACCGCGACGATGTGGCGCTTGCCCGACTCATGCGAGACGCCGAGCAGCACGGCGGTGATCGCGGCCATGCCCGACGAGAACGCGACCGCCTCTTCGGCGTGCTCCAGTCGGGCGAGCGCCTCTTCGAACCGGGCGACCGTGGGATTCCACAGCCGCGCGTAGACGTTCGAGCCTCCCTCGAACGGGTGGCCGCCGGTGGCGAGGACCTCGTACGACATGCCCCCGAGCTCGAGGTCGGGCAGCGGATTGGTCGACGAGAGGTCGAGGGGGAGGGCGTGGACGCCGAGGTCCGCGAGATCTTCGCGGCCGGCGTGCACGGCAATGCTGTCGGGATGCAACGTCATCGGTGCCATGGCGATATGGTCAGTGACTTCGCCGCGGTTTGCAAGTCGTGTTCAGACCGCCGTGCACTAAGGGTGCAGAGTGCTCATTCCGTGAGCAAAGTGGTCAACGCATCGTGGATGCCGGGGCGCGGCATCCGTCCGCCTGAGCTCAGGGGCGGGGATCTTCGGGCGACGGGATCCGGCCCGTGCGCATGATGCGGTCGAGCAGCGAGTCGAAGTCGGCGGCGAGTTCCTGCGCGGAGTCGCCCGGCCAGATGTGGAGCGGCTTGGCCGCTCCCTGCGCCTGCTGCAGCGAGGTGCGCTCGGGAAGCTGCGGCGAGAGGACGAGCGGTCCGAACATGTCGCGCAGCTCTTTGATGCGGAACTGGTGCTCGATCGACTGGGGACGCACGCGGTTCACGACGATGCCGAGCGGCTGCAGGCGGGGGGAGAGGCCGCGGCGGATCTCTTCGATGGCACGCAGGGCGCGGTCGGCGGCCGCCACCGAGAACAGGCCCGGCTCGGTCACCACGACGACGCGGTCGGAAGCGGCCCAGGCTGTGCGGGTGAGCGCGTTCAGCGACGGGGCGCAGTCGATCAGCACGAGGTCGTAGTCCGCCTCGATCGTGGCGAGCGCCTCTTCCATCTTCCACACGTCGCGCACGCTCGGGTGCGGACCGTCGAAGTTGATGGCCGACGGGCTGCCGATCATGACGTCGATGGTGCCCGGGTGCACCTTGGCCCAGCCGCTGGAGGTGATGGCCTGACGGACCGTCTTCTCCTTGGGATTGGCCAGAACATCGGCGACGTTGAGGCGCCCCGCGACCTGGATGTCCATTCCCGTGGAGACGTCGGACTGCGGGTCGAGGTCGACGACGAGCGTGCGGACGCCGCGGGCGAAAGCCGCCGATGCGAGTCCGAGAGTCACGGTCGTCTTGCCGACGCCACCCTTGAGCGAGCTGACGGATAGGACGTGCACAAGCCACCACGTTACCGTCCCCTAGGCTGAGAGCACACTCAGCCGGTTTCCAGGACCCGCATCCGGGGTCTGATCCAGAGGCCGGCCGTACCGCCGCTCACGGAGGTCGAATGTTCCGCAAGATCCTGGTCGCCAACCGCGGAGAGATCGCGATCCGCGCATTCCGCGCCGCCTACGAGCTGGGAGCGCGCACGGTCGCGGTGTTCCCCTACGAGGACCGCAACTCGCTGCACCGGCTGAAGGCCGACGAGGCCTACCGCATCGGCGAGGTGGGGCATCCCGTCCGGGCATATCTCGACGTGGACGAGATCATCCGGGTCGCCAAAGAGGCGGGCGCCGATGCGATCTACCCCGGCTACGGCTTCCTGTCCGAGAACCCCGAGCTCGCCGAGAAGGCGGCCGCGAACGGCATCGCCTTCATCGGACCCCCCGCCAAGGTGCTCGAGATGGCCGGCAACAAGGTCACGGCGAAACAGCACGCGGTCGCCGCGGGTGTGCCGGTGCTGCGGTCGACCGAGGCCTCCGAAGACGTCGACGAGCTTCTCGAGCAGGCCGACGCGATCGGCTTCCCGATCTTCGTCAAGGCCGTCGCCGGCGGCGGCGGACGAGGGATGCGGCGCGTCGAGCGTGCCGAGGAGCTCGCCCCCGCCCTCGCCGAGGCCATGCGGGAGGCCGGGAGCGCCTTCGGCGACGCCCGCGTGTTCCTCGAGCAGGCGGTGCTGCGCCCGCGGCACGTCGAAGTCCAGATCCTCGCGGACGCGGCGGGCGAGACCGTGCACCTGTTCGAGCGCGACTGCTCGGTGCAGCGACGGCACCAGAAGGTCATCGAGATCGCCCCGGCGCCCAACCTCGATCCCGCCGTCCGCGACGCCCTCCACACCTACGCCGTCGCTTTCGCCCGCTCCATCGGGTACGAGAACGCGGGCACCGTCGAGTTCCTCCTCGAGACCGCCGGCCCCCGCACGGGCGAGGTCGTCTTCATCGAGATGAACCCGCGCATCCAGGTCGAGCACACCGTCACCGAAGAGGTGACCGACGTCGACCTCGTGCAGTCGCAGATGCGCATCGCCGCGGGACAGAGCCTCGCGGACCTCGGGCTCACGCAGGACCAGATCCACCTGCGCGGCGCCGCGCTGCAGTGCCGCATCACGACGGAGGACCCCACGCAGGGCTTCCGTCCCGACACGGGCAAGATCACGACGTACCGCTCGCCGGGCGGCGCCGGCATCCGTCTCGACGGCGGCACGACGGCCGCGGGCGCGCAGATCAGCCCGCACTTCGACTCGATGCTGGCGAAGCTCACCTGCCGCGGCCGCGACTTCGGCGCCGCCGTCGTGCGCGCCCGCCGGGCCCTCGCCGAATTCCGCATCCGCGGCGTCTCGACGAACATCCCGTTCCTGCAGGCCGTCCTCGACGACCCGTCGTTCGTCGCCGGCGACGTCAGCACGTCGTTCATCGACGAGCGCCCCGGTCTGCTCAAAGGCCGCGAGTCCAAGGACCGCGGCACGAAGATCCTCAACTGGCTCACCGACACCACGGTCAACAAGCCGAACGGTGAGAACCCGGTCACCGTCGACCCGCGGCTGAAGCTGCCGGCCATCGACCTCACGACCGAGCCGCCCGCAGGGTCGCGCCAGCGGCTGCTGGAGCTCGGGCCCGCCGGCTTCGCGAAGGCGCTGCGCGAGCAGACGTCGCTGGCGGTCACCGAGACGACGTTCCGCGATGCGCACCAGTCGCTCCTGGCGACCCGCGTCCGCACGAAGGACCTCGTGACCGTCGCGCCGTACGTCGCGCGCCTGACGCCGGAGCTGCTGTCGGTCGAGGCGTGGGGCGGCGCCACGTACGACGTCGCGCTGCGGTTCCTCGGCGAGGACCCGTGGGAGCGCCTGGACAGCCTGCGCACGGCGCTGCCGAACGTCGCGATCCAGATGCTGCTGCGTGGCCGCAACACGGTCGGCTACACGCCGTACCCCACCGAGGTCACGGACGCCTTCGTGCGCGAGGCCGCGGCATCGGGCATCGACATCTTCCGCATCTTCGACGCGCTCAACGACGTGGCGCAGATGCGTCCGGCGATCGACGCGGTCCTCGCCACCGGCACCTCGGTGGCCGAGGTCGCCGTCTGCTACACCGGAGACCTGCTGAACCCGGCGGAGGACCTCTACACGCTCGACTACTACCTCCGGCTCGCGGAGCAGATCGTGGATGCCGGAGCCCACGTCCTGGCGATCAAAGACATGGCCGGCCTGCTGCGGCCGGCTGCGGCATCCCGTCTCGTCAGCGCCCTGCGCGAGAGGTTCGACCTCCCGGTGCACGTGCACACGCACGACACCGCCGGCGGCCAGCTCGCGACGCTCCTGGCCGCGAGTGCTGCCGGAGCCGACGCGGTCGACGCGGCCGCCGCACCGATGTCGGGCACGACGAGCCAGCCGTCCCTGTCGGCCCTCGTCGCCGCACTGTCGCACACCGACCGCGACACGGGCATCTCGCTCGACGCCGTGAGCGACCTCGAACCGTACTGGGAGGCCGTCCGCCACCTGTACCGCCCCTTCGAGTCGGGACTGCCGGGACCCACCGGCCGCGTGTACCACCACGAGATCCCCGGCGGGCAGCTGTCGAACCTGCGCCAGCAGGCGATCGCCCTCGGTCTCTCGGAGGACTTCGAGCTCATCGAGGACATGTACGCCGCCGCGAACGAGATCCTGGGGCGCGTGCCCAAGGTCACGCCGTCGTCGAAGGTCGTCGGCGACCTGGCTCTGCATCTGGCCGCCGTGAAGGCGGACCCGAAGGACTTCGCCGAGAACCCGCAGAACTACGACATCCCCGACTCCGTCGTCGGGTTCATGGCGGGGGAGCTGGGCGACCTGCCGGGCGGCTGGCCGGAGCCGTTCCGCACCAAGGTACTGCAGGGCCGTGAGGTGAGCATCGAGGTCACGCCGCTGACCGACACCGAGGCCGCCGCGCTCGACGCCGACGCCGCGTCGCGGCGCGAGATGCTGAACAAGCTGCTGTTCCCGGGGCCGACCCGCGCGTTCCAGCAGACGCGCGAGGTGTTCGGCGACCTGAGCGTGCTCGACACCGTCGACTACCTCTACGGGCTCACCGCCGGCGCCGAGCACGTCGTCGAGATCGAGCGCGGCGTGCAGCTGTACGTCGGGCTCGAAGCGATCGGCGAGGCCGACGACAAGGGCATCCGGACCGTGATGACGACGCTCAACGGCCAGCTGCGCCCGGTGTTCGTCCGCGATCGCAGCATCACCGTCGAGACGCGCCAGGCCGAGAAAGCCGACACCACCCGTCCCGGCCAGGTCGCCGCGCCATTCTCGGGCGTCGTGACGCTCAAGACGCTCGTCGGCGACGTCGTCACCGCGGGGCAGCCGGTCGCGTCGATCGAGGCCATGAAGATGGAGGCGGCCATCACCGCACCCGTCGACGGCGTGGTCGAAAGGCTCGCCATCGCCGAGACCGCGCAGGTGGACGCCGGGGACCTTTTGGTCGTCATCCGTCCGGCCCAGTAGCCTGGAGGGTGGCATCCGCCCGAATACGTCTGCCCAGGAGAACTCCGCAGTGACGCCCGATCGCACCGACCATACGCCCGACGAGCCCGTGAACGGCGTGCTCTCCGACACCGGAAGCCTCGACACCGCAGGCATCGGCATCCTCGGAGGTGCGACCGCTCAGGTGAACGTCGAGCTTCCCACGGAGTCGGATGACGACCGAGACGACGACGGGGTGATCGACGACGAGGTCCCGTTCGTCATCGAGATCCCCGCCGACGCCGACCTGCCGATCATCGGCGTCTTCGCGCCCGCCGAGCCCGCCGACGACGTCATCGACGCAGAAGAGCAGCTCGACGGCGGTGCGGACGACGACGCGTACGTGGTCGAGGTCATCGAGGACGCGGTGATCGTGGACGAGGTGGAAGACGACGCCGCCGCGGAGGACGCGGAGGGCGCATCCGAGCCGGCGGTCGAGCTGCAGGCCGATGAGGCCGCCGACGACGCTCCCGAGGTCCCTGCCGAGGACGCCGTCGCCGAGGAGCAGCCCGTCGAGGCCGTTGCGGTCGTCGACGGTGAGGAGCAGGCTGCTGACGACGAGACCGCCGAGGTGCGGCCTGAGGCGGTCGACGCCGAGGCCGACGCCGCCGAGACCGAGGCCGAAGCCGTCGCCGAGGTCGAGGCGGACGAGTTCACCGCCGCCTTCGAGGGCACCGAGTTCGAGTCCGCCGACTTCGACGCGGCCGACTTCGAGTTCGACGGCACCGAGTTCGACCTCGAGCTGACCGATGAGACCGCGGAGGAGCCCATGACTGCGCACGCCCCGGAACCAGAAGAGACGGATGCCGTGGCATCCGGATCCGCCAAGGCGACGTCGCCCGCACCCCCCGTCGTCCCGGCGTCGGCCGCTGCGGCCGCTGCGGCGACGGCTCCCGCGACGCGACGCGAGGCGCAGCACACCGGCGCGGTGCCGGTGGTGGCGCGCGCGACCGATCGTGCGGTGGACCGCGTCGCACCCCGGCCGGGCGTCGCGCTGACCTCGAAGCGCCTCGGCGAGTTCGAGGCTGGACGAGAGACCTCCGACCTGCTGACCGCCGACCGCCTGCTCGACCCGCACCAGGTGGTCAAGCCCGAACCCGAGGGTGCGTGGCAGCACTTCGTGTACTCGGTGTCGGGCAAGCGCATCAACCTCGGTGACAGCAAGCGCGCCCGTGCCCGCAAGGAGCTCGACCGCCGGATCGCCGCGCCGCTCACCGGCGGCGCCCGCTTCGTGCCGGTGCTCTCGCGCAAGGGCGGGGTCGGCAAGACGACCGTCACGACGCTCCTCGGGATGGCCCTGGCCGACGCCCGCGACGACCGTGTGATCGCGGTGGACGCCAACCCCGACCGCGGCACCCTGGCCGAGCGCATCTCGCGCGACAGCGGCAAGACCGTGCGCGACCTCGTGCGCATCAGCCCCGAGGTCGTCGGCTTCAACGACCTGTCGAACATCGTCGCCCGTGACGAGACGCGTCTGGACGTCGTCGCGTCCGACACCGACCCGCGCGTGTCGGAGGCGTTCAACGACGCCGACTACCGCGACGTGGCCGCCCTCGCCGCGCACTACTACTCGGTCGTGCTCACCGACACCGGAACGGGCATCGTCCACTCGGTGATGGGGGCGACGCTCGACCTCGCCGATCAGATCGTCATCGTCGCCGGTCTCAGCGTCGATGAGGCGCGTCTCGCGTCCGAGACCCTGACGTGGCTGGAGACCAACGGCTACGCCGACAAGGTGCGCAGCGCCATCGTGGTGCTCAACAACGCCAAGCCGGGGCATCCGCTCGTTCAGCTCGACGAGCTCGAGGCGCACTTCCGCACGCGTGTGCGCTCGGTCGTCCGCGTGCCGTACGACCCGCACATCGCCGCGGGCAGCGCCATCGCCTTCCGCGAGCTGCAGCCCGCGACCCGCGAGGCGGCGCGCGAGCTGGCCGCGACCGTCGTCGAGGGCCTGCGGACGCCGGCGGTGGCCGCCTGATGGCGGTCCGCCCCATCCGCGTCTTCGGCGACCCCGTCCTGAAGTCGGTCTGCGCGCCGATCGGCGAGATCGATGAGGGCGTGCGCGCCCTTGTCCGCGACCTCGTCGACACCGTCGAGCTGCCCGGTCGCGCCGGCGTCGCGGCGAACCAGATCGGCGTCGGCCTGCGCGCGTTCAGCTACAACATCGACGGCGACATCGGGTACGTGCTCAATCCCGTGCTCGTCGAGGTGTCGGGGGAGCCCACGGCCATCGGCGAGGGGTGCCTCTCGGTCCCTGGCCTGTGGCACGACGCCGTCCGCTACCCCTACGCGAAGGTCGTGGGCCTCGACCTCGACGGCAACGAGGTCATCCTCGAGGGTGAGGGGCTGCTCGCGCAGGCGCTTCAGCACGAGACCGATCACCTCGACGGCAAGCTCTACCTCGAGCGGCTCACGCCCGAAGAGCGTCGCGTCGCCATGCGCGAGATCCGCGAGTCCGACTGGTTCTGAGGCTCTTCCCTCCTCAGACGAAAGGGATGCCGGCGGCCGAGGCCGCCGGCATCCCTTTCTGCATCCGTCAGGACAGCGAGACGTTCGTGGTGCTCACCGGCACGGCGTAGATCTCCTCGATGTCGCCGGCGAAGTCGGCCAGGATCACGTTGCGCTTGATGCTCATCTTCGGCGTGAGGTGACCGCTGTCTTCGGTCCACTCCGTCGGAAGGATCGTGAACTTGCGGATCGACTCGGCGCGTGAGACGTACTTGTTCGCCTCGTCGATCGCGCGCTGCACCTCGGCGCGGACGGCCGGGTTCTGCGCGGCGTCGGCGAGCGACAGATCCTTGGGCAGGTCGTTGTTCGCGAGCCATGCCGGCAGCATCTCGGGGTCGAGGGTGACCAGCGCCGAGATGAACGGCTTCTGGTCGCCGACGACGACCACCTGGCCGACGATCGGGTTGGCGCGGATGGGGTCTTCGAGCGCCGCGGGCGAGACGTTCTTGCCGCCCGCGGTGACGATGATCTCCTTCTTGCGCCCGGTGATCGTGAGGAAGCCATCATCGTCGAACG
>NZ_JBQCIP010000077.1:0-41599 GCF_051953575.1 Microbacterium sp.
ACCCGATACCAAGTTCGAAGGAGAACGCATGGACCTGACGAACGCCTCGGCCCTCGTCACCGGCGGCGCCAGCGGCCTCGGCCTCGCCACCGCGCGACGCCTCGCCGCAGCGGGCGCGACGGTGACCATCGTCGACCTCGCGACCTCGGCCGGCGCCGACGTCGCCGCCGAGCTCGGCGGGTCGTTCGCCCCCGCCGACGTCACCGACCCCGAGCAGGTGGCCGCGGCCGTCGCGGTGGCGGCGGCATCCCGTCCCCTGCGCGTGGTCGTGAACTGCGCCGGAATCGCGCCGCCCGCGAAGGTCCTCGACCGTGACGGCAACCCGTCGCCGCTCGACGCGTTCGAGCGCATCATCCGCGTCAACCTCATCGGCACCTACAACGTCATCGCGCAGGCATCGGCCGCGATCGCCAAGGCCGAGCCCACGGAGTCCGGTGACCGCGGCGTCATCGTGAACACCGCCAGCGTCGCCGCGTTCGACGGGCAGATCGGCCAGCCCGCATACTCGGCCAGCAAGGGCGGCGTCCACGCCATGACGCTGCCGATCGCGCGCGAGCTCGCCCGCTACGGCATCCGCGTCGTCACGATCGCCCCCGGCATCATGGAGACCCCGATGCTCGCCGGCCTTCCCGAGGCCGCACAGGAGAGCCTCGGCCAGCAGGTGCCGTACCCGCAGCGCCTCGGCAAGCCCGACGAGTACGCGCGCCTGGTGATGTCGATCGTCGACAACGGCTACCTCAACGGCGAGACCATCCGCCTGGACGGCGCCATCCGCATGGCCCCGAAGTGAACCCGGAGACCCCTATGAGCGACTCGATCCTCGTCACGCGCGACGGCGCCCTTGCGCGCGTCACGTTCAACCGCCCCGCGAGTCTCAACGCGATGGGCTTCGAGATGGGCCGTCGCTGGCGCGACGTCGCCCACGAGCTGACCTCGGACGACACGGTCGGCGCGATCATCCTGGATGCCGCCGGCCCGGCGTTCTGCGCGGGCGGCGACGTCATCGAGATGGCGACGTCCGGGGCTTCGGGCGCCGACGTCACCGGCGCCGCGCACACGATCCACGATGGCATCCGTAGGTTCGTGGAATCCGACAAGCCGATCGTGGCGGCCGTGCAGGGCGCGGTCGCCGGCGGCGGCCTCGGGCTCATGCTGACCGCGGACTACATCGTCGCGTCCGACCGGGCGAAGTTCGTGAGCCGGTACGCCAACATCGGCCTGACGCCCGACCTCGGCGTCTCGACGCTGCTGCCGGCCGCGGTCGGCCAGCGCCGCGCGCTGCAGCTGCTGCTGCAGGACGTCACGATCGACGCCGACACCGCCCTGGACTGGGGCCTGGTGACCGAGGTCGTGCCCGCCGACGACGTCGCCGCGCGCTCCGAGGCCGTCGCACGGTTCTGGCTCGACAACGCGACCGCCGCGTTCGGACAGGCCAAGCGTCTCGTCCGCTCGGGCGCCCATCGTCCCTTCGCCGAGAACCTGGACGACGAGGCCCGCTCCATCGGCGCCCGTTTCGACACCGACGAGGCCCGGGCGCGCGTGCAGGCCTTCGCCGCGGCATCCCGATCCCGTTCCTGACCCCTCCCACGTCGAGAGACCACGATCCCGACACCCGAAAGGACCCGAGATGAGCGACAAGCCCCTCGCCGGCAAGACCATCCTGATGTCGGGCGGCAGCCGCGGCATCGGCCTCGCGATCGCGCTGCGCGCGGCTCGTGACGGCGCCAACATCGCCCTGCTCGCCAAGACCGACACCCCGCATCCGAAGCTCGAGGGCACGGTGCACACGGCTGCGGAGCAGATCCGGGATGCCGGCGGCAACGCGCTCCCGATCGTCGGCGACGTGCGCAACGACGACGACATCACCGCGGCGGTGCTGAAGACGGAGGGCGAGTTCGGCGGCATCGACATCGTCGTCAACAACGCGTCGGTCATCGACCTGTCGCGCTCGCTCGACCTCGAGGCGAAGAAGTACGACCTCATGCAGGACGTCAACGTGCGCGGCACGTTCATGCTCTCGCGGGCCGCCGTGCCGATCCTCAAGGAGGCGCCGAACCCGCACATCCTGTCGCTCTCGCCGCCGCTGAACCTGTCGCCGAAGTGGCTGGGCGGCCACACCGGGTACACCCTCGCGAAGTACGGCATGACGATGGCGACGCTCGGCCTCGCCGCCGAGTTCGCGAAGGACGGCATCGCCGCCAACACGCTGTGGCCGCGCACGACGATCGCGACGGCCGCGGTGCAGTTCGCCCTCGGCGGCGACCGCATGATGAAGGTCAGCCGCACGCCGGAGGTGTACGCCGACGCGGCGTACGAGATCTTCACGCGTCCGGCGCGCGAGTACACCGGCCAGACGCTCATCGTCGAGGACGTGCTCGAAGCGGCCGGCGTGACGGACTTCTCGGGGTATGCGGCAGTGCCGGGGACGCCCGACTCGGAGCTGTTCCCCGACATCTTCCTGGACTGAGCGCGCCGACGTAGGGTGGGGCTCATGGCGGTGCAGAGCCTGTTCCCCATCCTGCTGACGCGAGAGCTGCCGGGGCTCGTCCGGTTCTACGTGGACGCGCTCGACGCGCAGGTCGTGTACCGGTTCGGCAGCGGAGACGAGGACGACTACGTCTCGCTGAAGCTCGGCGAGACCTCGCTCGGCATCGGCCGCGACCCCGACGCCCTGCCGCCGTCGGTCGGGGACCGCGCGGCGCTGTGGTTCTACGTCGACGACGTGGATGCCACCTACGCGGCGTGGCTCGCGGCCGGCGGCCATGCGGAGCAGCCGCCCGCAGACATGCCGTGGGGCGAGCGGGTGGCGCAGGTGCGCGACCCCGGCGGCAACCTCGTCAATCTGGGTGCTGAGACGCGGCGGCCGGCGCAGGGCTGAGAGCGGGTCAGGCGAGGCCGAGGCGCGCGAAGGCGTTCGCGATGCCATCGTCGAGCACGTCGGTCGTGACGAAGTCGGCGAGCTCCTTCAGCTCGGGGTGGGCATTGCCCATCGCGACCGCCACACCGCACACCTGGAACATCTCGATGTCGTTCCAGCTGTCGCCGATCGCGACGGCGTCCTCGGCGTCCATGCCGAGATGCGCCAGCAGCAGCTCGATCGCCGACCCCTTCGTCACGTCGGCCTCGTTGATCTCGCCGTTCGAGCCGCCCGGCAGCGGCATGCTGCCGGGAACGACGAGGAACTCGTCGCCGAGGTCGGCGCGCAGCTCGTCCATGCCCTCGGCGTGGTCGCTCACGAAGACGGCCTTGTCGATGCGTGTGAGGTCCGCCTCATCGGCGCTCGGGAAGGTGCGGTGCGCGAGCCCCACGAGCGAGTCCTCGGGCCGCACCGCCTCGCCGGCCGCCTCACGGGCGTCGAGCGCCGCGGCGTACTCGCGCATCAGCTCGGCCATGTCGTCCGACGCATAGACGCCGTCGCGCGTCTGCAGGAAGTAGCGGATGCCGCGACCCTTGAGCGCCGCGATCAGCCGGCCGGCGGCGGCCTCCGACAGGGGGCGGTCGACGACGACCTCGCCGCCCGAGGTCACCAGGGCGCCCGAGTTCGTCACCGCTCCGTCGAAGCCGATCTCGGCGACGCTCGGGTGGATGTCGGCCGCCGAGCGCCCGGTGCTGAGGTACACCAGGTGACCCGCGGCGCGCGCGGCGCGGATGGCGTCGGGAGTGCCGGGCGCCATGTGCGCACCGTGCTCGAGGATCGTGCCGTCCACGTCGAGGAAGATGATGCGCCGGCGGGGCGTGGGGATCATGGCGCGGTCCTTCAGTGCTTGTTGCCGGTGAGGAGGAGGATGCCGCCGAGGCCGATCATGAGACCGCCGCCCGTCGCTGACAGTGTGGCGATGCGCTTGGGCGAGCGGCCGAACCACGACCGCGCCGCCGCCGCGACGAGCGCCCACGCGCCGTCCGACACGAGGGCGATCGCGAAGAACACGAGGCCGAGCTCGATCATCTGCAGCGGCACCGAGCCGTGGTCGAGGTCGACGAACTGAGGGAGCACGGCGACGAAGAACGCGATCGTCTTGGGGTTGGTCACGCCGACGACGAACCCCTCGCCGAGCTGGCGCCAGGCCGACCGGGGGAGCGCCGCGGCGGTCGCGGCCGCGGCCGTGTCGTTGCGGTGCCGGATCGCCTGGATCCCGAGGTACATGAGGTACAGCGCGCCCGCGATCTTGAGGATCGTGAACAGCACGATGGACTGCGCCACGATGCCGCCCACGCCGAGCGCCACGAGCCCGATGATGGGGAGCAGTCCGAGCGCGTTGCCGAGCACGCTCAGCAGGCCCCCGATCCGGCCCAGTGCGAGGGCGCGGCCGATCGTGAAGAGCACGCTCGGACCGGGGATGACGATGAGCACAAGCGCGGCCAGCGTGAACGCCAGCAGGTTCTCGACGGGCACCACGAGTCGAGCGTAGCCGGGGCGGCGGATGCGCGCCGGGCGGCGGCATCCGTCCCGTCAGCCCGTGAGCAGGAAGCCGACGACGATGAGCGCCACGCCCACCCCCGCCAGGGTCATCGACAGGCGGATCGCACGGTACTTGCGCTGCACCACGGACGACAGCACGAGCAGCTGCTGGAACGTGCGCTCGGGCGGGTGGACTCCGCGCTCCGTGAGCGCCTTCTCGACGTCGGCGGGCGTGCCGAGCCCGCGGATCTGGCCCCAGTAGGTGATGGCGCCGGGACCGGGCCCGCGGCTGAGGCGCGGCCAGACGGCGGCCGCCGCCGCGACCACGGAGGCCCCCGCCGCGACGACGCCGAGCACCCACACCGTCGCCCCGAACGGGCTGAGGGTGCCGGGGGTCCAGTCGCCGCCGATCATGCCGCTCAGCAGGATCGTGAAAGCGATGCCGAGCGAGCCGATCAGCAGCGACGCCTTCTGGTCGGCACGGTCGATCTCGTCGCGCACCTCGGCCAGCATGGCGGCCGCGAGCGCGGCGGTGTCGGGAGCCGGTGTGCCGGCCGCGACCTCGTCGCCGGCCATCAGCGGAGTCCGAACGTGAGAGTAAGCGAGGTGCCGTCGCGCAGGTCGACGCGGTACGTGTACCGGTAGCCGCTCGCGAGCTTCGACGTCTGGATCGTGCCCGACCAGACGCCCGTCGCCTTCGCGTACGTGAACTTGTCAGCGCCGCCCGAGATCGGCGGAGTGAAGTTCTCGTTCGCCTTCGCCGACGGCTCCAGCGCCGTCTTCGACACCTGGGTCACCGACTTCACGAAGTTCTTCGTGCCGATCGGGCTGCCCGCGGCGTCGCACGCGATGAACCGGATCGGAACCCCGGACGGCCTGGTGAAGACGCTCGAGCCGTCGAGGTCGAGCGGGTCGAGGGCGACGCGGTCGAGCTGCCCGCCGCAGCGCGGCGGCTCCGGCGGGTTCACCGTGTAGTCCGCCGTGCCGGTCGCGCGGTTGCCGGCGACGTCGGTCGCCTCGCACGCGACGCTGCGCAGGCCGGGCGTCGACGTGTCGGGCGTGGCGCACGACTGCGAGGCGACGCCCGAGCCGGCGTCCGTCGCGTTCGCGGCCGCGGTGGCCGTCGCGCCGACCTGGACCGGGTTCGGCGTCACGACGGGCGCGACGACGGGAGCGGTGGTGTCGACCTTCACCGCGACCGCAACGGTCGCGGTGTGGCCGAGCACGTCGACGACCGTGCCGGCGATGGTCGTGCCGTCAGGGCCGGTGTCGTGCGTCTGGACCGGCGCCGGACAGGACGCGACACCGATGAGCGACGAGCACGTGAACGTCACGGTCACGTCGCTCCGGCTCCACGCGCCCTCGTCGTAGGGACCGTCGGCGTTCGTCGCGGCCGCGGTGATCGTCGGCTCGGCTGTGCGCTCCTCGACGACGACCGAGGCGCTCCCGGCGTGGCCGAGCGTCTTGCCGTCGTCGGGGGTGACGGTCACCGAGATCACGTCGCCCGGCTGGGCGATGCCGGTGAGGGCGAGTGTCTCCCCGGTCTGGCCGGGGATCGTGACGCCGTTGCGCTGCCACGTGAACGAGGGGGTCACGTGATCGTCGTCGTCGTCGGTGAGCGTGGCGTCCGCGGTGAGGATGCTGCTGGCCAGGGTCGGATCCGTGTCGGAGTGCAGCACGACCTCGGCGACAGGAGCGGTGTTGGGCGCCGGCGTGGCGAGGCCGAACGAGACCGTGGTGCACGCGCGGCTCCGGCAGACCGTGAGGACGACGGTGTAGCTGCCGGGCTGTGTCACCGGCTGGTCGATCAGCACCCTGGTCGTGCCGTCGGCGCCCCTCTGCACGACCGCGTCGGAGCGCGCGATGACCTCGTCGTCTGCGGTGCTCTCGGTGCCGCCGTCGGCGACGATCTCGGCCTTCGCCGACAGCCGCTCGCCCGGTGCCGCGTCGGTCACCTCGACCGCGCGCAGCAGGCGACCGCCGACGGCCACCGTCGCATCCTGCCCGGGGTCGCCGAGGGCCGGCGGGGGCGCCGCGGCGACATCGAGGTGCCCGCGGGCGGTGTCGACCGCGACGTTGCCGGCGGCATCCACCACCTGCACCATCCACCGGAACGGGGTCGTGGGCACTGCCGCCCTGTACAGGTGGCTGCCGGCCGTGGTCGGCGGTGTGACCGTCGCCCGCTGCCAGGTGGTCTGCCCCTCGGGCTGCACCAGCACGATGACCGCAGCGATGGAGCTCGCCGCGTCGGACACCGTCAGCTCCATCTGCGAGCCCCCGGGTGAGGGCGGCTCGATCGATTCGATGGACGGCGGCGTGGTGTCGGTCGAGGCGGCGTCGCCGTAGACGACCTGTGCGGTGAAGCCGGTGAACCGTTCGGTGCGTCCCGCGCCGCCGGCCGGCTTCTCGACGCGGGCCGGCGTCAGCACCAGCAGGTCTCGCGGCCCGTCGGGTGTGCTCTGGTGCGTGATCGTGCCGAACGACGACGGGAACGCCACGCCGGTGCGCGAGGCGGTCGGCTCGGGGACGCCGACGCCCGGCACCGCGACGGCGGGGGTGCCCTCGGTGTCGAACTCCGAGGTCAGCGCGGTGAGCACCACCCCGCGGGCGGCGAGCCCCGCCGGAGCCTCGGGCAGCGTCCGCACGATCGCCGGCAGCACCGGCTGGCCGGCGACGGCGAGCGGCCCCTGGTCGTCGACCGTGAGGTACTCGGTGCCGTCGGGGCCGCTGTGCTGGCCGAACGCGGGAGTGAAATCGAGGGATGCCGACGTCAGGCCGTCGGCCGTCGACACCGTGAGGTCGGGCGTCTCGGGGAGCGGCATGTCCTTGGCGGGCGCGGCGAACGTGTACATGGGCAGGCCGTAGTAGACCGCCTCCATGAGCGCCTTCTCGTCGTAGCCGGAGTACAGGCCGAGGCCGCCGAGGTAGGACTGCTTGGCGTAGGCCAGTGCGTCGGCCGCCGACACCGCCCGTCCGTCGACCTGGACGCCGATCCAGTCCGCATACAGCGACAGCAGGCGTTCGCCGAGCGCGGTCGTGGTGTTGTTCGCGAGCCCGTAGCCGGTGTTGCCGATGTAGCCGCCGGCCTGTGAGAACACGTCGACCCAGTCGGTGACGGCACCGTAATACGCGGCGGGCAGGTTGTTGCCGGCGTGGCATCCGATCCCGAACAGGAGCGAGCCTGCCAGTTGCGGCTGCGTCTCGTGGCCCGCCGCGACGAGCAGGTCGTCCTCGACGAACGAGCCGGTCTCGGCGCCGGGAACACCCGGGAGCATGCGGGTCTCGTCGGCGTGGGTGTTCACCGAGACGACGCGCGGGGTCTTCCCGGGCGCCGCGGGTGTCCCGGGGAAGAGGGCGCCTTCCAGCGTCGTCTTGTCCCAGTCGCCGGTGAGCATGTCGGCGGCGCCCGAACGCCATGCGAGGTCGTCGGTCACCTCCTGCGGCAGCTCGCTCCAGGCGCCGTAGCCGCCGGTGAGCGTCGAGTCCGCCGCGAGGATCCCGTCGGCCGACACGAATCGGCCGATCGTGGCGATCGTCGCCGCGGGATCCTGCGCGAGTCGTCCGGTGCCGACGGTCGGCACGTAGAGGCGGCCGCCCAGCGACTCGTATGCCGTCGCCAGCCCGTACGGGTCGTCCGTGAGGATCCGGGATGCCGCTGCCGCCGCCGAGAGCGGCGTCTCGCACGGGTCGACCACGGCCCCGACAGGGCACGGCTGGTGGTCCGGCGTCTCTGCGAGCCGAAGGTCGGCCGCATGGCTGGTCTCGGTGAACTGCGAGGTGTGCTGCGCGACCGGGGCCATCGGCACGATGTCGTCGCCGCCGACGATCACGACGGAGTGGATCTGCGATCGGTGCGGCCCGAGGGCGCCGGACACGAACGTGTTGATCGCGCTGGTGAGGGCCTCGCGGGCGGCCATGGAGCAGGGGTTGCCGTCCAGCGCCGTCCGCGCCGCGACGACCTCCGGCGACGAGTCGAGAGCCAGCACGGCGCCGTCGACCGCACCCGTGCCGACGTGGCCGGTGCCGGTGAGCGTCGCGAGCGCGTCGCGCACCGCCGCGGCGGCCGTGGCGCCGTAGGTGTCGCCGTAGCGCTTCTGGTCGAACAGGTACACGGTGTTCGTCGTGTCGGTGATCGGATCACTGGATCCCTGGATGCCGGGGTCCGCGGCCTGCGCCGGGCTCCAGCTCGTGCACTGCCTCTCGGCCTCCTCCTGGACGTACTGCACGCGCAGCGAGTAGAGGGCGGCACTGGGATCGCCGTTGCCGCTGGTCACCCGGACCAGCAGCGGCTCGCCGGGTGCGGCATCCATCGACGCGGCCTCGACCGAGGCCAGCCCGTCCCCGCCGACGACGGCCTGGTCCACGAGGGTCTGGCCGGCGACGGGGACCCCGGCGTCAGCACCGGCCTCAGCCGGCTGATCCGCGGTGCCGCTCTGCTCGGTGACGGGGGTGCCTGGTGCGGGGCCGGCACTCGCCGCTCCGAGCGCCGACGCGGCGCCTTCGGGCGCGTACAGCGACAGCGAGATCTGCCCGTCGGTGGCGTTCGTCGAGACGATGGCGCGCCAGCCCGCGGGGGGTGCGTTGACGATGTAGTAGTCCTCGTCCTGCGCCGCCCCCTCGACCATCTGGCCCGCCTCGTTCAGGTCGCGCCAGGCCGGCGAGATCCACTCGTAGTAGACCTGGCCCGCGGCCATCGCGCCCGGATAGGACTCCCACACGCCGTTGACGTAGTTGTGGGTGGGGTCGTCGAACGACGACAGGGGAGCGTCGCCGAACACCTGGTGCGATGCCGACAGCGTCCCGCTGGTGAGCTCGCCGGTCGCGGTCGTCTCACCGGGGAGGGTCGTCACCGAGTACCACGACATCAGGGTCATGACCGTGCCGCCCGGCGTCTCGGGCAGGGGGAGGCGCACGGTGGCGCCGTCGCGCTGCTTCGGGCCGGTGTACGGCGCGGTCAGCGTCGAGGTGCCTGCCGGACCCGAGCCCCACGCGTACTCGAGGTACGACCGCGTGCCCGCTGGGACGGTGATCGTCGCGGTGGGCGCCGCGAACACGTCGGGCTCACCCGGGCCCGGGTCGAACGTGTACTGGAACCGCACGTTGCGGCCGCAGTGCTCGGTGGCGCCGTCGCAGCCGGTGTCGGTGGTGCCCGACTCGGCGAGGTACGGGTCCAGCGAGCTGGCCGAGATCTGCTCCCACGGATACGACCGCGCGTCGAGCATCGACATGAACAGGATGCCGAGGGTCGCGCTCTCGGGTGCGCCGGCGGCCAGGTCGGCCACGGTGGCGCCGTCGCGGTACGAGGTCGACGGTGCGGCCAGTGTGCCGGTGACGTCGGCGGCGCCGAAGAGCGCCATCCGGGCCGATTCGTCGAGGGTGGCGACGTCGACCGAGCCGAGCGGGGTGCCGTTGAGGAACAGCTCCGACATCAGGAGGTACCGCATGAGGGTCTGCGCGACGGGAAGCGTGCGCAGTGGCACATCGGAGACCCCTGACCGCTCGATGTCGAGGCCGGCGAGGTCGAGGTCGGCGAGGTACCAGTCGGGCTCGACGGTGAAGCCCAGCCCCTGCCCGTCGACGAGCGACTGCCACCCGTCCAGCGTCGTGCCGGTGCCGGTGCCGGTGCCGGTGCCGGGGAGGGCGATTCCCGACACCGGTGCCGATCCGAGCACGTACGACGCGAGGGTCAGCGAAGAGAGGTAGCTGTCGTCCACGTCGAGGTCGCCCAGGGTGAGCCCCTGGATGCGCTGCGCGGCGGCCTTCTCGGCCTCGGTCGCGGTGGATCCGCCCGCGAGCGCCTGCGCCGCCCACGCCAGGACGTCGTTCAGCGTTACGGTCTGGATCAGGTCGCCGGCGAAGGGGGTGTCCGCGAGCACGTCCGCCCAGCCGCCCGGGTAGGCCAGCTGGTGGATCGGGAGCTGGTGGATCGGGAGCTGGTGGATGGGCAGCTGGTGGATGGGCAGCTGGTGGATCGGGAGCTGGTGGATGGGCAGCTGGTGGATCGGGAGCTGGTGGATCGGGAGCTGGTGGATCGGAGCGTTCGCGATCGTCGAGGCGTAGCCGCGCAGCGAGGTCAGGTCGATCGAGAGGGTCTCGATGGACGTCATGAAGCCGGGGTTGACCAGCCGACCCTGCGTGCTGCTGACCGAGAGGCCGTTGTTGCTGTGCGTGTCCATCGCGAAGACGGTCGATGGCGCGGGGCCCGGCGCCGCGAAGGCGACCGTGCGTCCCGACGCTGAGAGGACGGGCTGTGTTCCCACCGCGAGGTCCACCGGGTCCGGGGTGAACGAGGGGGCGCACTCGCCCTGCGTGGAGGCATCCAGCCACCCGATCCCCTGCTCCCGCACCACGGGAGCCGGAAGCTCCGTGGCAGGGGTGACCTTGTCGTAGGCGGGCACGGTCGTCTGCCACGTCACATGGCTGCCGTCGGCCGAGATGACCGGGTCGGCGACATAGCCGACCCGGCGATCGGTCTCGATCGTGCCGAGCGCCACGCGATAGAAGTTGCCGTCGAGCGTGGCGGCGACGACCGCCGGCAGCCCGGCGCAGAAGGCGTCGTCGATATAGGCGAAGGTGTCGCCGGTGGCGTCGATGGTCGGGTTGTGGGCGTTCGCGGCGACCAGGCTTCCCGTCCCGGGTGAGTTCGGGAACGTGCGGTAGACGTTCGTGGCATCGCCCGCTTCGTGGAAGCCCACGGTGGTCACGAGGATGCTCGCTCCGTTGCCGCTGATGCGAGCCTGCTGGGCGGTGCCCTGGATCACCTCATCGCTGAGCAGCCTGTGGATGGCCAGGTCGCCCAGCACGCCGTCGCCGTTCACATCGAGGTCGGCGACGAACGAGCTCGGGCCGCCGTTGCCGCCCGGCGGCAGGTTCGTCGCCATCGACGTGAAGACGAGATAGCGGCCGTCGTCGGTCATGTCGGGGTCGTACGAGGGACCGTCCGGCTCGACGCCGTCGTCGATGCGGAACGTGCGGCCCAGCAGCGTGTCGCGCACGTAGATGCTCGTGCGCCCCGGCGTCGCGCCGGCCGCGACCAGGTTCGTGGCGGCGCTCGTGAACGCGACGTAGCGGCCGTCCGCGCTCGACACCGGCTCCGTGCTCGGGCCGTCCGCCTGCGCCGCGCCGACCGCGTCGGCCGGCACGCTGACGAGAGACGCCGCGCCCGAGAACGGGTCGGAGCTGCCCTCTTCGGCGACCGACACGAAGACGTCCGATACGCCGTTGGTGTCGCCGGGGACGAGGTCGGACGCGGTCGACGCGAAGAACACCTGCTGCCCGTCGGGCGTGAGGAACGGGTCGGCCGACGAGCCCGACGACGTCTGCGACACGGTGAAGGTCTCGGCGGCGGCGAGCGGAGCGACGGCGGCGACCGCGGCCGTCGGTGCCACGGCGACGAGCCCTGCCGCGACCAGGGCGAGCACGGTTCCCGCGGCGATCGGGCGCGGCACGCGGGTGAGGAGGGGCCCTGCGTTCATGATGCCTGCTCCGCTTCGGTGAGGAGGGGGGAGAGATCGAGGATGCGGGCGGCGTTGGTGACGCCGAGCCCCGTGAAGAGCCGTTCGGCCTCGTCGCGCACCGCGGTGTCGGGCCTCAGGTGGTTGAGCTGCGCGAGCGAGAGACCCCGTTCGAGCGGCGTGGCGAGGGGATCGTCGACCGCCGCGAGAGTGAGCACGAGCGCCTGCGCGCTGTCGCCGCGGGCTGCGGAGAGGCGGGCGCGCTGCCGGGTGAGTCGCGCGCCGCCGGGCGCGCCGGCGAGCGTGTCCGCGAGCGCGGCCGCCTCGTCGACGAGACCGGCGTCGAGGGTCGCCTCCAGCAGACGCACGCGGGCGTCGAGCGCGGCATCCATCTCGTCCAGCCGCTCGAACCCGTCGACCGCGACCCGGAACGCGGCTCGGGCCGCCGCAGCATCGCCGGTCTGCTGCGCGATGCGCCCCGCGAAGCCTGTCGTGAACGCGACGAGATAGGGATTCCCGGATGCCTCGAACACGCGCAGGGCCTCGCTCACGAGCGGGCGCGCCTCGTCGACGCGACCCTGGTCGATGAGCACCTCGGCGGCATTGGCCGACTCGATGGCGGCTCCGACGACGTTGCCCGCCGCCTCGTGCGCGGCGCGGGCCTGGTCGTACAGCGCCGCGGCCGTGGTCCAGTCGCCTCTGTAGTAGGCGCGGATGCCGAGCAGATTCAGGACCTTCGACTTCGACAGCTCGTCGTGCGTCTCGTCGTAGAGCGACAGCGCCCGCGAGAGGTGGACCATGCCGGCGTCGCCTTCCAGTTCGCTCGCCGCGATGTCGTGGTAGCGCAGCGCATCGGCCAGCACGCGCTTGGCGGTGTCGTCCGGGGTGTTCCCGTCGATGAGTGCGATCGCCTCCTCCGACAGCGCGCGCGCGTCGGTCCAGCGCGACTGGCGCAGCCGCAGCCCGGCCTCGGTGACGGCGACCGCGGCGAGCACCCGCCTGCCGGCGTCGCCGGCGCCCGTCAGGGCGCGGCGCGCGGTGCGCAGGGCTCGCATCGCCTCGTCGTGCTGGCCGAGGATGTTCAAGGCGTACGCGCGTTCATGGTCGAGACGGGCGCGGTCGACGGCGTCCGAGATGAGCTTGCGGGCGCTCGAGAACGCCTCGAGCCCCTCTTTCGCCCAGCCCCCGGCCACCGACACTCGGCCCAGGGCCTCGAGCAGGGCGGGCAGATCGCTCGTGTCGCTGGAGCGACGCGCCGACTCCACCGCCAGCCGGTAGTTGCGCACCGCCTCTTCGAGCGCGAACGCGCGTTCGGCGGCCGTGGCCGCGGCGACCGCCGCACGGTGCGCCGCCTCCCAGTCTCCGGCGGCCTCGTAGTGGGCGGCCAGCATGACGTCGCGCGCGGAGCCGCCCAGCGCCGGGTCGGCTTCGAGCACGGCCGCGGCGGTGCGATGGAGCTCGCGACGCAGCTGGAAGCTCAGCTGGTCGTAGGCGACGTCGCGGAACAGCTCGCTGCGGAACGCCACGCCGTCGGGCCCCAGTTCCAGGAACGCGCCGAGCCCGCCCGCGATGAGCGGCATCCCGACGCACTTCACATACAGCCCGAGGGGGATGCGGACGCCCAGCACGGCCGCGCGCCTCAGTGTCGTGCGCTCCGCCTCGCTGAGGGCGTCGATGCGCTCGCCGATGAGCTGTTCGATGCCGAGCGCGTCCTCGCCCGAGTCCAAGCCGGTCGCGAGCTCGATCGCGTACAGCGGGTTGCCCTGGGCGCGCGAGAGGAGCGGCCGGGCGTCGGCCGGCAGCAGGCGGCGTCCGGCGACGGCCTCGACGATGTCGCGGATCGCGGAGTCGGCGAGTCCGTCGATGACGAGCTCGTCGCCCAGCGGACCGAGCCCTCCCGAGCCCGGACGCCGCACGATGATGACGGCGTGGCGCGTGTCGCGGCCGACGAGGTCGGCGAGCACGGCGGCCGATGCAGGGTCGATCCACTGCGCGTCGTCCAGCAGCAGGCAGCCGGGAGCGTCGGTCAGCGACCCGACGAACTCGGCCACCACGTCGGCCGTGCGCTCGGCGCGGAAGGCGTCGTCGAGCGCGAGGCTCTCGGGCGTCGGCTCGGCCCGGGCCCCGACGGCGGGTGCGAGCAGCGGCAGCCACGGCATCAGGTGCGGGAACCGCTCGGCGACGGCTTCGCCCAGTCGCACCCCCGCGTCGACGGGCGTCGCGGTGGGCTCGATCCCCAGCATCGGGCGCAGCAGGGTCTGCATCGTGCGGTACGGCGTCGTCGCGCCGTACAGATCGCCGTATGCCCGCAGCACCGTCAGCGGCGTCTCGGCGAGTGCGTGCTCGACGAGGCGGGTCTTGCCGATACCGGCGGCGCCGCTCACCGTGAGCGTCGAACCGGCGCCGGCGGTGGCGTCCGTCAACATCGCCCGCAGTCGCTCTAGTTCGTCCTGTCGACCCACGAACGGGGTGCGCTGCGTCGCGAGCGTCGTCGCGCCCCCGTGCCCGGTCACGACCGCGACCGGGATCCCGGCCGCCTTGCCCTTGACCGTCATGACGCCCGCGTCGTCCGACGCGAACGGGCGCGCCGTGCGCTCCAGCACCGACCGGGCGGCCAGCACCGTCCCGGGCTGCGCGCGGGCCGCGAGCCTGGCGGCGAGGTTCGTGGGATCGCCCATGACCGTGTAGGTCTGCCGGTACGTCGCGCCGACGAAGCCGGCGAACACGCGGCCGCTGGTGACCCCGGCGCGCACCGCGTAGTCGCCGGCGCCCTCCTGCACGATGCGCAGCGCCGCCGTGACGAGTCGACCTTCGGGGTCCTCCAGGGTGGTGGGCGCGCCGGCGGTCAGGAAGTAGCGATACCCGCCGGGCGCCGGGTCGACGTCCAGCAGCGTCGCTCCGGTGTCGGCGCACGCCTCGTCGACGAGACGCGTCAGACGGTCCATGCGCGCCAGGTCGGCGGCATCCGGCTCATCCGGCACTCCCGACACCTGCACGAACGCGATGGCAGCCCATCGGTGGTCGGGGTCGGCGCCGAGCAGGTCGGGGCGCTGGGCGAACGCCCGCGGCAGGAAGTGCTCGGCGGCCTCGCCGCGTCCGGCATGGAGCGAGAGGAGGGATGCCGCGGCCACCGAGCCGCCCTTCACGAGACGCCGCGCGCCGGGCGCGGCGTCCGACGCCGCGGCTGCCACGAGCGAGGCGGGGAGCAGCGCAGCGGTCTCGTCGCTGACGAGGATCTGGCCCGGCCGGGCTGCGGACTGGAGCTCGAGGACGCGCCCGACGTCGCGACCGGCGAGCACGACGCTCATGGATCCCTCTCCGGTGAGGAAGAACGCGAACGTTCCCGAGTGGCCCCCGACCGACATGCGCAGGCGCGTCCGGGCGAGGGGGAGGTGGATGTCGCCGATCGCGGTGAGCACGCGGTTCATGTTCCAGGCGGCATGGGCGGCATGCCGGGCGTGGTCGGCGCCCGTGAACAGAACGAAGAGCGCGTCGCCGGCGAACTTCACCACATCGCCGCCGTCGTCGGTCGCCGGCAGCAGCACGGTGAAGATGCGCGACAAGGTCGCGATGAGCTGCTCGGTGCCCTCGCGGCCCGCGGCCGCCAGCTGCTCGGAGAGCGTCGTGAAGCCCGAGATGTCGACGACGACGGCCGTGCCGTCGACGCGCAGGACACGCTTCGCCGGGTCTCCCAGGCCATGCAGCAGGCGGGGCGTCAGCGCCGCCGCCGTCACGTGCGCGCTCAGTGCCGTCCCCTTCCCCAGCGCGGGTCCGGTGCCGTCTCCCCGGACGGCGTCCCCAGGCGGACCGTTGGGGTCAGGATGGCACCAACTCGCCCCGTGCGCCAGAGGCTGCTCACTGCAGCATCCCCTTCTCGGATTCGTCCAGACTGCCCGCGTACGCTTGATGGCATGACCGAGTCCTCGCCCGTGCGTTCCGCCAAGCCGAAGCAGGTACGCCCGGCGACCGAGGGCTGGACCCAGCAGAAGGATGCCGAGGGGCGTCCGCTGCTGCAGTTCGCGAGCCCCAAGCGCGGCAAGCCGCCGGTGCACCTCGCCGACCTCACCCCCGAGCAGCGCGTCGAGAAGGTGAAGGAGCTCGGCCTTCCGGGGTTCCGGGCGAAGCAGCTCGAGAAGCACTACTTCCAGCACTGGACCCATGACCCGGCGGACATGACCGACCTCCCGGCCGAGGGGCGCGAGGAGCTCGTCCACGGGATGCTGCCTCCGCTGCTCACCGAGGTGCGGCGCCTGGAGACGGACCGCGGCGACACGATCAAGTTCCTGTGGAAGCTGCACGACGGCGCGCTCGTCGAGTCGGTGCTCATGCGCTACCCGGGCCGCATCACCCTGTGCGTGTCGTCGCAGGCGGGATGCGGCATGAACTGCCCGT
Organism: Microbacterium sp.; assembly: GCF_051953575.1. Taxonomy (GTDB): domain Bacteria; phylum Actinomycetota; class Actinomycetes; order Actinomycetales; family Microbacteriaceae; genus Microbacterium. The sequence continues at coordinate 16,246 of NZ_JBQCIP010000077.1, forward strand.
TCTGCGCGACCGGGCAGGCCGGCCTCACGCGCAACATGTCGGCGGCCGAGATCGTGGAGCAGATCGTGCGCGCCAACCGGCTCATCGCCGACGGCGGGCTCGGCGGCAAGAAGAAGGACGACCACTCCGCCGAGCGCGTCTCGAACATCGTCTTCATGGGCATGGGCGAGCCGCTCGCCAACTACGCCCGCGTCATGCAGGCCGTCCGGGTCATGACCGACAAGATCCACGGCCTGGGCATGAGCGCCCGCGGGATCACGGTGTCGACCGTCGGCCTCGTGCCGGCGATCACGAAGCTCGCGAACGAAGACATCCCGGTCACGTTCGCGCTTTCGCTGCACGCGCCCGACGACACGCTGCGCGACGAGCTCATCCCGGTGAACTCGCGCTGGAAGGTCGACGAGGCCCTCGACGCCGCACGGGCCTACTTCGACAAGACCGGCCGCCGCGTCTCGATCGAGTACGCGCTCATCAAGGACATGAACGACCACGCCTGGCGTGCGGACCTGCTGGCGAAGAAGCTCAACGACCGCGGTCGCGGCTGGGTCCACGTGAACCCGATCCCGCTGAACCCGACGCCCGGGTCGATCTGGACCGCGTCGGAGGTGAGCGTGCAGAACGAGTTCGTGCGCCGCCTCAACGACGCCGGCATCCCGACGACGCTGCGCGACACCCGGGGCAAAGAGATCGACGGCGCATGCGGCCAGCTCGTCGCCACCGAGGAGGACGAGGCGGTCGCCGCGGTCACCCCGCTCGAGGTCTGAGCCGGGGCCCGCTGCCGCCGCTCCGCCGGGCTGCGCTGGGCATTCACCCACCTGTCGTCCAGGTGGCCCTCATACGGTGTTCGGATGTCTTACTCCGCACACCGGCCGGGCAGGTTCGGGTCCGACGGCCGCATCGAGTTCGAGACAGCCGACTCCGAGACCGAGGAGCTGTACGTCGACGACGTCCGCGCCGCACAGGCGCGCGCCGCCCAGGACGAGGCCGCTGAAGCCCCCGACGCCCCCGCCGAGACCGAGGGCCCCGAGGACCCGTACCCCGTCACCCAGGACCTGCTCGACGACGCCCTCGCGATGAACCCGACGCAGCCCGTCGCCGTCGCCGCGCCCGCCGCCGCGTCGCAGGACGACACCCTCGTGATCCCGGCCTCGGCCGAGTGGGGCGCGATGGGCGAGGCATCCGCTCCCGTCGCCGAGCCCGTCGAAACCGTCGAGGCCGCACCCCCGGTGGCTCCGACGAAGCCTCCGAAGGCGCCCAAGCGGCCGCGGGTGAAGCCGGCGCGCGTGCCCGGCTCGGGATGGCGGCGCCTGGCCATCCTCGGCGGCGCCGACGGCGTCGTGCTCGACGAGGTGCCGAACGAGACGCCGCGCTTCGTGCAGATGTTCTTCGTCCTGGCCGGCACGGCCCTCGTGTCGGCCATCTCGATGATGTTCGCCCTCATGACCGGTGTGCGGGTCGCGGCGTGGTTCGCGGTGCCGCTCGCGGTCCTGTGGGCGCTCATCATCTTCAACCTCGACCGGTTCCTCACCTCGACGATGCGCTCGACGCGCAACGTGTGGAAGCTCATCGGGATGGCGATCCCCCGGGTGATCATGGCCGCCATCATCGGCCTGGTCGTGGCCGAGCCGCTCGTGCTGCAGATCTTCCACAACGACATCGCCCGCGAGGTGAACGCGACCAACCTCGTGCAGGCCCAGTCCGATCAGGACGCCGTGACTTCCGGCCCCGAGAAGAAGGCGCTGGATGCCGCGAGCGAGCGCGTCTCGGCGCTCGAGAGCCAGGCGGCCAGCGGCGTGGTCGCCGGTGCCGACACGACCTCGGCGGCGACCTCGTCCGCGCAGGCGACCGTCGACGACCTGACCGCCAAGCTCGCCGCCCAGCAGAGCGTCATCGACCAGGCCCGCGCGATCTACCAGTGCGAGCTCACCGGCCAGGGCGCCGGCGAGGTCCCCGGCTGCACCGGCGTCGCGGGGGAGGGCGCGAGCTCCGACGCGGCGAAGGACCAGCTCGCCGCCGCGCAGGCGTCGTACGACGACCTCGCCGCGAAGCTGAGTGCCGCACAGGCTGACCTCGCCGATGCCCAGGCGGCCGGCACGGCCGACGCCGGGACATCCGAGGCGCAGAACAAGAAGCAGGCGAAGGACGAGCTGCCCGCCGCCCGCGAGCAGTACCAGTCCGCGCTCGCCGCCTACAACGCGCGGGCCGCCGAGATCGCAGGCGGCAACGCCGGGGCGACCGGTCTGCTCAGCCAGATCAGCGGGCTGGAGCGGCTGTCGCAGCGGGAGCCGACTCTGCTGTGGGCGCACTACCTCATCGCTTCGCTGTTCTTCATGATCGAGCTGCTGCCGGTGCTCGTGAAGGTGCTGACGAGCTACGGCGACCCGACGCTGTACGAGAAGGCCGACGCGCTGCGCAAGCAGGTCGCGCTCGACCGCGTCACCGCCCGCAGCTGGCGCGAACGCGCCGACATCGCGCAGGGCGGCGGGGCCTGACGCGCTGACGCCGTGAGAGAAGGGGTGCCGCGAGTCGCGGCATCGCTTCTCCCGTCCGTTCGTTCGTCGTGAATGCGCGCCGAATCCGTGATTCCGCGTACATGTTCGACGAACGAGCGGGGACAGGGGGTGGGGCCGGAGGTGCCGCCGGTCAATCGGTGGGGGAGACGAGCCAGCCGCGCACCCGGGCGAGCACGTCGGGGCCGGAGTCCTGGTCGACCGTCGCGACCAGGTCGGCGACCGTCACACCGCGCAGCGACGTGCGCCATGCCTGCTCGGCGGCGAGCATCGCGCGGTGGACGGCGCACGCGCGCAGGCAGTCCTCGGGGGATGCCGCCAGCGGGCCGCGCTGGCGGACCTCGGTGCAGGTGAACTGCGGCTCGGGCCCCTCGATCGCGAGGACGACATCGAGCACCGAGATCTCGTCGGCGGGACGCGCGAGCACGTAGCCGCCGGACTTGCCCTGCACGGAGTGGACGAGGCCGGCACGCGCGAGGGCCTGCATCTGCTTGGCGAGGTAGGTCATCGAGACGTCGTTCAGGCGTGCGAGCGTCGCCGCGGGGACGGGCTCGGTCACGCCCGTGAGGGCGACGCAGCAGTGCACCGCCCACTCGACTCCGCCCGACATCTTCATATCCGTCACACTACTTGACTCGGACAGTAGTTGTCCGAGTAGATTTAACCCGGACAACATCAATCCGGGTTTGGAGAGACGTATGAAGATCGTGGTGCTGGGTGGAACGGGTCGGATCGGCGCACGCGTGGTGGCGCTGCTGGCGGAGCGCGGCCACGAGGCCGTGGCGGCCTCGCGCTCGACCGGAGTGGACGCCGTCGCCGGGACGGGTCTGGACGCCGCATTCGCGGGAGCTGATGTCGTCGTCGACGCGACCGAGTCCTCGGCATGGGACGAAGCGGGCGTGATCGACTTCTTCACGGCCGCGACCGGCAACGTGCTGGCCGCCGAGGAGCGGGCGGGCGTCGGCCACCACGTCGCGCTGTCGATCGTCGGGATCGACCGCAACCCCGAGGCCCGCGGGTACCTCGCGGGCAAGGTCGTGCAGGAGCGGCTGATCGGCGGGGGCGCGGTGCCGTCGACGATCGTGCGCGCGACCCAGTTCTTCGAGTTCCTCCCGCAGATCGCCGACGCGAGCACCGTCGACGGCGAGGTGCGCATCGGCACGGCGCTGATGCAGCCCGTCGCGGCAGAGGCCGTCGCGCGCGCCCTCGCCGACGCGGCGGAGGCGCGGACCGCCGGCGCCGTCGAGATCGCCGGACCCGAGCGCGCCCCGCTGGCCGAGTTCCTCCGGCGCGACCTGTCGGACCGCGGCGACGCGCGCGCCGTCGTCGTCGACCCGGCTGCCGGCTACTTCGGCCGCGTGGTCGGCGAGACCAGCCTCGTGCCCGTGCGCGACGACGCGGTGATCGACGCCGTCGGCTACGAGGCGTGGCGCGCGGCGAGCTGACGTGGACGACAGGATGCCGCTTCCCTGGGCGCACGCGGGGCCCGGGGAAGCGGCATCCGGTCTTCTCATGACACGATATATCGTGTTACAGTGACGGGCGGATGCCACCGGGAAAGGGCATCCCGCGTCCACCGTCCGCCCTCCGCGAACGAGCCTGCCGTGATGTCGGCAGCCCGTGCCAGGGTGAGATCACACCTTCTGCGCGCTCGTCCGCGTGCCCTAACGCGCCTCAGGGGAACCTCGTGCTGGCAAAACTCCTCGTCCGATATCTCAAACCGTACGGCTGGCTGCTGCTGGGGGTGCTGCTGTTCCAGTCCGCCTCCGCCATCGCCTCGCTCTACCTGCCGAGCCTCAACGCCGACATCATCGACAACGGCGTCTCGAAGGGCGACACCGACTACATCTGGCGCACCGGCCTGGTCATGCTGACCGTCTCGCTCGGCCAGATCGTCGCCTCCATCATCGCGACCTGGTTCGCCGCGCGCGCTGCGATGAAGCTCGGCCGCGACATCCGCGATGACATCTTCGAGCGCGTCTCGGGCTTCTCCGAGCGCGAGGTCACCGGGTTCGGTGCGGGTTCGCTCATCACCCGCAACACGAACGACGTGCAGCAGGTGCAGATGCTCGCGATGATGGGGGCGACGTTCCTCGTGACGGCGCCGCTGCTCGCGATCGGCGGCATCATCCTCGCGATCGAGCAGGCCGCGAGCCTCGCATGGATCATCGCGATCGCGGTGCCCGTGCTTCTCGTCGTCGCGGGCCTCATCATCGCCCGCATGGTGCCGCTGTTCCGCAGCTACCAGGGCAAGCTCGACGGCGTGAACCGCGTGATGCGCGAGCAGCTGACCGGCATCCGGGTCATCCGCGCGTTCGTTCGCGAGCCCATCGAAGAGGAGCGCTTCCGCGAGGCCAACACCGACATCATGGTGGTCGGGCGCAAGGTCGGGTCGCTCTTCGTGGTGCTGTTCCCGGCCGTCATGCTCATCCTCAACATGACCGTGATCGGGGTGATCTGGTTCGGCGGCCAGCAGGTCGACAGCGGAGAGATCCAGATCGGCACGCTCTTCGCCTTCATGCAGTACGCCATGATCATCCTCTCGGGCGTGATGATGGCGAGCTTCATGACGCTGATGATCCCGCGCGCCGCCGTCTCGGCCGAGCGCGTCGGCGAGGTGCTCGGCACGGATTCGTCGCTGGCGCGGCCGGCCGAGCCGGCGTCGGAGTTCCCCGCGCCGGGCACCGTCGAGTTCCGCGACGTCGCGTTCACCTACCCCGGCGCCGAGCATCCGATCCTCTCGGGCATCAGCTTCCGCGCGGCGCCCGGTGAGACCGTCGCCGTCGTCGGCTCCACCGGCGCGGGCAAGTCCACCCTCGTGTCGATGATCCCGCGCCTGTTCGACGTCACGGACGGCGTCGTCGAGGTCGGCGGGGTCGACGTGCGCAAGGCCGACCTCGAAGCCCTGTGGAGCACGATCGGCCTCGTGCCGCAGCGTCCCTTCCTCTTCACGGGGACGATCGCCTCCAACCTCCGGTTCGGCCGGGAGGATGCGACGGACGCCGAGCTCTGGCGCGCCCTCGAGATCGCGCAGGCCAGCGACTTCGTGAGCCAGATGGAGGCGGGGCTCGATGCGCCGATCGCGCAGGGCGGCACCAACGTGTCGGGCGGGCAGCGTCAGCGGCTCGCCATCGCGCGCGCCATCGTGCACCAGCCGCAGGTGCTCGTGTTCGACGACTCGTTCTCGGCCCTCGACCTCACCACCGACGCGCGGCTGAGGCAGGCGCTGTGGCGGGAGCTTCCGGACGTCACCAAGATCGTCGTCGCCCAGCGCGTCTCGACGATCACCGACGCCGACCGCATCGTGGTCCTCGATGACGGCGGCATCGTGGGGATCGGCACGCACGAGCAGCTGCTCGAGACGAGCCAGACCTACCGCGAGATCGTCGAATCCCAGCTCGGAGCGGAGGTCGCCCGATGAGTGCCGAACAGCCCCAGACCGAGAAGAAGGCCCGCCGGCGGGCGCGCCAGGCAGTGGCCGAGCTGAGCGCCGAAGAGAAGGCCGAGATCGAGCTCGGCGAGCAGGCGCGCATCGCGGCCGACGACTGGAGCGGCGCCGTCGCACCGGGCAAGGCCGCGCACTTCTGGCCGTCCTTCCGCCGTCTCATCGGCCTGCTGCGTCCGAACGCGTGGGCGTTCGTGTTCGTGTCGATCCTCGGCTCGATCGGCGTGGTGCTCGCCGTGCTGTCGCCCAAGGTGCTCGGCGAGGCCACGAACATCCTCTTCGAGGGCGTCGTGTCGTCGATGGTGCCCGCGGATGCCACGAAGGAGCAGGTCGTCGCCGGCCTGGAGGCGCAGGGCCAGCAGGACCTCGCCAACATGGTGTCGGCGATGGAGCACTTCGTCCCCGGGGCGGGCGTCGACTTCATGGCGCTCAGCCGGGTGCTGCTCATCGTGATGGCGCTCTACTTCGCGTCGTCGCTGCTGATGTGGCTGCAGGGCTACGTCATCAACGTCATCATGGTGCGCGGCATGTGGCGCCTGCGCGAGCAGGTCGAGGCGAAGATCAACCGCCTGCCGTTGCGCTACTTCGACCGCGTCCAGCGCGGGGAGCTCATCTCGCGCGTGACGAACGACATCGACAACATCACGCAGATGATGCAGCAGTCGCTGTCGCAGGCGCTCACGAGCGTGCTCACCGTCATCGGCGTGCTGATCATGATGCTGACGATCTCGTGGCAGCTCACGCTCGTCGTGCTGGTCAGCTTCCCGCTCATGGGGGTGCTGTTCGGTGTCATCGGCCCTCGGTCGCAGAAGGCGTTCGGCATCCAGTGGCGCAAGGTCGGCCGTCTCAACGCGCGGGTGGAGGAGTCGTTCTCGGGTCATGCCCTGGTCAAGGTCTACGGCCGAGAGCAGGCGTCGCGCGAGGCGTTCCGCGACGAGAACGAAGAGCTCTACCAGGCCTCGTTCAAGGCGCAGTTCCTCTCGAACATCATGATGCCCGCGATGATGTTCATCGGGAACCTGACGTACGTGGGCATCGCGGTCTTCGGCGCGCTCATGGTCGCGAGCGGCCAGCTGCGACTCGGCGATGTGCAGGCGTTCATCCAGTACTCGCAGCAGTTCACGCAGCCGCTGGCAGAGCTCGGCGGCATGGCCGCGGTGGTGCAGTCCGGCACCGCATCGGCCGAGCGCGTGTTCGAGCTGCTCGACGAGCCCGAACAGGAGCCCGACGCCGAGGACGCCCCGGCACCGGTGGAGGGCGACGGCACGATCGAGTTCCAGGACGTCGCGTTCTCGTACTCGCCGGACCGGCCGCTCATCCACGACCTTTCGTTCCGGGTCGAGCCCGGCCAGACGGTCGCGATCGTGGGCCCCACGGGCGCCGGCAAGACGACGCTCGTCAACCTGCTGATGCGCTTCTACGAGTTGGACGGCGGTCGCATCCTGCTGAACGGGCAGAACATCGCCGACCTGACACGCCGCGACATCCGCGCCGAGACGGGCATGGTGCTGCAGGACCCGTGGCTGTTCGCCGGGACCATCCGCGAGAACATCCGTTACGGGCGCGCCGACGCCACCGACGACGAGATCCTCGCCGCCGCCCGGGCCACGTACGTCGACCGCTTCGTGCACTCGCTGCCCGACGGGTACGACACCGTCCTCGACGAGGACGCGTCGAACATCTCGGCCGGCGAGAAGCAGCTGATCACGATCGCCCGTGCCTTCGTGGCGCAGCCCTCGGTGCTGATCCTCGACGAGGCGACCTCATCGGTCGACACCCGCACCGAGCTGCTGCTGCAGCACGCGATGGCGGCGCTGCGTGAAGGACGCACGTCGTTCGTGATCGCGCACCGTCTGTCGACCATCCGCGACGCCGATCTCATCCTCGTGATGGAGAACGGCGGGATCGTCGAGCAGGGCACGCACGACGAGCTCATCAGCAGCCAGGGCGCGTACTACCGTCTGTACAACTCGCAGTTCGAGCAGGCAGCGACCGACTTGGACGAAGAGGCGCGTGCGCTCGCCGAGACCGCGCAGGCAGACGAGTCCGGAGAACCGGTCGAGGACGCCACCGAAGGTGAGACCGCTCCGGTCGGCTGATCCGCATCGGATCCTCGCTACCCGCCCCGGCTCTCCCGCCGGGGCGGGTAGCGTTTTCTCATGGTCAACTACCGATATCTCGGAAACAGCGGTCTCAAGGTCAGTGAGATCACGTACGGCAACTGGGTCACCCACGGCTCGCAGGTCGACGACTCCGCGGCGATCGCGACCGTGCACGCGGCGCTCGACGCCGGCATCACGACCTTCGACACCGCCGACACCTACGCGAACACCGCCGCCGAGGTCGTGCTCGGCAAGGCCCTGGCCGGGCAGCGGCGAGAGTCGCTCGAGATCTTCACGAAGGTCTACTTCCCGACCGGCCCGCAGGGCCCCAACGACACCGGCCTCAGCCGCAAGCACATCTTCGAGTCGATCAACGGATCGCTGGGGCGCCTCGGCACCGACTACGTCGACCTGTACCAGGCGCACCGTTTCGACTACGAGACGCCGCTCGAAGAGACTTTCCAGGCTTTCGCCGATGTGGTCCGCCAGGGCAAGGCGCTCTACATCGGCGTCTCGGAGTGGACGGCCGAGCAGCTGCGCGAGGGCCACGCGCTCGCCAAGAGCTACGGCGTGCAGCTGATCTCGAACCAGCCGCAGTACTCGGCGCTGTGGCGCGTCATCGAGGGCAAGGTCGTGCCGACGTCGGAGGAGCTCGGCATCTCGCAGATCGTGTGGTCGCCGATGGCGCAGGGCGTGCTGTCGGGCAAGTACCTTCCCGGGCAGCCCGTCCCCGACGGGTCGCGCGCGACCGACGAGAAGAGCGGCGCGAACTTCATCAAGTCGTTCCTGCGCGACGAGGTGCTCGAGGCCGTCCAGCGCCTGAAGCCCATCGCCGAGCAGGCCGGTCTGTCGATGCCGCAGCTCGCGATCGCGTGGGTGCTGCAGAACAAGAACGTGGCGTCGGCGCTGGTCGGGGCATCCCGTCCCGAGCAGCTGGCCGAGACCGTCAAGGCCTCGGGCGTGGTGCTCGACGCCGACACGCTCGCCGCGATCGACGCCGCGCTCGGCGATGTCGTCTTCAGCGACCCCGAGAACACCTACACGGTGTCGCCGAAGTCGCGTCTGGTCTGACGCCATGGTGACGACCAGCGCCGGCATCCTGCTGTACCGGCTCGTGCCCGACCTCGAAGTGCTCATCGCGCATATGGGCGGGCCGTTCTGGGCGAGCAAGGATGCCGGCGCCTGGTCGATCCCGAAGGGCGAGTACGCCGAGGGCGATGAAGGCGCGATGGATGCCGCGCGGCGCGAGTTCCGCGAAGAGCTCGGCATCGATCCGCCGGAGCCGCCGTACGCCGAGCTGGGCACGTTCGCCTATTCGTCCGGCAAACGGGTGACGGTGTTCGTCGCCGACGGCACGGACCTGTCGCTCGAAGGCCTCGAGTTCGGCGAGTTCGAGCTGGAGTGGCCGCCGCGCTCGGGGCGCACAGCACGGTTCCCCGAGGTCGACCGCGTCGAATGGACCCGTGTGGATGCCGCCCACGAGCGTCTCGTAAAGGGTCAGCGCCCCGCGCTCGACGCGCTGCGGAAGCAGCTCGACGAGGCCTGAGCCCCCTTGTGCCCCTCCCGGCGGAGGCGGAGACTGACCGGGTCGAACCGCACGAGAGGACCCACCATGGCTCACGGCGACATCACCCACATCGACATCCCGGTCAGCGACTTCGCGAAGGCCTCGGAGTTCTACTCCGGCCTGTTCGGCTGGCAGATCGCGGAGATCCCCGGCTACGAGGGCTACCCCATGTGGCAGGCGCCCAACAAGATCTCGGGCGGCGGTCTGGCGCCCCGCGAGGAGGGGTTCACACAGCCCCGTTCCTACGTCGAGGTCGACTCGATCGACGAGACCCTCGCGAAGGCCGAGGAATCCGGCGGCAGAGTGGTGAAGGGCAGGACCGAGATCTCACCCACGAGCTGGTGGGCCGTGATCGAGGATCTCGACGGCAACACCATCGCCCTGTACGAGGGCGTCACCGACGCCGGCTGACGGGCCGGGTCGAGGCATCCGGTCCACGCAGGTCAGCGCGGGCTCTGCCACTGAGCCGGCGTGCCCGGCTCAGGAGAGGATGCCGCCGCCCGCGCCACGACCGTGTGCCGGGGTGCGCGCGATGCGTGCGCCGCGGTCCGGCCGGGTGCGACGTCGCCCACGCGCCGCTCGCCGGTCGCGGGCTCGGCCCGCAGGCGCGCGGCGACCGCCCGCACGAGGGCCACGGTCGACGTGGGGCGGAGCAGTGAGCCGGGCCGCGCGGATTCGGCGACGGCGGTGAGGACGGGCCGGAGCGTCTCGTCGTGGCAGCGGGTGTCGTCGGCCGCGATCCACGCCATGAGCTCGCGAATGGTCCAATCGGGAGCAACTGGACTGACCGTCTGCGGAACGCTGGTGTGAGTGCGGAACATTGGACCAGAATGCGATGTCATGACGACGATCGACAGGGCCAATGAGCGGCTGGTGGACCACCGGGTGGCCCTCGGCGGCACGGTGGAGGCATCCCGTCTCGTGTCCCGGCTCGGCAGATGGGCGCACGGCGAGGGGACGCTGACTGTGCGGCTGGCGCAGGCGATCGCCGCGCTCGTCGAAGGCGGCGAGCTGCGTCCCGGTGACCGGCTGCCGCCCGAGCGGGGACTCGCCACCGCGATCTCGGTCTCGCGCGGCACGGTGGTCGCGGCGTACGCGCTGCTGGCGGAGGACGAGCTCGTCGAGCGCCGCCAGGGGAGCGGCACGCGCATCGCCGGGCACCTGGGTGCGGCGCTGCCCGCGAGAGAGCGAACGGCACGCGGCGAGAGCCTGTTCTCGGCGCTCCCGTCGGGGATCGACCTGCTGCGGGCGGTCCCCGCCATGCCGCAGCTCGCCCTCGACATCGTGAGCGCCCACGCGCCGACTCTCGATCCGGTGACGCTCGCCGAGACGGACCCGGCCGGGCTGCCCGTCCTTCGGGCGCGCATCGCCGCACTCTTCGAAGAGGAGGGTACGCCGGCCACGGCGGCGCAGATCCTGGTGACGCACGGCGCCCAGCAGGCGATCAGCCTCGTCGTCGACGAGCTGGTGTCGCCGGGCGACGTGGTGCTCACCGAATCCGTCACGTGGCCGGGCCTCGCGGACTCGGTGCGGCGTCGGGGCGGTCGCGTGCACGGCATCACGATCGGCCCGGACGGGATCGACGTCGATGAGCTCGAAGCGGCCGTCGCGGCTCTGCGCCCCGTGCTCATCGCCGTGAACCCGCATCACCACAACCCCACGGGCACGCGCCTGCCCGGACCCGATCGGCAGCGGCTCGCCGACCTCTCGGCCGAGTACGGCGTGCCCGTGCTGGAGGACCGCGTGCTCGCGCACGTCTCGTTCGACGGCGTCGTGCCGCCGACGCTCGCGGCGCTGCGACCCGATGCGCCGATCATCGTGGTCGACTCGCTGTCGAAGTGGTGCTGGTCGGGCCTGCGCGTCGGCTGGCTGCGGGCGGACCCCGTGCTCGTGCGCCGCCTGCGCGGCGTGCGCCAGCTCGTCGATCAGTCGACGAGCGTTCCGGCCCAGCTGCTCGCGCTCGACCTCGTCGAGCAGGCGCGGGTGCTGCGCCTCGACGTCAGCGCCACCCACGCGGCGGCCGCCGGGCAGCTCGCGGACGCGATCGCCGCGCACCTGCCGGGGTGGCAGGCCGTCCCGCCGCGCGGCGGGCTCGCGATGTGGGCGCGGCTGCCGGTGGGTTCGGCGACGGCGTTCGCACGGGCCGCGGCGATGCGCGGCGTCTCTGTCGCCGGCGGCACCGAGTTCACGGCATCCATCACCTACGACGACCACATCCGGCTCCCGTACACGGCGCCCGAGGCGGTGCTGCACGAAGGCGTGCGCCGCCTCGGCGAGGTGTGGCGGGAGTACCGCGCGCAGCTCTGAGGCGTCAGCGCCCGTTCTTGGGGCGCGTCGACACGTCGATGCGGTCCTGGGCGCCGAGCGACGACCAGGCGCTCGCGATGCCCTTGGCGGCGTGCTCGGACGCGCGCACGGCGCGCTCGTCTGCCCACGCGTTCAGCACGTGGCCGGAGTGGCCGCGGACGTGCTAGAGCCCGACGTCGGGGAGGACGGCGGCCCCGCGGGCATCGCGGGCGGCGATGAGCTGCTCGAGCAGGTCGACGTTCTTGGTGGGCGCGCCGGTGGTGGTCTTCCAGCCGCGGCGGCGGTGACCGTCCATCCACTTCGTGTAGGTGTCGATCGCGTATTTCGAGTCCGCCTGCACGACGAGGTCCCCGACGTCGGAGTGGTCCTCGATGGCCTTGAGCAGCCCCATGAGCTCGCCGATGTTGTTCGTGCCGACGGGGATCGACCCGGCCGCCCAGTGCCCGTCCTCGCCGACCCACGCCCACCCGGTGGGACCTGGGTTGCCCTTGCAGGCTCCGTCGGTGGCAACGATGTAGGGCGCGTCTGTCACTCGGGCAAGGCTACCCGGTCGCGGCGTCGGCCCTGGGCGACGGCGTCTCGCGCCCTGCCCGCCATTCCTCCACGAGCTCGGGCATCCGCGTGGCGAGGTACCTCATGAGGTCGGCGATCTCTCTCGCCCGCTCGACGGATGCGGGCGCCTCGGGGTTCTCGTCGGCGATGCGCTCCATGAAGCCCGCGAGACTCGCGTACAGGGGCGCGTTCGACGTGATCATGCCGTACCAGGCGTCTCCCGTCAGGTCGTAGCGGTCACGACGGTCGCCCGGTCGCGACAGTCGGTGGATCAGCCGCATGGACGTGAGATAGCGCACCGCCCCCGACACTGCGGCGGCTGAGACGCCCAGCCTCTCGGCGAGCTCGGCCGCGGTGTAGCCCTCGTCGGGCGAGCCGACGAGGGCCATGAGCACCCGGGCGGGCATCCGCGGCATGCCCGCCGCCGTCAGCATGGCGGCGGCCTGCTCCGCGGGTTCGATGCCGGGGTGCTCCATCGTCATATCGTCGCCTATCCGGCGGAGGCCAGTTCGCGTCGACGCATGAATGCCAGGGATGCCGCAGCCCCGACCCCGATCGCCAGCACCAGCCACCACATCCCGCGGAGGTCCACGTCGCCGTTGCTCGGAACAGGTGCCACCGAGAACGGCGACAGGTTCGTCACCCACTCCGGAAGGCCCAGCAGGGGCCCGAAGAGCCCGAACACGATCGCCGCGGTGACGAGGGTCCAGCCGAGCGGAATCGTCCACCGCGGCGCGAGCGTGAAGATGAGGGCGGTGAGCACGAGGAAGACGGATGCGGCGATCACCTGACCCCATGCGGCGACGAATGCGTCAGAAGTGAGGTCGGACCCGTTGTCCTTCCCGGCGGCGCCGGCCCACGCCCCGACGAATGCGGCCATGCAGGTCAGCACGATCGCGACGAACCCCACGACCACGAAGTCCGCCAGCCACCGCACCCTCTGCACCGGGCTCGCGAGGACTGGCTCGGCAGTACCGTGAGCCTCCTCCTGCCGGGCGCGCGCGACCGTCTGGACGCCGGCGCACGCGGCGAGCAGGCCCACCATGGTGAAGAACACGACGACGACGGCCTGTTCGAGGTCGGCCTCGGCAGACAGCGCCTTCAGCATCTCCGCGACGGCCGGGTTGTCAGAGCCCATCTCGTTCACCACGGACCCGAGCGACGTCGAGAGGGCGCCGGCGAAGAACGCGCCCGCCATCCAGCCGATCGTGGAGCCGGTCGCCAGTCGCGTGACGAGCGCTGTCGGGGAGGACAGTGCCGGGCGCGCGGCGGCACGGCCGCGCCTTTCCGGGATGATGCTCGCGTCGAGGTCGCGGGCGGTCTGGAGCGCCAGTGCGGCCCCTGCCAGCACCACGAACGCGGCGAGGCACAGCAGCGCCGGCCACCAGAGGTTCTCGTCGAAGGCGCGGGTGTTCTCGGCCCATCCGAAGGGGGAGAGCCAGGTCAGCCATGAGCTCTCCATGTGGGTGAGGTCGTCGCTGGGGGTGCCGAGGGCATTGCCGATCCCGGCGATGAAGAACGTCACGACGAGCACCCACACCGCGAGGGAGTTCGCGCCCCGCGACGTGCGCATGAGCTGGGCCGCGAAGAGCGCCACGCCCAGGAACGCGAGGCCTCCGCAGGCGGCGGTGAACCCTGCCAGCAGCGAACCCTCGGGGGGCGCGCCGCCGCCGAGGAAGGCGACCGCGACGAGAACGCCCAGCACGACGTTCGCGAGGAGGCCGTGGACGATGGTGGCGACCGTCGGCAGGGCACGCCCGGCGGTCGTGGCCGAGACCAGCTCCAGGCGCCCGGCCTCCTCGTCGCCGCGGGTGTGGCGCACGGCCAGGAACGAGCTCATGAAGGCGGCCATCATCACGAGGAACGGCATGAGGAGGAACACGATGAAGGCGTGCTCGTCGGGCCCTGACGGCAGGCCGCGGAACAGCAGGATCACGGGATTCGCCATGACCGTCGCGAGCAGCGCCGTGCGCTCCTGTTCCGAGCCGTACGTGCTCGCGGCGCCTGACAGGCCGGCCAGCGCCAGTCCCATGGTGCCGACGATCCAGAGCGTCAGCTGCAGCCAGTCCCTCCGGAGTCGCTGCCAGAGCAGCGTCATGAGCCGGCTCATCGCCCGTTCCCCTCCAGTGCGGCGAGGTCGTCGCCGTAGTGGCGCAGGAAGAGCTCCTCCAGCGAGGGCGGAGCCACCCGGAGTCCCGCCACGCCGAGACGCGAGAGTTCCGGCAGCACACCCGCGATCTGATCGCTGTCGACCGTGAAGCGCACGCGGCCGTCCTCGACGAGCGCGTCGTGCGCGGCCGGCAGAGCGGCGACGGGTGCGGCATCCGTTCCCTCGTACGAGACCTCCGTGCGGGTGAGGTGACGCATGTCGGCGAGGGTGCCGCTCTCGACGATCCTGCCCGCACGGATGATCGAGACCCGGTCGCACAGCTGCTCGACCTCCGAGAGGATGTGGCTGGAAAGCAGGACGGTCGCTCCTGCGGCGTGGACGCGCGCGACCTCACGGCGGAACATCACGTCCATCAGGGGGTCCAGTCCGCTGGTCGGCTCGTCGAGGATGTACAGATCGGCCGGCACGGCGAATGCGGCGATGAGGGCCACTTTCTGGCGATTGCCCTTGGAGTAGGCGCGACCCTTCTTGCGCGGGTCGAACTGGAACGCCTCCATGAGGCGGGACTTCTCGGCGAGGTAGGTCTCGTCGTGCCGCGAGGCGCCCCGCAGGCGCGCGAGCAGATCGATCGACTCGCCGCCGGACAGGTTCGGCCACACGCTCACATCGCCGGGGATGTAGGCGACGCGGCGGTGGATCTTCACGGCGTCGCGCCACGGTTGGAGGCCGAAGACAGATGCCTCGCCTCCGGTCTTGCGGGCGAGACCGAGCAGCACGCGGATCGTGGTGGACTTGCCTGCGCCGTTGGGACCGAGGAAGCCGTGGACCTGACCCTCCTCGACCGTGAGGTCGAGACCGTCGAGGGCGTGCACGCGGCCGTAGTGCTTGGTGAGGCCGCTCGTGGCGATGACTGTGGACATGGCGCTGACGCTACGCCCGTTTCACAAATTCGTGAATACTCCTCACGCTTTCCTCACGCGCCCGGACCGGTTGTATACGGTGACTGCCCTGGGGAGCTGCAGTTGGCCCAATCGCCGATCTTATGTATACACTGATCGGAGTTCCTGACGAGGAGGTGCTGCGGATGCGTGCCAGCGATCGCGCCTACGCGACCCTCCTCGACGAGATCCAGTCCGGCGTGCTCCGCCCCGGCACCGTCCTCGGCGAGGTCGACCAGGCCGCCCGCCTCGGCGTCAGCCGCACCCCGCTGCGCGAAGCCCTCGGACGCCTCGGCGCCGACGGCCTCGTCGCCCAGCAGTCGCCGCGCGTCACCGTCGTCACCGCGATCGACGCCGACGACATCCGCGAGATCTTCGAGGTGCGGCGCGCGCTCGAAGAGTCCGCCGCGCGGCTGGCCGCCGAGCGAGGGGATGCCGCCGCCTTCGCCGCCCTGGCGCACGACTTCGCGCGGGTCGACCTCGCCGCCGCCCACGGTGCCGAGGGCTATTACGGCCTGATCGCGCGCTTCGACGCGGCGCTCGACGCAGCCGTCGCGAACGACTACCTGACCGCCGCCCTGCGCACCGTGCGCACGCACCTCGTCCGGGTGCGCCGGCTCTCGCGCGACAACCCGGCTCGGCTGGCGGCATCCATCTCGGAGCACCGGCTCATCGCCGCGGCCATCGCCGCACGTGACGCGGACCTCGCCGCGCACGCCACCCACGTCCACCTGCACAACGCGCTCGAGAGCATCCTCGGCGCCCTCGACGCTTCGGCAGGCTCAGCGACCCAGAAAGGCGCATCATGACCGTCACCCACCACCTCCGCGTCCACCGCAGCGACGAGAACCTCGCCCGTGAGGGCCAGCTCGCCTGGCACCTCGCCGAGATCGCCGCCGACCCCGTCGAGGTCGACGCCGACGTCGTCGACATGATCATCAACCGCGTCATCGACAACGCGGCCGTGGCGGCGGCATCCCTCACGCGCGCGCCCGTCAGCGCGGCACGTCAGCAGGCCCTCGACCACGCCGTGTCGGTCGGCGGCACGGGTGCGACGGTCTTCGGGTGCGCGCTCGACCGCAAGACCTCGCCCGAATGGGCCGCGTGGGCGAACGGCGTCGCCGTGCGCGAGCTCGACTACCACGACACCTTCCTCGCGGCCGAGTACTCGCACCCGGGCGACAACATCCCGCCGATCCTCGCGGTCGCCCAGCACGTCGGCGCCGACGGCCACGCGCTCGTGCGCGGCCTCGCGACCGGCTACGAGATCCAGATCGACCTCGTGCGCGCCATCAGCCTGCACAAGCACAAGATCGACCACGTCGCCCACCTCGGCCCGTCGGCCGCAGCCGGCATCGGCACACTGCTGGGCCTTCCCGTCGAGACGATCTACCAGGCGATCGGCCAGGCCCTGCACACCACCACCGCCACGCGTCAGTCCCGCAAGGGCGAGATCTCGACGTGGAAGGCGCACGCCCCCGCGTTCGCCGGCAAGATGGCGATCGAGGCCGTCGACCGCGCCATGCGCGGCGAGACCTCGCCGTCGCCGATCTACGAGGGCGAGGACGGCGTCATCGCCTGGCTGCTCGACGGCCCCGACGCCACGTACGAGGTGCCGCTGCCCGCGGCGGGCGAGCCCAAGCGCGGCATCCTCGACTCCTACACGAAGGAGCACTCGGCCGAGTACCAGGCGCAGGCGTGGATCGACCTGGCCCGCAAGCTGCACGGCTCCCACCCCGAGGCGGCAGACCCGGCGAACGTCGAATCGATCGTGCTGCACACCTCGCACCACACGCACTACGTCATCGGCTCGGGTGCGAACGACCCGCAGAAGTACGACCCGACCGCATCCCGCGAGACGCTCGACCACTCGATCCCGTACATCTTCGCCGTCGCGCTGCAGGACGGCGGCTGGCACCACGTCGACTCGTACCTGCCGTCGCGGGCGGGCCGCGAAGACACGGTGGCGCTGTGGCACAAGATCACGACGGCCGAGGATGCGGAGTGGACCCGCCGCTACCACTCCGAGGACCCGAACGAGAAGGCGTTCGGCGGCCGCGTCGTCATCACGCTCAACGACGGCACGGTGATCGAGGACGAGATCGCCGTCGCCGACGCGCACCCGCTCGGCGCCCGTCCCTTCGCCCGCGAGGACTACGTGCGCAAGTTCCGGCTGCTGGCGGAGCCCGTGCTGACCGCCGACGAGATCGAGCGCTTCCTCGGCCTCGCCCAGCGCCTGCCCGAGCTGACCCCCGCGGAGGTGCAGCAGCTCACGATCGTCGCCGACTTCGGGGTGCTGGCTGGTGCACCGGCGCCGAAGGGGCTGTTCTGATGCTGTACTCCACCGTTCCCGCGCACGAGAAGCGCCGGCTGTTCCGCGAGCGGCTGGCCTCGGGCGAGCTGCTCCGCTTCCCGGGCGCGTTCAATCCGCTCTCAGCCCGGCTCATCGAGCGCAAGGGCTTCGAGGGGGTCTACATCTCGGGCGCCGTGCTCTCGGCAGACCTCGGCCTGCCCGATATCGGGCTCACGACGCTCAGCGAGGTCGCCGCCCGCGGCCAGCAGATCGCGCGCATGACCGATCTGCCGGCGATCATCGACGCCGACACCGGCTTCGGCGAGCCGATGAATGTCGCCCGCACGATCCAGACGCTCGAGGACGCGGGCCTTGCCGGCACGCACATCGAGGACCAGATCAACCCGAAGCGGTGCGGCCACCTCGACGGCAAGGCCGTCGTCGACGAAGACACCGCGATCAAGCGCATCCGCGCCGCCGCCGACGCGCGACGGGATCCGAACTTCCTGATCATGGCGCGCACCGACATCCGCGCCGTGGAGGGATTGGATGCCGCCGTCCGGCGCGCGCAGGCGCTCGTGGATGCCGGAGCGGACGCGATCTTCCCCGAGGCGATGCGCACGCTCGACGAGTTCGAAGCGGTCCGCAAGGCCGTGGACGTGCCGATCCTCGCCAACATGACCGAGTTCGGAAAGTCCGACCTGTTCAGCGTCGACCAGCTGCGCGATGTGGGAGTCAACATCGTGATCTGGCCGGTGTCGCTGCTGAGGATCGCGATGGGTGCGGCATCCCGCGCACTCGATACGCTCGTCGAGGACGGCCACCTGACGTCGAAGCTCGGCGAGATGCAGCACCGCGCAGACCTCTACGACCTGATCGACTACGAGAAGTACAACCACTTCGACACCTCGGTGTTCAACTTCACCATCACGAAGGACTGACATGACCGAACCCGACATCAAGAAGGGCCTCGCCGGCGTCGTCGTGGACTACACCGCGATCTCGAAGGTCAACCCCGAGACGAACTCGCTGCTGTACCGCGGGTACCCCGTGCAGGAGCTCGCGGCGACGCAGCCGTTCGAGGCCGTCGCGTATCTGCTGTGGAACGGCGAGCTGCCCGATGCCGAGCAGCTCGCGCAGCTGCGGCTGACCGAGCGCGCACACCGTGCCATCCCCGACGACGTGCGCACCACGATCGACCTGGTGCCGCTGGACGCGCACCCGATGGACGAGGTGCGCACGGCGGTGAGCCTCATCGGTGCGCGGGACCTCGCCGGCACCGGCTCGGTGCTCGACGCGAGCGGCAGCGCCGAGCAGAACCTCGAGCGCAGCATCCGCCTGTTCGCGGTGCTGCCGGCTATCGTGGCGTACGGTCAGCGCCGCCGCCGGGGGCTCCCGCCGGTCGCGCCGCGGGACGACCTGGATTACGCCGCCAACTTCCTGTGGATGACCTTCGGCGAAGAGGCCGACGAGGTCGTCGTCGACGCCTTCAACCGCTCGATGATCCTCTACGGCGAGCACTCGTTCAACGCCTCGACGTTCACCGCCCGCGTGATCACCTCGACCCTCAGCGACCTGTACTCGGCCGTCGTCGGTGCGATCGGCGCGCTGAAGGGCCCGCTGCACGGCGGCGCCAACGAGGCCGTGCTGCACATCTTCGACGAGATCGGCGACGCGTCGAACGTGAGCGACTGGCTCGACACCGCGCTCGCCGAGAAGCGCAAGATCATGGGCTTCGGGCACCGCGTCTACAAGCGCGGCGACTCGCGCGTGCCGACGATGAAGGCGGCTCTCGACACCCTCGTCGAGCACTACGACCGCCCCGACGTCGCGGCCCTGTACGACACCCTCGAGTCCGAGTTCGTCGCGCGCAAGGGCATCTACCCGAACCTCGACTACCCGTCGGGTCCCGCGTACAACCTCATCGGCTTCGACACGGAGACGTTCACGCCGCTGTTCGTCGCGGCGCGCATCACGGGGTGGACCGCGCACATCATGGAGCAGCTGGCCTCGAATGCGCTCATCCGCCCGCTGTCGGAGTACAACGGCCCGGACGAACGCCATATCGACGGCTATGTGCCCGACACGGCGGCGCTCGCGGTGGCCGATCGGGCAGAAGAAGCGGCCGGATGACGCTCTGGTTCGGCGATGTCGCCGCCGTCGATCTGCCGGCGATGGCGGACGGCACGCTGATCGAGAACCTCGGCATCGAGATCGTCGAGATCCGCGAGGACGCGCTGGTCGGAAGGATGCCGGTCGACCGGCGCACCGTGCAGCCGGCGGGCGTGCTGCACGGCGGCGCGTCGGTCGCCTTCGCCGAGACGCTCGCCTCGTGGGCGGGCTACCTCGCCGTCGACCGCGAGCGGTTCCACGTCGTCGGCCAGGAGATCAACGCCAACCACATCCGTCCGATCTCGTCGGGCTGGGTCACGGCGACGGCGACCCCGGCCAGCATCGGCCGTCGCGCGCACGTGTGGGAGATCCGCATCGTCGACGACGCTTCGCGTCTGGTGTGCATCTCGCGGTGCACGCTCGCGGTCATCGAGCAGCGCAGCACCTACGCGACGCCCGACGCCCGTCCTCTCCCGCAGACGTAGGCTCGGAGGAGGAGGCTCTCTCATGCGCAGCGCGGTCATCGTCGACGTCGTCCGAACCCCGTCCGGGCGGGGCAAGCCCGGGGGAGCGCTGAGCGGCGTCCACCCGGTGGACCTCGCCGCCGGCGTGCTCACCGCCGTGCTGGAGCGCAACGGGCTCGAGTCGACGCAGATCGACGACGTGCTGATGGGATGCGTCAGCCAGGTCGCCGACCAGTCCCTCAACGTCGCACGCCAGGCCGTGCTCGCCGCCGGGTTCGCCGAGACGGTGCCCGCCGTCACGATCGACCGGCAGTGCGGGTCGAGTCAGCAGGCCGCGCACTTCGCGGCCCAGGGAGTGATCGCCGGCGCCTACGACATCGTCATCGCCGCCGGCGTCGAGTCGATGAGCCGCGTGCCGCTGGGTTCGTCGGCCCACGGCGGCACCGTGTCGCAGGGCGTGATGCGCCGCTACCCCGAGGGTCTCGTCAACCAGGGAGTGTCAGCCGAGCTGATCGCCGCACGCTGGGGCTTCGGGCGCGACGAGCTCGACGCCTTCTCGGCCGAGTCGCATCGGAGGGCGGCGGATGCCTGGACCCGCGGCCGCTTCGACTCACAGGTGGTCCCCGTCCTCGGCGGCGACGGCGAGGCCGTGGCCTTCGATGAGACGGTGCGCCCCGGCACCACGACGGAGGGCCTGGCCGGACTCGGCCCGGCGTTCCGCACGGATGCGCTCGCGGAGCGCTTCCCTGACCTCGACTGGCGGATCACCGCCGGCAATTCGTCACCGCTCACGGATGCGGCCTCCGCGGCCCTCATCATGAGCGAGGAGAAGGCGGCCGAGCTGGGGCTCACGCCGCGCGCGCGGTTCCATGCGTTCGCCGTCGTCGGCGACGACCCGATGATGATGCTCACGGGTCCCATCCCCGCCACTCGCCGCATCCTCGAGCGCAGCGGCCTGTCGATGGACGACCTCGACGCGTACGAGGTCAACGAGGCGTTCGCGTCGGTGCCGCTGGCCTGGCAGCGCGAGCTCGACGCCGATCCGTCCCGGCTCAACCCGTGGGGCGGTGCGATCGCCCTCGGCCACGCGGTCGGCGCCTCGGGCACCCGGCTGCTCGGCACCCTCGTCGCCCACCTCGAAGCGACCGGCGGTCGCTATGGTCTGCAGACCATGTGCGAGGGCGGCGGCATGGCGAACGCGACGATCATCGAGCGCCTCTGACGCCTCCGCGGTCTACGATGGGCCGAGACCTGACGACGACGGAGTCGCCCGATCGCCATCGCTGATCCGCATCCGGGGGCATCATGTCTGAGACCCGTCTGTCGTCCGAAGAGACCGCTGCGCCGGTCATGACCCACCGGGCGATCCTGTTCGTCATCTTCGGACTCATGGCCGGCATGTTCCTGTCGGCGCTCGACCAGACGGTCGTCGGCACCGCGATCCGCACGATCGGCGACGATCTGCACGGCCTCAGCCAGCAGGCGTGGGTGACGACGGCGTACCTCATCGTCTCGACGATCTCGACGCCGATCTACGGCAAGCTGTCCGACATCTTCGGCCGGCGTCCGCTGTTCATCTTCGCGATCGTCGTGTTCGTCATCGGCTCGATCCTCGCCACGTTCTCGACGTCGATGCTGCAGCTGGCGGCGTTCCGCGCGGTGCAGGGGCTCGGCGCCGGTGGCCTGATGTCGATGCCACTCGCGATCATGGGCGACATCCTCGCTCCGCGCGAGCGTGCGAAGTACCAGGGCTACTTCCTGGCCGTGTTCGGCATCTCGAGCCTTCTGGGGCCGCTCATCGGCGGCCTGTTCGCCGGCGCCGACACCATCCTCGGGATCGACGGCTGGCGCTGGGTGTTCCTCATCAACGTGCCGATCGGTCTCGTGGCGCTCGGCATCGTGCTGCGCTTCCTGCACATCCCGCGGCATCCCGTCCATTCCGTCCGCATCGACTGGTGGGGCGCGACGACCGTGATCGTCGCGCTCGTGCCGCTGCTGCTGGTCGCGGAGCAGGGGCGGGTGTGGGGCTGGGACTCGCCCCTGGCGATCGGATGCTACGTCGTGGGCGGGCTCGGCGTCATCGCGTTCGTGATCGTCGAGGCCCTCATGAAGGACGACGCGCTGATCCCGCTGAAGCTGTTCCGCTCGTCGACGTTCTCGATGGCGACGGTGATCGGCGTGTTCGTCGGCTTCGGCATGTTCGGGGCGATGCTCACGATCCCGCTCTACCTGCAGCTCGTCCTCGGGTCGACGCCCACCGAGAGCGGTCTGCAGATGCTGCCGATGATCCTCGGCATGATGATCGCGTCGATCGGCAGCGGCCAGCTCATCGCCCGCACCGGCCGATATCGGATCTTCCCGATCCTCGGCACCGCGTTCCTGTCGATCGGGTTCTTCTGGCTGACCCACCTCCAGTACGACACGTCGTACTGGTTCATGGCCGGCGGCATGCTGCTGATCGGCCTCGGACTCGGGCAGCTGATGCAGACCCTGACGATCGCGAGCCAGAACTCCGTCGGGCTGCGCGACATGGGCGTCGCCACGAGCTCCTCGACGTTCTTCCGGCAGATCGGCGGCACGCTCGGCACCGCGGTGCTGCTGTCGCTGATGTTCGCCCTCATGCCGCAGAACATCCAGGCCTCGTTCGCCGACGAAGAGACGCTCACGACGGCGCTCGACGCCGCGTTCGACCCGGACGTCGCCGACGCCCCCGAGAACGCCGACATCATGGCGAAGATCTACACGCCGATCGTCACCGAGACCACCGACGCCACGACGCAGAAGCTGCAGGCCGGCGTCGACAAGGCCGCCACCGCCGCGACCGACGCCGTCGCGGCTCAGGTCGACGCCGGGCAGATCCCCGCGTCGCAGCAGGATGCCGCCACCGCCGCGGCGGTCTCGCAGGCGCAGCAGGCCGCGCTCGCCGAGATCCAGAAGCAGGTGCCGGCCGCCCGGCTGTCGGACGACGGAACGGTGACCCTCGACTTCTCGGACCCCGACGACCGGGCGGCCTTCGTCGACACCCTCGTGCCGACGCTACTCGACCGGTTCGCCGACGGCGGCGGCGACTCGTCGATCGACGACAGCACGATCGACGACACGTCGTTCCTCGTCGGTGCGGATCCGCGGCTGAGCAAGCCGCTCCTGGTCGCCTTCAACGATTCGGCGGTCGCGGTCTACTGGGTCGCGATGTGGGTCGTGATCGTGGCCTTCATCCTGTCGCTGTTCTTCCGCACGCCGCCGCTGCGCGAGAAGTCGGCGCTGCAAGAGGCCGTCGACGACGACACGGCGCTGTCGGCCCAGCGTGCGGCCAACCAGGCGGGCGCCCCGGTCGAGGTCGACACGGGCGGCATCCGCGTCCCCGCCGAGACCGCGCCACTCACGCGCCGCCAAGCACGCGAGGCGCGCACCGCCGAATAGTCGCGCGCCTGCAAGCGGTTGCGCGAACGGGGAGCGAGCGGATGCCGGCGGCCGCGGCATCCTCTGTATGAAAGGGTTCTCATACTGTAAGCGCTTGCACTTCTTATGAATCCGCTGTTAGGGTCGGCGCACAGCTCATCGGCACGTCGTCGTGCCTTCTCCCCAACCAGGAGCCCTGATGTCACAGCCGACACCTCCCCGAGCACGCACGCTCGTCGCCAGTCTCGCGGCCGCGGCCCTCATCGTCACAGGAGGAGCCGTCGCCGTCGCGCCGGCCGCCGCCGCCGAGCGCACCTTCGCCCTCGTGGGCAGCCTGCAGTCCGAGCTCGGGTGCTCGGCCGACTGGCAGCCGGACTGCGCGGCGACCGACCTCGCCGCCACCGACACGGCGGGCGTGTACGCCGCCGAGTTCGACGTGCCCGCGGGTTCGTACGAGTACAAGGTCGCCGCGAACGACACGTGGGACGAGTCGTACGGGCTGAACGGCGGGGGCGACAACATCCCGCTGACGATCGCCGGCCCCTCGACCCTGCGGGTCGTGTTCGACGACAACACCAAGCGCGTCGGCGTCGAGGCCAAGAGCCTGCGCGCCGGCTACACCGCCGATGACGACGCGCTCATCGCCCCGCCGGTGCGAGAGCCCGGCAGCCAGGAGCAGTTCTACTTCGTCATGACCGACCGCTTCGCCGACGGCGACGCGTCGAACGACCAGGGCGGACTCGTCGGCGACCGCCTGACGACCGGGTTCGACCCGACCGACAAGGGGTTCTACAACGGCGGCGACATCGCGGGCCTGCGCCAGAACCTCGACTACATCGACGGCCTCGGCACCACCGCGATCTGGCTGACACCGAGCTTCAAGAACAAGCCGGTGCAGGGCACGGGCGCGAACGCCAGCGCCGGCTACCACGGCTACTGGATCACCGACTTCACGCAGATCGACCCGCACCTCGGCACCAACGCCGAGCTGAAGTCGCTCATCGACGAGGCGCACGCCAAGGGCATCAAGGTCTACTTCGACATCATCGCCAACCACACGGCCGACGTCATCGACTACTCCGAGAAGCAGTACGGCTACATCGACCAGAAGACCTCGCCTTACACCGACGCGAACGGCGTCGCGTTCGACCCGCACGCGTATGCGGGCACCGACACGTTCCCGACGCTCGACCCGGCCACGTCGTTCCCCTACACGCCGGTCATCGCCGACGCCGACAAGGACCTCAAGGTGCCGGCGTGGCTGAACGACCCCACGCTGTACCACAACCGCGGCAACTCGACCTGGTCGGGCGAGTCGGTCACCTACGGCGACTTCGACGGTCTCGACGACCTCATGACCGAGAGCCCCACCGTGGTCGACGGCTTCGTCGACGTCTACTCGAGCTGGATCGACCTCGGCATCGACGGCTTCCGCATCGACACCGCCAAGCACGTGAACTTCGAGTTCTGGCAGCAGTGGACGACCCGCGTGCTCGACTACGCGCACGCGAAGGGCAAGCCCGACTTCTTCATGTTCGGCGAGGTGTACGACGCC
>NZ_JBQCIP010000078.1:0-11205 GCF_051953575.1 Microbacterium sp.
CCGCCGAGCACCGCCATGTTGCGGCCCCGCAGCAGGTTGTGCAGGTTGAACGCGGCGAACTGCGCGCGCTGACCCGTGATCAGGAACTTCGCGATGCCGCCCTTGATCGGACGGTCGTCGATCGAGTAGATCGCCGAGATCCCTCCGATCCGCGTGTCCGAGACGGCCTCGGCCTCGAGGTACTCGACCGCTCGCGCGTCGGCCACGGTGTCGCCGTCGACGCCGAGCAGGTAGTCGTAGCCCTCGACGAGGGTGTAGCCGTAGTTCAGGGCGCCGACCTTCTTGTCGGGGTTCTTGCCGATGTCGTGCACGAAGACCTCGGTGAACTGCTCGCCGAGCTCGGTGACGACCTCGTGCGGGCCGGCGAACTCCGAGGCGATCCGCACGGTCGCGTCCGACGTGTTGTTGACGACGACGTGGATGACGTCCGGCACGCGGGTCTGAGCCAGCAGGCCCTCGATGACCGCGGCGATCGACGCCTCCTCGTTGTACGCGGGGATGACGCAGCCGATCGTCGAGCGCTGCACCGCGCCGTCGTCGAGGACGGCATCGAAGTCGTCCGCGAACCCGTGCGACGGATCGGCGACGACCTCGAGCGCAGTTGCGCCCGGCACGGGTCGGGCGGGCCGCGCGCTGCGGGTGAGGGGCCCCAGGTCGGTCACTGTCGTCGCTCTCGTCTGTTCGGTCCGGGGTTCTCCGGCTGCCTCCAGACTGGTACGCCGACCGCAACGCCCCGCCGAGAGCAGCCCAGAGCTCCCGCAAGGTTTGCGCAAGGCATCCGCAAGAGCGGTCTCGGGCTTCCCGGGGTGCCGCCCGAAATCCCGGATGAAGGCCTAAATAGAATCGATTCATGCGAATCGGGGCGGCAGAGGCGACGTACGTCGTCGGCACACCCGATGGGCGCACACGTTCGATCTGGCTGACGCAGCTCGTTCTCGCCGCCAGCGTGCTCATCACCGCGGTCCTCGTGATGGTGCTGCAGCCGGCGACGTTCGGTCGGTGGAACTTCCTCGTCGGCACCCTCGCGGTCGTCGTGCTGACGCTCGCGACGCTGGCCGTGCCGTGGTCCCGGCTGCCTGCGCGGGCGGTCCTGGCGGTGCCCTTCGCCGATGCGCTGGCGATCGGGCTCGTCTCCAGCGGCACCGACCTCCGCCTCGGCTACCTCTGGGTGTTCCCCGTGATGTGGGTGGCGATGCACTTCCGGGCCCCCGCGCTCGCCGTCATGCTGTCGCTGATCGGGCTCATCCTGCTCGTCGACTCGACGCTCACGCCCGGCAGCATCGCAGCGCTGCGCGTGTTCGTCGTCCTGATCTCGCTCACGTTCATCGGCATCACGGCGCATCTTGCGCTGCGTCGCACACGCTCGCTCCGGCGCCTGCTGCGCCGGCAGGCCGGGCGCCTGACCGCCACCCTCGGCCGGCGTTCCGACCAGGAGCGCCGCACGATGGAGATCCTCAACGGGATCGACACCGGCATCGTCCGGCTGTCGGAGGCCGGCACCGTGCTCGCGGTCAACGACGCATACTCGCGCCTCTACGGACTGGACCCCCTCGACCCGACTCTGCCGGCGCACTCGGTCGAGTACACGGGACTGCGCGGGATGCCCATCCCCTACTCCGAGCGCCCTTTCGTCCGCGCGACCCGCGGCGAGACGTTCACCGATGCGTCCGTCTGGCTGTTCACCGCCGAGGGTGAATGGCATGCGCTGTCGGTGACCGCGAAGCGACTGGCCGCACGCGGCGACGAGGATCCCGGCATCCTGCTCCTGGTCCACGACGTGACCGCGCTCACCTACGCGCAGCGAGAGCGGGAGCGGTTCACCGCGATGGCCTCGCACGAGCTCAAGCATCCGCTCACCGTGATGATCGGCAATGCCGAGCTGGCCCTCGAACTGGACGAGCTGGAGCCCCGCACACGCGAGCGCTTCGAGTCGATCATCGCCGCCAGCGACCGGATGCTGACGATGACCGAGACGCTCGTCGCGACGTCGCGCCGCGGTTTCGGCGGGCGCGACGAGGTGGACGACATCGATCTGCGGCGGATCGTGCTCGACTCCGTCGCGTCGTTCCGGGCGACGGCGGCGGCCGCCGACATCACGGTCGATGTCCAGGCCGATGAGGTCCTGCCGATCGCGGCCGACGGCTTCCGGCTCCGCCAGGTCGTCGACAACATAGTCAGCAACGCGATCAAGTACACGCCGCATGACGGCCAGGTGCGCATCCGTGCGGCGATCGATCACGGGAGCGTCGTGCTGACGGTGTCCGACACCGGCATCGGCATCGGTCAGGATGATCTGCCTCGCGTGCTGACGCCCTACTTCCGCGCCGCGGAGGCGAAGGAGAAGGCCGGCGGCACCGGCCTCGGGCTCGGCATCAGCGACGACATCGTGCGGGCGCACGGCGGCGAGCTCGCGATCGAGAGCGAAGCAGGCTCGGGCACGACCGTCACCGTGACCCTGCCGTTGGCCGAGCCGACGGCGGACGCGGCGCACGCCGGAAGGGACTCGTCATGACCGATCTCGTCTCGGGCACGGTGGTCGACCTCGGCATCGCGCAGGCAGTGATCACCACGCTCGCCACGATGCTCACGATCGGCATCGCCTTCCTCGTCAAGCCGGGTCGCGCCACGCTGTACTGGAGCTTCGCGTTCGCCCTCGCAATGCTGGCGACCTACGGCGTGGTGGCCGGAGACGTGACCGGCATGGAGGCCCTCCGGCGGGCGTCGCTCGGCGCGCTCATGGGATCGCCGGCGCTGCTGTGGTCGGGGTTCCGGGCGGCCTGGGGCATGCGTCCGCACGTATGGGCGGGCCCAGCGGTCGCGGTGGTGTCCGCTCTCTCGCTCGCGCTGGCCCGCGACCTCGCGTGGTTCACGGTGGCGTACCGCACCGTCTTCTTCGCGGCATCCGTGTTCGCCGCGCTCTTCGTGATCGACTGGGCGCGGCGGGGAACGGCCGCGCGCAGCGACCGGCTGCTGCTGCCGCTGGCGATCGTCTCGATCGCCTTCTTCGTCACCGGGGCCGCGACGTTCGTCGGCGGTTTCGTCTTCCCACCCTCCGGCGGCGATGATTTCGCGCTCGTACGGCTGATCTCTTCGGCCGGGATGCTGGTCTACGTGGCGTGCGCGCTGATCGCGGTCGTGGGAGCCAGCGTGCGCGACAGCGGTCTGGCACGCTCGACCGCGGTGTCGACGGAATGGCAGCAGTTCGAGCGGACTGCGGGCGCGCGTCTGCTCCGCGCGCAGAAGTCGTCCGAGCCGTGGTCGGTCGTGTTCTTCGCGATCGACGACGCCGCCGACATCCGGCAGAGCGCGGGCGCGCCGGCGTTCTCGAGTCTGGTGGACCGGCTAGAGGCGACCGTGCGCGAGGTGTTCCCCGCGGAATCCGACGTCGGCTCCCCGACGCCGGGGGCGGTCGTGGCGCTCGTCCCGCGTGCCGAGGTGGTCGTGCGGGATCTGCTGCGCACCGTGCTCGAGCGGATCACGGAGCTGGATGTGGACGGCGAGCTCCCCATCCGGCCGACCGCGAGCGCGGGATGGGCGCCGGTCTCTGTGCTCGGCTACGACCTCGACACCCTGGTGTACACCGGCCGCGAAGCGGCGAGGCTGGCCAGCGCCAAGGGCGGCGACCGGTGGGAGCGGGTCAGCGCGACGATCGTCGAACGCCTGATCAGCCAGTCAGAGCAACCGTGATCGTGTCGCTCGCGGTCTGCTTGGCGTACTCGCTCGATGTCGGCGTGGTCTGCACCAGGAAGTCGTAGCTGAACTGCAGCGTCACCGACGTGGCCTCGTCAGGCACGGGTCCGACGTTGAAGGTCTGCGAGTAGCTGTACGGGTCGAGTACGAGGTAGCCCGGACTCACGGTCGCGGCGTCCACCTGGGGCTGGAGCGGATCGAGCGGGCCGTCGGCCGACGAGGGCACCGCGGTCATGGACGCGCGCTGCAGGTAGACCTTCTGGCCGTCGGCGGGCTCGACGGTGGTCTTCAACGCGATGCTGACGGGCTTGATCGCCGCCGGCGTCCACTTGTCCATCGACAGGGTCGACCAGTAGTCGATCGTCGCCGTCACGGGCCCTGCGGTCAGCGATCGCTGGGTGGATCCCCCCGACAGGTCGTTGGGCACCGGCGTGGGCACTGCTGTCGACGTCGCCGACGGGGTTGCGCCTCCCCCCTGGTCCCACGGCGCGGGTCCGCATCCCGCGAGCAGCGCAGCGCTGAGCGCACCGGCCGAGGCGATCGTGACGAACCGATGGAACCTGCGCATGCGACCCCCGAATCCACCCCCGGCGGGCGAGTCCGGTCAGTCTAGCGTCGTGCGCGCGCGGGTCGACTCAGTCGAGCGCGCGTCGCGCGCGGGTCTGCTCTGCGCGCTGAGCAAGCAGCTCGTCGGCGGGGTATCCCACCTCGGTGAGCGTGAGCCCGCGGGCTGCGAGGACCTTGACCTCCGGCACGCGCTCCCGCGCGTCACGGATGTCGACCACGTCGTCCAGACCGAGCCGCCCTTCCCCGACGGCGACGCACGCACCCACGAGGGCCCGCACCATGCTGTGGCAGAACGCATCGGCCTTGACGTTGGCGACGAGCACGCCGGCGGCGTCGCGGTGCCAGTCGAACTCGAGCAGCGTGCGGATGGTGGTCGCCTCTTCGCGCGGCTTGCAGTACGCCGCGAAGTCGTGCAGGCCGATGAGCGCACGGGCTGCGGCATCCATCGCGGTCTCGTCCAGCGCGACCCTCACGGTGGTCGTGCGGTTGCGCTCGAGCGGGTCGTAGCCCGAGACGGTGTCGGCGATGCGGTACTCGTACCGGCGCCATACGGCCGAGAATCGCGCGTCGAACCCCTCGGGAGCCAGACGCGAGCCGGTCACCGCGACGTCGGAGTACGCCCCGAGCACGCCCGTGATGCGGGCGGCGAGCGCGTGTGCGCGGTCCTCCGGCGTCTGGGGCGCGGCCGACGGGCGGGCGTGGCGTGCCAGCATCCTCTCGCTCTGCGCCTCGTCGAGATCGACGTGGGCGACCTGATCGCTCGCGTGCACCCCGGCGTCGGTGCGACCGGCGACGACGAGCCGGGGGCTGCCGCCGACGACGCGGGCGAGGGCGGTCTCGAGGGTCTCCTGCACGGTGCGCAGACCCGGCTGCCGCGCCCATCCGCGAAAATGCGTGCCGTCGTAGGCGATGTCGAGCCGGATGCGCACGAGCCCACTCTATGCGGCCGAGAGGGATGCCTCAGCCGACGACCGCACGGCCGCGGGGCAGCTGGTGCCCCACGGCCTGCAGCGCCGCCGCGGCCTGCCGCACGCGGTTCTCGCTCTCGCGCACCATCTCGCGCGCGACCACGGGGTGTGCGCGCACGATGTCGTCGAGCACGCTCACCGGCACCACCAGCACATCGACCTCGCTGGTGGCGACGGCCCGCGAGATCGTGTGGGTGCGCGAGAGCGCGGTGAGCCCGACCGGATCGTCGACCCCCAGCGTCGCGACCTGCACGAACCCGTCGTCGTCGGTGGGGATGCCGAGCACCACGCTGCCCGCCAGGATGAAGCGCGTCTCGACCGGCACGGTGCCGGGGCGCAGCAGCGATTCGCCCGCGCAGTACCGCTCCAGCCGCGTGTGCGCGGCGAGCGTGTCGGTGTCGCCCGGGGCGAGACTCAGCGCCGGCGCGATCTGCCGCAGCGCGTCCTGCAGGCGGGCGGGCGTGCGCCACTCGTCGGTGAGATCGCCGTCGAGGTGCAGGTCGGCGCGGCGCGCGGCGTACCAGAGACGTGTCGCGAAGGCGTCGGTGACGGCATCCCGGTCGCCCGGCGAGCGCAGCGGGATCGCGACCTCGTAGCGCGAGCCGCCCAGCGTCTTCGCGGTCGGCTCGGGCCCGGCCGCGATGAGCGGGATGTCGCGGGCGACCGTCACCAGCAGCTCGCGCACCCGGCCGGGCGGGTCGTCGCTGCCGAACTCGAACGCCATCGTCGCGGCGTACGGTTCGGGATTGCGGGAGAGGTTCGTGAACGTGCCGCCGGCGAGCTCCGCCGTCGGCACCACGATCGTGCCGTTGCCGGTCTCGAGGTGCACCGCGCGCCAGTTGACCTCGACGATCTGCCCGCGGGTGCTGTCCATCTCGATCCAGTCGCCGAGCTCGAACGGCGCCTCGAAGATGAGGAACAGTCCCGAGACGATCGAGCCGACCGCGTTCTGCAGTGCGAGGCCCACGACGATCGACGTGACGCCCAGGGCGGCGAACACCCCGGCGACGTCGGCGCCCCACACCCACCAGAACAGCAGCGCGATGCCCACGACGATGAACACGAACCGGATCAGGTCGCTGAAGATCGTCGGGAACCGGTCGCGCCACGACCCCTTCTCGGCACGGTGGAAGACCAGGTGGTTCGCGGCGTTGATCGTCACCACGATCACCAGCAGCCCGAAGATGGTCCAGACGACCTTCGGCCACATGCCCGATCCCTCCCAGGCACCGGGCTGGCTGAGGAGGATCAGCACGCCGGCGACGGGCACGACGTAGTTGCGCACCATCGCGACGATCGGCGCCGCCCTGCTGCCGCGACGGACGAGGGCGTTGTAGAGCTCGGTCAGCCCGATGAGGGCGAGCGGCAGGCCCACCGACACGATGACCGCCGGCCAGAACCAGGGCTGCTGCACGATGTCGGACACGGCGGCCTCACACCTCGGCGGCAGTGTTCACCGGCACGACGGCCGGGGTCTCGACCTTCCACACCCGCTGGCCGCCGCTCTGCGTCTCGATCTCGCCGGCGGGCCGCACCGGGATCGAGTCGGGCAGCCGGTCCGCGACCCGCTGCGTGATGTAGATGCCGGGCTCGTCGGAGTCGCCCTGCACGCGGAACGCCAGGTTCACGGCATCCCCCCACATGTCGTAGACGACGCGTGCGCGGCCGATGAGCCCGCTCGTGACCTTGCCCGAGTCCAGGCCCGCGCGCAGCGTCAGCTGCACGCCCTGCTGCGCGGAGTAGCGCTCGAGGATCGTGTCGAGCTCGCGGGCGAACTCCACCGCGCGGCGGGCGTTGTCCACCCGCGGCGTCGCGAGCCCGCAGCTGGCGAGATAGCTCTGCCGCGTCGTGCGGACCCGCTCGACGCCGTGCCGCTCGGCGGCCTCGTCGAACGAGCGGACGAGGTCGTTCAGGCGAGCGATCGCCTCGTCGGACGACAGCGACAGCGCCCATGCCTCGAATCCGACGATGTCGGCGAAGACGACCGTGACGTCGTCGCTGTCCTGGGTGATGGATGCCTCGTCCCCCGGCTTGTACCGGCTCGCCATGCCCTCCGGCATGAACGACAGGATGAGCTCTTCGTTGGCGCGCTCCTGCTCCTCGATGAGCTGCGACTTCACCTGCAGGCTGCGGCTCATGTCGTTGAACGCGTCGGCGACGTCGGCGAGCTCATCGCTGGAGCCGGCGTCGACCTGCACGCCCTCCTCCCCCGCGGCGATGCGCTGCGCCGCGGTCTTCAGGCGCCGCAGGGGACGCACGAACACCTGCGCGAGCACGCGCGACAGCAGGCAGACGCCGATGATCATGCCGGCCGTCGAGAGGATGAGGTTGCGCGTGAAGTCCGCCACGGGGCCCCTCGCGTCGGTCTCGGTCTGCTGCGCCACGATGACCCAGTCGAGACCGTCGATGTCGAGCGGGGCGTACGCCGTGAGGCTCTCGCGGCCCAGGTAGTCCGTCTCCAGCACGGTGCCGGTGTCGCCCGCGATCGCGCGGGTGACGGCATCCGCTCCGATCGACTGCTGCAGCAGCGTGTCGCCGTGCTCGACGCTCAGCCGCGCCGCCTCGGGCGCGAGTCCCGCCGCCACCGCGGCCTTCTCGTACGCCGCGGGGTCGTCCTGCAGGGCGCGCGAGACCGAGCGCATGTAGCCGTCCTCGCCCACGAGGTACGTCTCCCCCGTCGCGCCCAGCCCGTTGAGCGCGAAGGCACCGTCGACCGTCATGACCTCGTTGATGCGGTCGATCGGCAGCTCCACGGCGAGCGCGCCGATGACCTCTCCGTCGTCGGCGATCGGGGTCACCGCCCACCCAGCGGGATTGCCGAGGCTCGGGTTGTACGCGGCGAAGTCGGCGAGGACCACGTTGCCCACGATGTTGCGGGCCATCGCCTCGCGGTAGGCGTCGGCGAGGTTCGACAGCCGGTACGGTCCGTCGAACAGGTTCGTGCCGAGGTCGACGCCCTTGTACGCGGTGTAGACGACGTCGCCCTCGGTGTCGATGAGGAGCACGTCCTCGAAGTCCTGCAGCTGGGTCATCGCGCGGAAGTACGGGTGATAGTCGCGGTGCGCCTGCGTCCACGCGCTCGCGTCGTCGGCGCCGTCGTTGCGGATGGCGTCCGCCCAGTCGTCGAACGGCGTCACGTAGTAGTACTGCAGGTAGCGTTGCGCGGCGGTGTGGGGGGCGAAGCTCGTCCCGTCGACCGTGGTCCCCGTCGCCTCTTCGAGCTGCGCCGCGAAGACGTCGCGATAGTACGTGTCGACCGCCGTGGACGCGGAACCGTCGAGAGGCACGCCCTGCAGCTGCGCGTACCCGTCGGTGAACGCCTTCACGGCCTGCTTGCTGGTGTCGCCGAGGGCGGCGAGACGCACGGCGCCCTCGATGCCGTCGAACAGCTGCGTGACCTCGCGGGCCCGGTTCTCGCGGATCTCGACGAGCCGCTCGTACGCGATGCCCCGCAGCGCCTGGGTGCCGTTGACGTAGCCGATGACGCCGACGACGATGCTCGACAGCACGCTGACCGACAGCAGCATGATCAGCAGGATGGAGTAGATCGACAGCCCGCCCCGCGACCGCGGCCGCGGAGTCCCCACCCACTGCGCCGCCGACCCGCCGGAGTCGGCGCGCACGGCAGGCTCGATCGGCACCCCAGATGCGGACACGCCTTCTCCCTTCGCGCGCCCTGTGTGCCGCGCGCTCCCGCGCGCGTCCCCAGGTCTCTCGGGTGAACCCCATCACCCGAGATGGGCCCACCTTAGCGCTCGGCCTCTCACGGGCATAGAGGCGCGTGGGGTCGAGGTGATACGCCGCCGCCCGCGTAGACTTGCTGTTTCCCCCCACCCTTCCCTGTGCATACAGAACTGATGTCGTCGATCGCGCCCGCCACCCGCCCGTCCAGCCGTTTCCCGGGGCTCGACGGACTGCGGGCGATCGCCGTGATCCTCGTCGTCGCGTACCACCTGTTCCCGCCCGCCGTGCTGCCGGGCGGCTTCGTGGGCGTCGACGTCTTCTTCGTGATCAGCGGATTCCTCATCACGAGCCTGCTGCTGCGCGAGCGGACGGCGACGGGCCGCGTCGCGCTGGGGCGCTTCTGGCAGCGCCGCGCGCGGCGCCTGCTGCCGGCCCTCGCGCTCGTGGTGGCGGTGTGCTCGACGCTCGCGTGGCTCGTCGGCGGCGATGTCCTGGTGGGGCTGGACGCCCAGGTGCTCGGAGCGGCCACGTTCAGCTCCAACTGGCTGTCGATCGCCGGCGGCGGAGGCTACTTCTCGGCCGCCGCGCCTGAGCTGTTCCGCAACTTCTGGTCGCTCGCCGTGGAAGAGCAGTTCTACGTGCTGTGGCCGCTGCTCTTCCCGCTGTTCCTCCTGCTGCCGCGCACGTGGGGCCGCGCTGCCGCGGCCTTCGCCCTCGCGGCCGCGTCGGCAGTCTGGATGGTCACCGTGACGTCGCGTGGCGGCGACCTCACCCGTGCGTACTTCGGCACCGACACGCACGCCTTCGGCCTGCTGCTGGGCGTGGGCCTCGCGTTCCTGCTGGTCCCTCTGCTCCGGCCGGGGGATCCGTCTCAGGATGCCGCCGCCCGGCCGCACTGGACGCGCGCGGTCCTCGCGCGCCGGGCCGCCGGATTCGCCGGGGTCGTCGCACTCGTGGGCATCGTCGTCATCGCCTCGCTGCCGACTGCTGGATCGACCGCCGCATTCCCCGGCGCGCTGCTCGGGGCGAGCGTGCTGAGCGCCGTCGCGATCACCGCGGGCGTCTGGCCGGGCGCCGCGTTCGGGCGTGCGATCGACGTCCCGCCGATGCGCTGGATCGGCGACCGGTCGTACGGCATCTACCTGTGGCACTGGCCGCTGCTCGTCGTGGCGATGGCCGTGCTGCAGGGAGCCACGACGACCGCCGTAGTGCCCGTCCCCATCGGCCTCGGGGTGCTGGTGGTGACGCTTGCGGCATCCGCTCTGTCGTACCGGTACGTCGAGACGCCGGTGCGCCGGATCGGGTTCCGCGCGTCGACCCGGGCGCTGTGGCGCCGCCTGCAGGGCGGTCCGCGCGCACGCCTGCGCGTGCTCGGCGCCGCGCTCGCCGGCGTGCTCGTGCTCGCGGGGACGGGGGCCGCCCTGGCCGCGGCGCCCGACGAATCCAGCGCCGAGGCCGCCGTCGAGGCGGGGCGACGCGCGCTCGAGAGGGCCCGCGTCTCGCCCGAGATCACCCCGACCCCCGCCGCCACGCCGGCGCCGGACGACGGCGGCGTGCCCGGAGACGAGATCACCGCCGTCGGCGACTCCGTCATGCTCGCCTCGGCGGGCGGGCTCATGGATCGCCTGCCGGGCATCGAGGTCGACGCCGAGGTGTCACGCCCGATGCGCGCGGGCCCCCGCATCCTCGAGGCCCTCGCGAGCGAGGGACGCCTGCGCCCGTACGTCGTGATCGCGCTCGGCACCAACGGCCCGGTCGATCACGACGCGCTCGACCGCATCGCCGCCGACCTGGGCCCCGACCGCAGCCTCGTCCTCGTGAATGCGTACGCGCCCCGTGACTGGATCCCCGGCGTCAACGCCGACCTGCAGGCCTTCGCCGCGGCGCGCCCGAACGTCGTCGTCGCCGACTGGGCCGCGGCCATCGCCCCGCACGAGGACCTGCTCGCGGGCGACCGCATCCACCCCGGCGAGGCGGGCGGGCGCATCTTCGCCGACACCGTCGCCGACGCGGTCGACCGTCTCGCCGAGGAACGGCGCGAGCGCGCGGAGCTCTTCGTGCAGCTGCAGCAGACGCGGCTCGACGCCGGCCGCTGACCGCTGACCGCTGACCGCTGACCCTCGGCGTACTGCCCGCAGGGGGCGGACGTCTCGTCCCCCGTCTCTGCCGGCATCCGCCCCCACAGACGCAGCGAGACCCGCCACCCTGACGGGTGGCGGGGCTCGCGGGGCAAGGGTGGCCGGGCAACGCTGCCGCAGCCTGCCGGGCATCGAGGTCGACGCCGAGGTGTCACGCC
>NZ_JBQCIP010000079.1:0-3784 GCF_051953575.1 Microbacterium sp.
TCTCGGCGACGGTGAAGACGGGGATGAGCATGAAGTGCTGGTGCACCATGCCGATGCCGGCGGCCATGGCGTCGCCCGGGCCGCGGAAGTGCTGGACCGCGTCGTCCAGCAGGATGTCGCCCTCGTCGGCCTGATAGAGGCCGTAGAGCACGTTCATGAGGGTGGATTTGCCGGCGCCGTTCTCCCCCAGGAGAGCGTGGATCTCGCCCGGCTTCACGACCAGATCGATGTGGTCGTTGGCCACGAGAGACCCGAACCGCTTCGTGATTTCACGGAGCTCGAGCTTCATACTGTGCACCTTAGCGATTGTGTGAGCGGGCGAGGAAGAACCGCGGCCGGGAGGATGAGGCATCCACCCGGCCGCGGTTCTGTCAGCGTCCGGATTACGGCGAGCTGGGCGAGGTGACCTCGAGGTCACCCGAGATGATCTGCTCCTTCAGAGCGTCGAGCTCGTCCGTCAGGCCCTTGGGCAGCTGCGACTCGAAGTCGTGGAACGACGACAGTCCGACGCCCTCGTTCTCCAGCGTGCCGATGTACGGCGTCACGTCGAACTCGTCGTTGGCGGCAGCCATCGTCGCGTCGTAGACCGCGGTGTCGATGCGCTTCATGATCGAGACCAGCACGAGGTCGGCGACCGACGGGTCGCTCACGGCGAGGTCGGAGTCGACACCGAGCATCACGGCGCCGTTGTCGGTGTCGCGGATGGCCTGAGCGGCGCTCTGGTAGATCGGGCCGCCGACGGGCAGGAGCACGTCGACACCCTGGTCGAGAGCGGTCTGCATCGCCTGCTTCGAGTCGTCGTTCGCCTCGAAGTTGTTGGTGAACTGACCGGTCTGGCCGGCGACGTCCCAGCCGTACGTGGCGACGGTGGCGCCCTTGTCCTCGTTGTACTTCTCGACGCCGTCGATGAAGCCGTCCATGAAGATCGTGACCGGCGGGATCGGGATGCCGCCGACGGTGCCGACGCTGTTGACACCCGACTGCGCGGACCAGGCGGCCGCGGCGTAGCCGCCGAGGTACGCGGCCTGGACCGTGTCGAAGAGGAGCGGCTTGATGTTCGGCGCGTCGGTCTTGCCGTCGCCCGTGTCGGTGCCGTCGTCGTTCTTGGCGCCGGTGTTGTCGGCGCGGTCGTCGATGATCGCGTACTCGATGTCGGGGTTGGCCAGGGCCGACTCGACCGTCGCGGCCGACAGCTTGAAGCCGACGGAGATGATGAACGTGCAGCCCTCGGCGACGAGGTTCTCCAGGTTCGGCGCGTAGTCGTTGGCCGACTCCGACTCGACGTCCTTCAGCTTGACGCCGAGCTCGTCGGCGGCCTTCTGCATGCCCTCGAGGGCGGACTGGTTGAACGACTTGTCGTTGAAGCCGCCGTCGTCGGAGACGATGCAGGGGGTGAAGCCCTCGACCTTCGGGCCACTGGCGTCGCCGGTGCTCGAGGTGTCGTCGGGCGCGGAGCCGCAGCCCGCGAGGGCCAGCAGAATGCCCGCGGCAGCTGTGACGCCTACGAGCTTCTTGGTGCGTGAGATGGTCAACTCAGCCTCCACAGGATTCCCCCCGCGTCCTTCACGGGGACTGCACAAAATTACCCACTGTGTCGGCGCGGTTGCATGCTTCGCGGGGCCCTGTTCGCGAAATGTTGCAAGACCGCAATATGTCGCTCATATGAGCACGGGATGCCGCACCCGGCGGCATCCGGCTACAGCACTTCGCCGCGGCCGCTGAGCTTCAGGGCGTCGACGACGCCCTTGACGCGCTGCGCGTGCTCGCTCGTGGTCACCAGCAGGGCGTCCTCGGTGTCGACCACGACGATGTCGCGGACGCCGATGAGGCTGATGACGCGACGGGTCTGGCTGACCACGATGCCGCTCGCGGCATCCGAGAGGATGCGGGCGTTCTCGCCGAGGATCGCCAGGTCGTTCTTGCGCCCGTGCGAGTTCAGCTTGGCGAGACTCGCGAAGTCCCCCACGTCGTCCCAGTCGAAGTGGCCGGGGATGACGGCCAGCCGACCCTTCTGGGCGGCGGGCTCGGCGACGGAGTAGTCGATCGCGATCTTGGTGAGCGTCGGCCACACCCGGTCGACGACGGGACCGCGCGCCTCGCGGTCGTCCCATGCCTCGGCGAGGTCCATCAGACCGGCGTACAGGTGCGGGTCGCTCTCGGCGATCTCGCCGAGCAGCACGTCGGCGCGCGAGATGAACATCCCCGCGTTCCACAGGTAGTTGCGGTCGGCGAAGTACTCCTTCGCCGTGTCGAGGTCGGGCTTCTCGACGAAGCTCTCGACCAGGGCCGCCTCCGGCGCGCCGTCGACCACCAGTGCGTCGCTCTTCTTGATGTACCCGAAGCCGACCGACGGCTCGGAGGGCTGGATGCCGATCGTGCAGATGTACCCCTCGCGCGCGGTGGCGACGGCCTGCTGGACGGCCCACTCGAACAGCTGCGGCACGCGGATCACGTGGTCTGCCGCGAACGAGCCGATGATGACGTCGGGCTCGCGGCGCGAGAGGATCGCCGCGGCGAGGCCGATCGCGGCCGTGGAGTCACGCGGCTCGGACTCGAGGAAGACGTTCAGGTCGGCGATCCCCGGCAGCTCCCGTTCGACCGCGGCGCGGTGCGCGCGCCCGGTCACCACCGCGATGCGGTCGGGACCGGCCAGAGGCTCGAGCCGATCCCACGTGTCGCGCAGGAGCGTCCGGCCCGAGCCGGTGAGGTCGTGGAGGAACTTGGGCGCGTCGGCACGCGACAGCGGCCAGAGGCGGCTGCCGATGCCTCCGGCGGGGATCACGGCGTAGAAGTCGTCGATCGGTCCAGACATGGGGCTCAGGCTACCGGGTGAAGCGCGGGGTGACAGCGGCGCGGGCCTCGCGCCACGCCGCTGTCACCCGCGATTCAGCCGCGCCGGGGCGAGGTGCCCGGTGTGGCGTCGCGCAGCGAGGCGAGCATCGCGTCGAAGGCGGGCTTCGGCGAGTAGTCGTCCTCGAGGATCGTCGCCCAGCCTTCACCGGGGAACACGTCCGGCACCCACGAGTTCGCGTCGGGGAAGCCCCAGACCGTGAACGACTCGCACGCGGCGACGTTCAGGCACGCCTGCAGCATCGCGTCGTAGCGCTCTGCCTGCGTCGCGACCTGCTCGGGGGTCGGGCCCGTCTCGCCCGGCAGCAGCGGGATGCGCACGTCCGCCTCGGTGACCGCCACCTTCAGACCGAGGGCCGCGAAGCGCTCGAAGTTCGCCTGGATCGAGGTGTCGAAGCCGTACAGCAGGCTGAGGTGGCCCTGGGCGCCGAAGCCGCCGAGCGGCGCGCCGGCGGCGAGCATCTGCTGGGCGAGCGCGTAGTACGCGTTCGTCTTCGCGTTGATGCCCTCGGCGTTGTAGTCGTTGAGGAACAGGACCGCGTCGGGGTCGGCCTCATGCGCCCAGCGGAACGCGTCCACCAGCAGTCCGACGGGGTCCGCGGCACACGCCTTCAGGAAGGGGTTGGCTCCGGTGCGCAGCTTCACGCCGCCGTTGTCCCACTCGTCCTGGAAGATCTCGTTGGCCACGTCCCACTCGTAGATCTCGCCCTTGAAGTGGCCGACCACGGTGCGGATGTGGTCTTCGAGCACGGCCCGCGCGTCGTCGCAGGTCCAGGTCGCGCTGGCCGCCGTCACCCACGCCGGGTTCTGGCTGTGCCACAGCAGCGTGTGGCCGCGCACCTGCTGGTGGTTGGCCTTGGCGAAGGCGACCAGCGCGTCTGCGGATGCGAAGTCGTACACGCCGGGCGCCGGGTGGACGGCATCCCACTTCATG
>NZ_JBQCIP010000080.1:0-7020 GCF_051953575.1 Microbacterium sp.
AGGGCTACGGAGCGGATGCCGTCGCATTCCGCAACGGGAATGTCACGGTCGTGGCGAACACCGGTTCCGAGCCTGTCGCGCTGCCGAGCGGTATCGTGATCGCGGCGAGCGGTCCCGTCACCGACGTGATCCCCGCCGACACCGCGGTCTGGGTGGCCGACCAGCACTGACGGGCGGCGGCGGCCGCCGGCATCCTTCTCCTTCTCTCGAAAGCCAGGTGACGACGTGGTCAGCATCGACGAGGTCGCCCGCGCGGCGGGCGTCTCGACGGCGACCGTCTCGCGCGCGCTGAGCGGGCGCGGCCACGTCTCGGCCGGCGCGAAGGCGAAGGTCGAGGCGGCCGCGAAGGACCTCGGGTACGTCGTGTCGGCGTCGGCATCGAGCCTCGCCTCGGG
This sequence comes from Microbacterium sp., assembly GCF_051953575.1. Classification (GTDB taxonomy): domain Bacteria; phylum Actinomycetota; class Actinomycetes; order Actinomycetales; family Microbacteriaceae; genus Microbacterium. The sequence goes on from NZ_JBQCIP010000080.1 coordinate 396, forward strand.
CCGCACCCGCAACATCGGCGTGCTGGTGCCGTTCCTCGACCGCTGGTTCTTCTCGACGGTGCTCAGCGGCATCGCGTCGGCGCTCATGCGCCGCGGCTACGACATCACGCTGTACAGCCTGACCGCCGACCGCGGCGAGCGGCACGACGTGTTCGACACGTTCCTGCGCCGCGGCCGCGTCGACGGCGTGATCGCGATCTCGCTCGAGCTCGGCGACGAAGAGACCGAGCGGCTCGTCGAGCTCGACCTGCCGGTGATCGCGATCGGCGGCCCGAACCCCCGCCTGACGACCCTCACGGTCGACGACGTCGCGGTCGCACGCCTGGCCACGGAGCACCTGCTGGCGCTCGGGCACCGTGAGATCGCGCACATCGGCGCGAGCCCCGAGTTCGACATCGACTTCCACATCCCCACCCAGCGCCGCCAGGGCTTCGAGCAGGCGCTGGCGGATGCCGGCATCGAGGTCATCCCGTCGCTGTTCGAGCCGGCCGACTTCACGATCGAGGGCGGCTTCCGCGCCGCCAAGCAGCTGCTGGGCAAGCCCGGCGGCCGTCCGACGGCCATCTTCGCGGCATCCGACGAGATGGCGATCGGGGCGCTCCTGGCCGCCCGCGACCTCGGCTACCGCGTGCCCGAGGACCTGTCGGTGATCGGCATCGACGGCCACGAGCTGGGCGAGTTCTTCCGACTGACGACCGTCGACCAGTTCCCGATGGGCCAGGGCGAGCGCGCCGCGGACGCGATGCTCGCGGCGTTGGAAGCGGCCGAGGACGAGGCTCCGACGCACCGGCCGGGCGAGCTGCCGTTCGAGCTCATCGTGCGCGGCTCGACGGCACGGCTGCCCGGCTGACAGCGCCATCGGGCCCGAGGCTAGGCTCGGGGTCATGACGATCGACCTCGAAGCGCTGTACATCGATCTGCACCGGCATCCGGAGCTGTCGTTCCAAGAGACGCGTACGGCGGGGGTGATCGCGCAGCACCTGACCGACCTCGGCATCGAGTTCGAGGAGGGCATCGGCAAGACCGGCGTGGCGGGCGTGATCCGCAACGGCGAGGGCCCCGTCGTGTGGCTGCGCGCCGACATGGACGCGCTGCCCGTGCCCGAGCAGACAGGCCTGGAGTACGCCAGCACGGCCCGCGGCACCGACCCGGCCGGCAACGACGTGCCCGTGATGCACGCGTGCGGCCACGACATGCACGTGACGGCGATGCTGGGCGCGCTGGAGCGCCTGGTCGCCACGAAGGACGAGTGGTCGGGCACCGTCGTCGTCGTCTTCCAGCCCGCCGAGGAGTACGGCTCGGGCGCCCAGGCGATGATCGCCGACGGCGTGCTCGACCGGTTCCCGAAGCCCGACATCGTGCTCGGCCAGCACGTGACGCCGCTGCCCGCGGGCACGATCGGCGTGCGCAGCGGGACGCAGATGGCCGCCTCGGACGGGCTCACCGTCACCCTGCTGGGCCGCGGCGGCCACGGGTCGCGTCCGCAGGCCACGATCGACCCGATCGTGATGGCGGCGGCCACCGTCATGCGGCTGCAGACGATCGTCTCGCGCGAGGTCGACCCCCGCGACGTCGCGGTGGGCACCGTGGGCTCGATCCATGCGGGGCTGAAGAACAACATCATCCCGGCCGAGGCGAAGCTCGAGCTGAGCCTGCGCTACCCCGACGACGAGGCCCGCGCCCGCGTGCTCGAGAAGGTGGAGCGCATCGTCCGCGCCGAGGCGCAGGCGTCGGGTGCCGAGGAGCCGCCGGTCATCGTCACCGACCACTCGCTTCCCCCGACGATCAACGACGTGGCGGCGACCGCGCGCCTGACCGCCGCGTTCGACGCGGCGTTCGGCGACGGCACGGTCATCGACCCCGGCATGTTCACCGGCAGCGAGGACGTGTCGTGGTTCGCCCGCGAGGCCGGGGTGCCGCTCGTCTACTGGTTCTGGGGCGGTGTCGACCCCGCGGCGTTCGCGAAGGCGTTCGCGGCGGGCACCGTAGAGAAGGACATCCCCACGAACCACTCGCCGTTCTTCGCCCCGGTGATCCAGCCGACGCTGAGCCGCGGCGTCGACGCGCTCGTGGTCGCCGCGCGCGAGTTCCTGGGCACGCCTGCGGCGTAGTCGAGAGGATGCCGGCGGCCCCGGCCGCCGGCATCCGCAGTCCGTCAGAGCTCGGCGGGCTCGCGGGCGTCGACGAGGCGCTGACCCGAGACGATGCCCGGAAGACCCCGGCGGTCGTCCGTGGTGAGGACGAGCACCACCGAGACGACCGCGAACGCGCCCGTCACGATGCCCCACGGGCCGGGGAGGGCGCTGAGTACCAGGTAGCCGCCGATGCCGCCGAGGAACCGCAGCGTTCGCGCGAGCGCCGGGGGCAGCTGTCCGCCGGTGTACCGCAGCTGCACGGCGTGATCGCCGATGGTGCGGCCGGTGGCGAGGGTCACCGCGAGCCACACCACGATCGTGACCGCACCTCCGACGACGGAGGCGGCGGTGCCCTCGTGGACGGCCCGCTCGGCGCCCAGCGCGTACAGCAGCAGCTGGAACGCGACGTCGACCGAGGCGGCGAGCAGCCACGCCGCCAGCACGTCGCACAGCATCGCGAGGAAGCGGCGGCGGCGGGTGATGGGGCGCGGGGACTCGGCGTCGGCGAACTTCGGCGTGCCCCAGTGGCGCCGGGGCACGGCGAGCGCGAGCACGGAGCCGACGAGGGCCCCGAGCGTGTTGGTCAGCAGGTCGTCGACGTCGAACACCCGGTACGCGCACGGGTAGAGGCCCCACACACCGGTGAGCTGGGTGGTCTCGATGAACGCCGAGACGCCGAGTCCCACGAGGAGGGCGGTGGGGATGCCGCGACCGCCGAGGACGCGCACGAAGAACCCGAGCGGCACGAACAGGAGGACGTTCAGCAGCAGCTGCAGCATGGCGGGATCGGTCAGGGTACGACCCGGCCGGGCGAGCGCTCCGCGGATGTCGCCCACGAACGCCCACACGTCGAGGTTGACGCCCGCGCACCGGATCGTGTCGGGGTCGGGCAGCGGCAGCAGCGTGTACGTCCAGATCGCCATGAGATACACGAGCGCGGCGCCCCACAGCACGAACCGGCCGACGCCGAATCCGCCGCGGCGCCGGTAGCTGACGGCGACGAAGGGGACGAAGAGGAAGACGCCGACAACGAGGCCGGCGGCGATCGCGAGCACCCCGAGAATCACCTGCTCATCCACCGTTCGAGTCTCTCAGAGGGCAGCGCCGTATGGATTCCGTGAGGATGGCTGTCCGGATGCGTCCTCACGGTTTCCATGCGGGTAACATCGCCCGCCGTGACGAACGAAAGCCGCGAGCAGTCGGTCGATGAGGCGCCGATCGCCAAGCGCCTCATCCTGGGGGATCCGCTCGCCTCGACCGACTCCGACGAGCACCTTCTTCCCAAGAAGCTGGCGCTGCCGATCTTCGCCTCCGACGCGCTGTCGTCCGTCGCGTACGCGCCGCAGGAGCTGCTGCTCATCCTCATGACCGGCGGCCTGGCGTTCCTCGCCTTCGCGCCGTGGATCGCCGCGGCCGTCGTCGTGCTGCTGATCGTCGTCGTGATCAGCTACCGCCAGCTCATCAAGGCCTACCCGTCGGGCGGCGGCGACTACGAGGTGGCCCGCAAGAACCTCGGCGAGATCCCCGGCGTGATCGTGGCGGCGGCACTGCTCGTCGACTACGTGCTCACCGTCGCCGTGTCTGTCGCGTCCGGTGTCGACAACATCATCTCGGCGCTGCCCGGCCTGAACCCCTGGCGCGTCGAGCTGGCGGTCGGCTTCGTGATCCTGATCGTCATCATCAACCTGCGGGGCGTGCGCGAGGCATCCCGCGCGTTCGCGATCCCGACGTACGTGTTCATCGGCTCGGTCGGCGTCATGATCGTCGTCGGCCTGTTCGAGATCGTGACGGGCAATGCTCCGATGGCCTCGAGCGCCGGGTACGAGGTCGAGACCCAGAGCCTCACGCAGGCCGCCGTCATCCTGCTGGTGCTGCGCGCGTTCTCAAGCGGCTGTTCCGCCCTGACCGGTGTCGAAGCGGTCTCGAACGGCGTGCAGGCCTTCCGCCGCCCGAAGGTGAAGAACGCGCAGACGACGCTCGCCATGATGGGCGGCATCGCGATCCTGCTGTTCACGGGCCTCACCGCGATCGCGCTCGTGTCGCAGGTCCACTACGCCGAGAACCCCTGCGACCTGGTCGGCTTCGACTGCTCCAACCCGCAGCCGAGCCTCATGGCTCAGGTGTCGTCGGCCGTGTTCGGCATGAACTCGATCCCGTTCTTCATCATCCAGGCCGCGACCGCGGTCGTCCTGCTGCTGGCGGCCAACACGGCGTTCAACGGGTTCCCGCTGCTGGGCTCGGTGCTCGCGCGGGACGGCTACGCCCCGAAGGCGCTCAACACCCGCGGCGACCGCCTCGTGTACTCGAACGGCATGATCATCCTCGGCCTCATCGCCATCGGGGTGCTGATCGTCTACCAGGCCAATCTCACGAACCTCATCCAGCTGTACATCATCGGCGTGTTCGTCTCGTTCACGATCGGCCAGATCGGCATGATCCGGCACTGGACCCGCGGCATCCGCGAGATCGGGCGCCTGCCCGCCGACCAGCGCGGCTCGCAGGCCGTGCGCGGCGAGCTGTTCGGGCTGCGCAAGGGCCTCTTCATCAACTCGCTCGGCGCCACGATGACGGCGTCCGTGCTCGTCATCGTGACGATCACGAAGTTCACCCACGGCGCGTGGCTGGTGTTCCTGGCGATCCCGATCCTGTCGTTCCTGATGGTGGGCGTCCACCGCTACTACCGCGACGTCGAGCACGAGATCGCGATGGACGACCAGACCCATTTCGGCTCGTCCGGCGATGTCGCGATCATCCTCGTCAACAAGCTGCAGAAGCCGGTCGTGAAGGCCGTCGACTACGCCCTCGCCGCCAAGCACGACAAGACGTTCGCGGTGCACATCGCAGTCTCGAAGGAGGACACCGAGGCCATCGAGGCCGAGTGGCGCAAGCACCGCATGCCGATCCCGCTGAAGATCATCGAGTCGCCGTACCGCACGTACGCCGGGCCCATCGCCGAGTGGGTGCGCAAGTACCGCGAGGAGCACGGCTCGTCCGTCGTCACCGTGTACCTGCCGCAGTACATCGTCGGGCACTGGTGGGAGGGCATCCTCCACAACCGCCGCGCACGCCGCATCGCACAGCAGCTGATGCTCGTCCACGGCGTCTCGATCACGCTCGTGCCCTGGCTGCTCGACTCGTCGGAGCTCATCTACGGCCGCCGCTCTCGCGTGCTGCCGGGCGACGAGCGCGCCGGCCGCGGCGGCCAGCACACGATCCCGGTCGTCGAGAGCCGCGGGCGCCGTGCCGTCCGCCCCGCCGGCCCGCCGGCGCCGGCCGAGAAGACCGACACCTCGTCACAGGCCTGACGCCCGGAGAGCGGATGCCGGCGGCCGCCGGCCGGACGACCCGCGACGCCGGCATCCCGCGTAGCCTTAAGGGGTGACCTCTGCACCCGCTCCCTCGCCGGCCGCGCTGATCGACGCCGACGCGGTCCGCGCCGACTTCCCGATCCTCGGCGAGCGTGTGAACGGGCAACCCCTGGTGTATCTGGACTCGGGTGCGACGAGCCAGAAGCCGCAGGCGGTCATCGACGCCGAGGTGTCGTTCCTCACCCGGGCCAATTCGGCCGTCCACCGGGGCGCGCACACGCTCGCGGCAGAGGCGACCGAGCTCTTCGAGGACGCCCGCACGGCGGTCGCCGGCTTCGTGGGAGCACCGGCCGAGCAGCTGGTGTGGACGAGCGGCGCGACGGCGGGCCTCAACCTCGCCGCGTACGCCATCGGCAACGCGTCGGTCGGCCGCGGGGCGCCCGAGAGTGCGCGGTTCGCGCTGCGCCCGGGCGACGAGATCGTGGTGACCGAGATCGAGCACCACGCCAACCTGATCCCCTGGCAGGAGCTCGCCGCCCGCACGGGCGCGGTGCTGCGTCACATCCCGGTGCACGACGACGGCACGCTCGACCTCGAGGCCGCCGCGGCGCTCATCGGAGACCGCACCCGGGTGGTGGCGTTCACCCACGTGTCGAACGTGCTGGGCATCGTGAACCCGGTGGCCGAGCTCGTCGCGCTCGCCCAGGGCGTCGGCGCCACGACCGTGCTCGACGCCTGCCAGTCCGCGCCGCACCTGCCGCTCGACCTGCCGGCGCTGGGCGTCGACCTCGCCGTGTTCTCGGGCCACAAGATGCTCGGCCCGTACGGCATCGGCGGACTCTACGGTCGCGCCGACGTGCTCGAGGCGCTGCCCCCATTCCTCACCGGCGGCTCGATGATCACGACTGTCACCCTGGACGAGGCGCAGTACCTGGCGCCGCCGCAGCGGTTCGAGGCCGGCACGCAGCCGGTGTCTCAGGCGATCGCGCTGGCCGCCGCCGTCCGGTACCTCGACGGGCTCGGGATGGATGCCGTCCACGCGCACGAGAAGGCGCTCGAGGCGCGCCTGGGCGAGGGCCTGCGCGCGCTCCCCGGCATCCGGCTGCTCGGCGACGCGTCCGGCGCCGAGCGCGTGGGACTGTGGGCGTTCGACGTCGACGGCGTGCACGCCCACGATGTGGG
>NZ_JBQCIP010000081.1:0-6905 GCF_051953575.1 Microbacterium sp.
TCCCGCCGGTCGTCACGGGGTCGGTGATCACCATGATCGGCCTCTCGCTGCTGCCCGTCGCGGCCAACTGGATCATGGGCGGCGTCCGCTCCGCACCCGACTACGGCAGCATGGCGCACATCGGCCTCGCGTTCGCGACGCTGCTGATCGTGCTGATCCTGTCGAAGGTCGGCAACGCCGCGATCTCGCGCCTGTCGATCCTGCTCGCCATCGTCCTCGGCACGATCATCGCGATCCCGTTCGGCATGGCCGACTTCTCGAAGGTGCTCGACGGGCCGATCTTCGCGTTCCCGACGCCGTTCGCGTTCGGCCTGCCGACCTTCAACATCGCCGGCATCGTGTCGATGCTCATCGTGGTGCTGGTCATCCTCACCGAGACGACCGCCGACATCCTCGCCGTCGGCGAGATCGTCGGCGCCAAGGTCGACTCCAAGCGGATCGGCAACGGCCTGCGCGCCGACATGCTCTCGAGCCTCATCTCGCCGGTGTTCAACTCGTTCACCCAGAGCGCGTTCGCTCAGAACGTGGGCCTGGTCGCCATCACCAAGGTCAAGAGCCGTTTCGTGGTCACCGCCGGCGGCGGCATCCTCGTCGTCCTCGGCCTGCTCCCGATCCTCGGACGCGTCGTCGCCGCGGTGCCGATGTCGGTGCTCGGCGGCGCCGGGATCGTGCTGTTCGGCACGGTCGCGGCCTCCGGCATCCGGACCCTCTCGAAGGTCGAGTACCGCGACAACATGAACCTCATCATCGTCGCGGCCTCGATCGGCGTCGGGATGCTGCCGGTCGTGGCCCCCGCGATCTACGAGGCGTTCCCCGCCTGGTTCGTCACGATCTTCCACTCGGGCATCAGCTCGGCGGCCATCGTCGCGATCCTGCTCAACATCCTGTTCAACCACATCACGTGGGGCAACTCCAAGGGACAGTCCGTCTTCGTCGCCGCGCCCCCGCGCATGGTTCGCGAAGAAGAGCTCGCCGCGCTGGAGGATGGCGACCACTACCTCGGCGGCAAGCTGATCGCCGCCGACGGCAACGAGGTGCACATCATCCCGACGGGCTCGCAGCCGGTGATCCGCCCGGCGCGCGCGGCGGCGCACAGGCAGAACGCCGCCGGCGACCACTGAGCACATCTTCACGCGGGGGCGGGATCCGAACGGGTCCCGCCCCCGCCCTGCAGGAAGGAGCGCCATGAGCGCCGCCACCACCGCCACCGCGGGCCCAGCCGCCGACGGCACCGTCGACACCGACCCCGAAGAGACCGCGGAATGGGTCGAGTCGCTCGACGCGCTGATCGACGCCCGCGGCACCGCACGCGGTCAGCAGATCGTGCGCAGCATCGTGCAGCGCGCGGGCGCGCGCAGCGCGGGGATCCCGCCGGTCACCACGACCGACTACGTCAACACGATCCCCGTCGACCAGGAGCCCGAGTTCCCCGGCGACGAGCAGCTGGAGCGCCGCTATCGCGCCTACATGCGCTGGAACGCCGCGGTCATGGTGCACCGCGCGCAGCGCTCCGACATCGGCGTGGGCGGGCACATCTCGACCTTCGCCGGCGCGGCCACCCTGTACGAGGTCGGCTTCAACCACTTCTTCCGCGGCAAGGGCCACCCGGGCGGAGGCGATCAGGTCTTCTTCCAGGGCCATGCATCGCCGGGCATGTACGCCCGCGCGTTCCTGGAGGGGCGCCTGAGCGAGGAGGACCTCGACGGCTTCCGCCAGGAGAAGTCGCGTGAGGGCCACGCCCTGAGCTCGTACCCGCATCCGCGGCTCATGCCGGAGTTCTGGGAGTTCCCGACCGTGTCGATGGGCATCGGGCCGATGAACGCCATCTACCAGGCGCAGACGAACCGGTACCTGCACAATCGCGGCATCAGGGACACCTCGGACCAGCACGTGTGGGCGTTCCTGGGTGACGGAGAGATGGACGAGCCCGAGAGCCGCGGCCTGCTGCAGCTCGCAGCCAACGACCGGCTCGACAACCTCACGTTCGTGGTCAACTGCAACCTGCAGCGTCTCGACGGCCCGGTGCGCGGCAACGGCAAGATCGTCCAGGAGCTGGAGGCGTTCTTCCGCGGCGCGGGATGGAACGTCATCAAGGTCATCTGGGGCCGCGAGTGGGACGACCTGCTGAGCCGCGACCGCGACGGCGCCCTGGTCGATCTCATGAACGTCACGCCCGACGGCGACTATCAGACGTTCAAGGCCGAGAACGGCGCGTACATCCGTGAGCACTTCTTCGGCCGCGACGAGCGCACGGCGCACCTGGTGAAGGACTACTCGGACGAGCAGATCTGGAACCTCAAGCGCGGCGGTCACGACTACCGCAAGGTGTACGCCGCGTACCGTGCGGCCACCGAGCACAAGGGCCAGCCGACCGTCGTCCTCGTCAAGACGGTCAAGGGGTACGGGCTGGGCGCCAACTTCGAGGGCCGCAACGCGACCCACCAGATGAAGAAGCTGACGCTTGCCGACCTCACGTCCTTCCGAGACCTGCTGCGCATCCCGGTCACGGACGAGCAGCTCGAAGCCGACCCGTACCGGCCGCCGTACTACCACCCGGGTGCGGACGCCCCCGAGATCCGGTACCTGCTGGACCGCCGCCGTGCGCTCGGCGGCCCGGTGCCCGAGCGGCGCAGAGCGCACACGGCGCTGGAGCTCCCGGGCGAGACCGCCTACCAGGTCGCCCGTCGCGGTTCGGGCGCCCAGCACGCCGCGACCACGATGTCGTTCGTCCGGCTGCTGCGCGACCTCATGAGAGACAAGGGGATCGGCTCACGCATCGTCCCGATCATCCCCGATGAGGCGCGCACGTTCGGGATGGACTCGTTCTTCCCGTCGGCGAAGATCTACAACCCGAACGGGCAGCACTACACGTCGGTCGACCGGGAGCTGCTGCTGGCGTACAAAGAGAGCCCGGCCGGGCAGATCCTCCACGCCGGCATCAACGAGGCGGGATCGGTCGCGGCGTTCACCTCGACCGGCACGGCGTACGCCACGCACGGCGAGCCGCTCATCCCGGTCTACGTGTTCTACTCGATGTTCGGGTTCCAGCGCACCGGCGACTCGTTCTGGGCCGCCGCCGACCAGATGACGCGCGGCTTCATCATCGGCGCGACGGCAGGGCGCACCACGCTGACCGGCGAGGGCCTGCAGCACGCCGACGGGCACTCGCCGATCCTCGCGTCGACGAACCCCGCGGTGGTCACCTACGACCCGGCGTACGGGTACGAGATCGGCCACATCGTGCGCTCGGGGCTCGAGCGCATGTACGGCGGCGCGCACCCCGATCCGAACGTCATGTACTACCTCACGCTGTACAACGAGCCGATCGTGCAGCCCGCCGAGCCCGGCGATGTGGACGTCGACGGCATCGTGCGCGGCATCCACCGCGTCTCGCCGCGCTCGGGCGCCGGCATCCCTTCGCACATCCTCGCGTCGGGGGTCTCGGTGCCGTGGGCGATCGAGGCGCAGCGGATCCTCGCCGAGGAATGGGGCGTCGATGCCGACGTGTGGTCGGTGACGTCGTGGATCGAGCTGCGACGCGATGCCGTCGCCGCAGAGGAGGAGGCGTTCCTGCACCCGGAAGCGCCCGCCCGCACCCCGTACGTGACGGCGAAGCTGGCGGAGTCGACCGGCCCGATCGTCGCGGTCAGCGACTACACGAAGGCGCTGCCCGACCAGATCCGCCAGTTCCTGCCGAACGACTTCGCGTCGCTCGGCGCCGACGGCTTCGGCTTCTCGGACACGCGCGCCGCCGCCCGCCGCTTCTTCAAGAACGACGTCCACTCGATCGTGGTGCGCACGCTGCAGCTGCTTGCTCGCCGGGGCGAAGTGGCTCAGGATGCCGCCACCCAGGCCATCGCCCGGTACCGGCTGCTCGATGTCACGGCCGGCACCACCGGCAGCGCGGGGGGCGACGTGTAGCGGCCGATCCGGGTCAGGGCATCTGGCCGAGGAACTCCCGCGCATCGACGGCCTTGCGCCGCTCGGGGCGGGAGTTCTTCGGCTTGCCGCCGACGTAGAGCCAGCCGAGGAGCTCCTCGTTCTTCTTGAGTCCGTGCGCCTTGGCGACGGCCTTGGCGCGCGTGTAGTGACCGGTGCGCCAGATCACACCCCACCCCGCCTCGTCGAGCAGCAGGCTGAGCAGGTGCGCGACGCCCGACGCGACGGCCTCCTGCTCCCAGCGGGGCACCTTGTGGCTCTTGCGGTAGCTCGCGACGACGGCGATCAGCAGGGGAGCGCGCAGCGGCTTGGAGGACGAGCCCTTCTCGCCGTCCGACTTGTTGATGGCCCGGCCGAGACGTTCGCGGTCATCTCCGCGCAGCTCGATCAGCCGCCACGGACGCAGTGACGAGTGGTCGGCGACGCGCCCCGCGGCGGCGACGAAGGTCAGCAGCTCGTCGTGCGTCGGCGCCTCGTCGGTGACCTTCGACCACGACCGGCGGGCGAGTGCCGCCTCCATCGCACTGGTCATCACGCCTCGTCGGGGGTGAACTGCAGCGACAGCGAGTTCATGCAGTACCGGTCGCCGGTGGGCGTGCCGAATCCGTCCGGGAACACGTGCCCCAGGTGCGATCCGCAGTTCGCGCAGCGCACCTCGGTGCGCACCATGCCGTGGCTGGTGTCTTCGATCAGCTCGACGGCCTCGGGCCGCACCGACTCGTAGAAGCTCGGCCAGCCGCAGTGCGAGTCGAACTTCGTGCCGCTCTGGAACAGCTCCGCCCCGCACGCGGCGCACGTGTACAGGCCGGCGCGGCTCTCGTCCAGCAGCTCTCCGGTCCACGGCCGCTCGGTGCCCGCCTGACGCAGCACCGCGTACTGGTCGGGCGTGAGCTCGGCGCGCCACTGGTCGTCGCTCTTGTCCACCGCATATGTCATGGGTCCTCCTCGGCACGGCGTCGGGCCCGTGCGCTGCATCCATTCAACCCCAGCGCCGGTGGTGCCGGGCCGTGGCGCCCGTGGGGTGCGGCAGGATGGCCGGGTGGATGCTGCAGCAGAGGACGGGGCGGCGGCCGCGGAGCGTCAGCGCACCCTCGAGCGGTATGCCCGTTTCGCGCGCGACGAGGCCCCCGGCCGCTCCGTCTTGTACGCCGGATGGGCGGCGGGCGTCGCCGGCGACGACACGATCGCGGGGATCCTTGCGCGCATCCCTGCGACGCGCCGCCAGCCGCCGCTCGTGTTCGCCGTGACGCGCGTGCTCGGAGCGCCCGAGGCGGACTACCCGGCGTGGGCCGCCTGGGTGCGCGGCCACGCCGACCAGGTCGTGGCGGAGGCATCCCGCCGTCGCCTGCAGACCAACGAGCCGCAGAGGTGCGCCGCGCTGCTGCCCGCGCTCGCCGGCGTCGACGGCCCCATCGCGCTGCTCGAGGTGGGGGCGAGCGCCGGGCTGTGCCTCTACCCCGACCGTTACTCGTACCGCTACCGCGGGAGCGACACAGACACGCGCCTCGACCCGGAGGAGGGGCCGTCGCCGGTCGTGCTCGAATGCGACGTGCAGGGGGATCCGCCGCTGCGGCTGCCGCACGTCGTGTGGCGCGCGGGCATCGACCTGCAGCCGCTGGATGCCGCCGCCCCCGACGATCGGCGGTTCCTCACGAGCCTCGTGTGGCCGGGCGAGGCGGGGCGCGCCGACCGCGTCCGCGCCGCGCTCGACATCGCGGCCGCCGCTCCGCCGCTGCTCGTCGCGGGCGACGCCACCGACCCCGCGGTGCTGCGCGCGCTCGCCGCCCGCGCGCCGCAGGGCGCGACACTCGTCGTCACGACCCCGGGCGTGCTGCCCCACATCGACCGCGCCGGGCGCGCACGGCTGATCGCGACGATCCGTGGGCTCGATGCGGTGTGGATCACGATCGATCCGCCCAGCTTCCACGACGCCGTGGCGGACACGTGGGACGGCTTCGTGCTCGCCCGCGACGGCGGTCCGCTCGCGGCGGTCGATCCGCTGGGCGGATCCGTGCGCTGGCGCGCGTCGGAGAACGGATCGGCGGATGCCGCGGGCTAGCGTGGCAGGGTGCCTCTGACCGACCGCGACCGCGCCCTCCTCGACTTCGAGGCGCGCTGGTGGGCGGCGCAGTGGCGGCGTCACGCGGGGGCCAAGGAGGAGGCCGTGCGCGCCGAGCTCGGGCTGTCGCCGGCGCGGTACTACCAGCTGCTCGGGCGACTCATCGACACCACCGACGCGCAGGAGCACGACCCCATGCTCGTCAAGCGATTGCGCCGACTGCGCGACGCCGCGGTCCACGAACGCAGCGCCCGCGCCGCCCGCTGACGCCCGGCGCACCGGGCAGGGCGTCCACCGGTCTGTCGGATCGGGCCCATAGCTTCGGCCGGGTAACATCGACGGGTGCCGACCTCCCGCTATCCCCAGGATCGCTTCGACGACCTGCCGGACACGGACCGTGTCGGTGCGCACCGGGCCGAGAACCCCCGCATGCGCGGCTGGGTCGTGCTGCTGTGGGCCGCGCTCGCGACCGTGGTGCTGATCGCCGTCGGCATCTTCGGCACGCTCATCGCGTCCGGGCGGATCGAGCTGGCGCCCACACCGGCGCCGACGGTCTCGGTCGCCCCCGAGGTCGCGCCCGTCAAGGACACGACGTATCAGGTGCAGATCCTCAACGCGACGCCCCAGCAAGGTCTCGCCACTCAGCTGAAGGACGACGTGGTCGCGGCCGGCTGGGCCGAGGATGCCGTGACCGCCGGCGAGGCCGGCTCGCAGGACTTCCCCACGACGACGGTCTTCTACAGCACTCCCGCGGACGAGGCGGCCGCGAAGGGCCTCGCGGAGGCCATCGGCGGCGCTGCGACCGAGCAGAGCGACGCCTACGTGGCCTCGTCGCCGGACGCCAAACAGCTCACGATCGTGATCGGGCTCGACCGCACTGCGGCGGGGCAGTCGCCGGCTCCCATCC
>NZ_JBQCIP010000082.1:0-6685 GCF_051953575.1 Microbacterium sp.
CCTCGTCTACAAGGCCGTGACCGAGATCCACCACAAGCTCGAGGGCGCCGAGGAGGAGCACGGTGCCGGGGGTCGCAAGGCCGTGACGTTCGGCTCGGTGATCGCGCAGATCCTCGTGCTCGACCTCGTGTTCTCGCTGGATTCCGTCATCACGGCGGTCGGCATGACCGAGAACCTCGTCGTGATCATCACGGTCGTCGTGCTGTCGTTCGGCATCATGCTCTTCGCGTCGCGCTTCATCTTCGCGTTCGTGAACAAGCACCCCACGGTGAAGATGCTGGCGCTGTCGTTCCTTCTGCTGATCGGTGTGTTCCTCATCGCCGAGGGCTTCGGGTTCCACGTCGACAAGGCGTTCATCTACGGTCCGATGGCGTTCGCGATCTTCGTCGAGGCCCTGAACCTGTGGGCGGCCGCCTCGAAGGCCAAGCGCGAGCAGCGCCTCCGCAACCCCGTCCAGCTGCGCCCGCAGTACCCGGACGTGGACGAGTCGGCCGCCGTCGCAGCCGCGCTCTCGAACGACCCGCACTCGGGTGCGGTCGGGCTGTCGTCGCGCCCCGTCGACGGGGATGCCGCGCCCTCGGCCGAGGGTGAGCGCCGGGGTCTGGGCTGACGCATCGGTCCGGCCGGATGCCGCGGCAACGCGGCGTCCGTTTCCCGCCGGACCGGGCGCGGGGGCGCGTTCCAGACTGGAGCCGAACCTTCGAAAGGCGGCTCCCATGGGCACTCTGACCCCGCTCGACCCCCACGTCGCGATCTCGCCCGCGATCCTCTACTTCGGAACCCCGGTGTCGCTGCTGTCGACGGTCGACGAGGACGGGCACCCCAACCTCGCCCCCAACTCCTCGGTGTGGTTCCTCGGTCAGACCGCGGTCCTGGGCGTCGCGGCGCGCAGCCAGACCGGCCGCAACCTGAGGGCGACCCGCGAGGTCGTCATCAACCTGCCCTCGGCCGCCGAGGTCGACATCGTCGACCGGCTCGCGCTCACGACGGGACGCTCGCCCGTGTCGCCGCGCAAGGCCGCCGCCGGCTACCGCCACGTCGCCGACAAGTTCGCCGAGGCCGGTGTGCGGCCGGTCGCCTCCGAGACGGTGGCGCCGCCGCGGGTGGCCGAGCTGCCCGTGCACCTGGAGGGTCGCGTCACCGCGATGCACCCGCTGGGCGACGCGCCCACCCTCGATGACGCGAGCGTCCTCGTGGTCGAGGTCGGCGTCACTCGCGTGCACGTGCGCGAGACGCTGCGGCTGCCCGGCCACGCGAACCGCATCGATCCGCTGCGCTGGCGCCCGCTCCTGCTGAGCTTTCAGCGCTTCTTCGGCCTCGGCGACGAAGCGCACCCGTCCCGGCTGTCGACGATCGACGAGGAGTGGTACCGGGGGTGACGAGAGGACGTCAGGCGTTCTCGGCGCTGCGCCGCGCTCGCCGCGCCTCCAGCCGGAGGCCGATGCGCCGCCCGATCTTCAGCTGCACGTACAGGGTCGCGATGCCGGCGACGAAGAGCCCCGCGAGATTGACGACGAGCTGCGTGAGCGCGCTCAGCGCCTCGTCCCATGCCCCGACGGCGAGGGTGAGCCCGATCGTGCCGACGGCCGGAACGGTCGTGATCGAGATGAAGACGCCGACGAGCGCCGACGACTTCGACGTCGTGAGCGACAGAACACCCGCGATGCCGGCGAGCAGGGCGATCACGAAGGACCACACGTCGGGCGCGATGATGAACTCGGTCAAGGGACCCGTCGTCGCCTGCTCGAACGTGATGAGCCCGAACGCGTAGACGACCGCCCACACCGCCCACGCGATGGCCGCGCACAGGGCGAAGCCGCCGAAGAGCGTGACCGACGCCATCCCCGCGATGCCGCGCCTGCGACGCACCACGGCGTAGCAGATGGCGGCCAGCGGGGCGAACTCCGGGCCGACGACCATGGCCCCGATGATGAGGATAGGCTGGTCGAGGATCCGGCCGATCCCGGCGATGAGCGTCGCCAGCAGCAGAAATGCGAAGAAGCTCCACGAGGGCCGTGCGTCCTCGCGCGAGCGGTCGGCGAGCTGCGCCCACAGCACGCCGTCGGCGGGATGACCCGGAGCCGCGCGCTCGGCAGCGGCCGCGGCATCCGACACCACCGCGATCGGCTCGCTCACCACGATGGAGCCGTGCGCGGGCACTCCCGCGTGGCGCAGCATGCGCATGATGTTGTTGGCGTTCTCGCGGGCGAGCTCGAAGTGGATGAGGTCGCCCTGCCCGTCGGCGGTCGCCGTGGGCACGTAGACGATGTCGCTGACGGTGGGTTCGTCCTTGAGACGCTCGCACAGCTCTTTCGCGAGCTCGTGCGGGGCGGTGACCCGGACGGTGAGCATGCTCAGCCGATCCCGGCCGCGGGCGCGTCGGCCATGAGCCGGTAGCCCATGCCCGACTCCGTCAGCAGGTGCGCCGGGCGTCCGGGATCGGCCTCGAGCTTCTTGCGCAGCTGCGACATGTACAGGCGCAGGTAGCCCGTGTCGGCGACCTGCTCGGTGCCCCAGATGTCTTTCAGCAGCGCCTGGCGGGTGACCAGCGACCCCGGGTTGCGCGCGAGGAACTCGAGGATGCGCCATTCGGTCGGTGTGAGGTGCACGCGCTCGCCGCCTCGCGTCACGGTCTTCGTCGACAGGTCGATGACCACGTCGCCGAACGTCACGACGGGGACGCCGGATGCCGTACCCGCTCGCCGCGACAGCGCCCGCAGCCGCGCGAGCAGCTCGTCGATCTGGAACGGCTTGGTGACGTAGTCGTCGGCTCCGGCATCCAGCGCCTCCACCTTGTCGGCGGAGCCGGTGCGCCCCGAGACGACGATCACGGGCGCGGTCGTCCAGCCGCGCAGCGCCTCGATGACCTGGACGCCGTCGAGGCGCGGCATGCCCAGGTCGACCATGACGATGTCGGGGTGCTCCTTCGCGGCCAGCGCGACCGCGGCGGCGCCGTCGGGCGCGGCGACGACGTCGTACCCGTGGGCGGCGAGGGTGATCCGCAGGGCGCGGACGAGCTGGGGATCGTCGTCGGCGATGAGGACCTTCACAGGACCCTCCCGCCGCCGGCAGTCGCATCGTCGACGGGCAGGGCGATGACCATCGTCAGGCCTCCTCCAGGCGTGTCTTCGGGGGCGAGCGTACCGCCCATGCCCTCGGTGAACCCCTTCGACAGGGCCAGTCCGAGGCCGAGGCCGGCGGTGTTGTCGGTGTCGCCGAGCCTCTGGAACGGGGTGAACATGTCGTCGCGGCGGTGCTGCGGCACGCCGGCGCCGTGGTCGATGACGCGGATCTCGGCCGTGCGGCCGAGCCGGCTGGTCGACACGCGGACCCGGGCGTCGGGCGGGGAGTGCCGCGCCGCATTGGCCAGCACGTTGACCAGCACCCGCTGCAGCAGCACCGGGTCGGCCCGAACGAGCGGCAGCTCGGCGTCGAGCGCCAGCTCGAAGCGCTCGGGGCCCGCGCCGAGCTCGTCGAGCGCCGCCAGCACCATGCCTGCGCTGTCGACCGGCTGCAGCGACACCGCGAGGACGCCTGCCTGCACGCGGCTGACGTCGAGCAGGTCGGTGACCAGCGCCGAGAGCGTGGCGAGCGACTCGTCGGCCGTCGCGAGCAGTTCGGCGCGGTCGTCGGGCGACAGCTGCGGTCCCGCGGCGCGGAGCCCGCCGACGGCGGCGACGGCGGCCGCGAGCGGTCGGCGCAGATCGTGGCTCACGGCCGAGAGCAGGGCGCTGCGCACCTGATCGGTCTCGGCGAGCACGCCCGCCTCGCGCGCGGTCTCGGTGAGGTCGGTGTGCTCCAGCGCCGCCGACAGCTGCGCCGCGACGGCGTCGACGAGCCGCCGTTCCGAGGCGTCGAGGCCGTGGCCGTGCAGCTCGAGCATGGCGGGCGGCCCGCCGTTGCGGCGTGCGACGGTGACGGCGTCGAAGCGTCCGTCCCGCACGGGTTCGCCGTCGGTCGCGATCACGGCTCCGTCGGGGCCGATCAGGCGCACCCCGGCAAGGCCCAGGGACTCCCGGGTGCGGCTGATGAGCGCGGGCACGGCGGACTCGCCGCGCAGCACGCTGCCGGCCACGTTCGCGAGCAGCTCCGCCTCGGCCTCGGAGCGCCGCGCGGCGCGCGCGGCCCGCGCGGCACGGTCCACGACGAAGCTCACGAGCACGGCGATGACCACGTAGAGGATCAGCGCCCAGACGTTCCTCGGATCGGCGACGGTGACCGTGTACAGCGGTGGGGTGAAGAAGTAGTTGAGCGTCAGCCCCGACATCACGGCGGCGAAGACCGCGGGCCAGATGCCGCCGACCAGGGCGACGAGCACCACGAGCAGCTGGTAGGCGAGCACATCGCTCGTGATCGTCTCATCGGTGCGGATCGTGACGAGCAGCCACGTCAGCAGCGGTCCGCCGACGAGGGCCAGCGCGAACCCCAGCAGTCGGCGCTTGACGCTGAGCGCGCCGCCCGACAGCCGGGGGAGCGTGAACCGGTCCCCTGCCGCCGAGTGCGTGACGATGTGCACGTCGATGTCGCCGGACTCGCGGATGACGGTGGCGCCGATTCCCGGCCCGGTGAGGGCGGCCGAGAGCCGGCCTCGACGGCTGACGCCGATGACCAGCTGGGTCGCGTTGGCGGACCGCGCGAACTCCACCAGCGCCCGCGGCACGTCGTCGCCCACCACCTGGTGGTACGTGCCGCCCAAGGACTCCACGAGAGCCCGCTGTGCGGCCAGCGCGCCGGGGTTGCCCGAGCGCAGCCCGTCCTGGCTCGACACGTGCACGGCCAGCAGCTCGCCGCCCGCCGACCGCGCGGCGATGCGGGCGCCGCGGCGCACCAGCGTCTCGCCCTCGGAACCGCCGGTGAGGGCGACCACGACCCGTTCGCGCGCCTGCCACGTGCCCTCGATGCCGTGCTCGGCCCGGTACGACTTCAGGGCGCTGTCGACCTCGTCGGCCAGCCACAGCAGCGCGAGCTCGCGCAGCGCCGGCAGGTTGCCGAGGCGGACGTAGTTCGACAGTGCCGCGTCGATCCGCTCGGCGGGGTAGACCAGCCCGGCCGACAGCCGGTCGCGCAGCGACTGCGGCGACAGATCGACGACCTCGACCTGGTCGGCGGCCCGGACGACGGCATCCGGGACCGTCTCGCGCTGCGGGACCCCCGTGATCTTCTCGACCACCCCGCCGAGGGACTCGATGTGCTGCACGTTGACCGTCGTGATGACGTCGATGCCGGCATCCAGCAGCGTCTCGACGTCCTCCCAGCGCTTGGTGTGGAGCAGGCCGGGCGCGTTGGTGTGGGCGAGTTCGTCGACGAGGGCGATCTCGGGGGACCGCTCCAGCACCGCCTCGAGGTCCATGTCCGTCAGCTCGACACCGCGGTGGCTCACCGTGGTGCGCGGCACGACGGTGAGCCCCTCGGTCAGGGCGGCGGTCGCGGCGCGGCCGTGGGTCTCGACGACCGCGATGACGACATCGCGGCCGTCCTCGGCCAGACGTCGGCCCTCTTCGAGCATCTCGTACGTCTTGCCGACGCCCGGCGCGGCGCCCAGCAGCACTCGCAGCCTGCCGCGCTTCATGTGGTCACCTTATGACGTGTCGCGGCCGCCCCGTGACGTGTCGCGGCCCCCGCCCCTCGGGAGGGAGTGGATGCCGCCACCCTGGCTCGGATCATGAGCCCAGGGCGTCGAGCGCGAGGTTGAGCTCCAGCACGTTCACGCGCGGCTCGCCGAGGAAGCCGAGGTCGCGCTGCTGGATGTGCGCCTCGACGACCTCGCGCACCGCGGCCTCGTCGAGGCCTCGCGCCTCGGCGACCCGCGGCACCTGCAGCAGCGCGTATGCGGGGCTGATGTGGGGGTCGAGGCCCGAGCCCGACGCCGTGACCGCGTCGGCCGGCACCTGCGACGGATCCACGCCCTCACGCTCGGCGATCGCGGTGCGGCGCTGCTCGATCGCCGAGACGAGGTCGGGGTTCTCGGGGCCGAGGTTGGATCCGCTCGAGGCGCCGGCGTCGTAGCCGTCGCCGGCGGCGGACGGACGCGGCTGGAAGTACTGCGGCAGCGCGTTGCCGTCGGCGTCGGCGAACGACTGGCCGATGAGCGCCGAGCCCACGGTGTCGCCGTCGGCGTTCTGCACGGCCGAGCCGTTCGCCTGCCACGGGAGGGCGAGCTGCCCGATGCCGGTGACCAGCAGCGTGTAGCCGACGCCCAGCACGAGGGTGAACACGAGCATCGCGCGAAGGGCGACGCCCGTGGTGCGCAAGGTGGTGCGGGTGGGAGTGGACATTGAGGTCTCCTTGGCGTCGCTCAGAAGCCGGGGATGAGGCTCACGACGAGGTCGATGAGCTTGATGCCGATGAAGGGGGCGATCACGCCGCCCAGCCCGTACACGAGCAGGTTGCGGCTGAGGATCTGCGACGCGCTCGCCGGGCGGTACTTCACGCCGCGCAGCGACAGCGGGATGAGCACGACGATGATGATCGCGTTGAAGATGATGGCGCTCGTGACGGCGGAAGCCGGCGAGCTGAGCTGCATGACGTTGAGCGCCGCGAGGCCGGGGAAGACCCCCATGAACATCGCGGGGATGATCGCGAAGTACTTGGCGACGTCGTTCGCGAGCGAGAACGTCGTGAGCGCGCCGCGCGTGATGAGCAGCTGCTTGCCGATGCGCACGATGTCGATGAGCTTCGTCGGGTC
>NZ_JBQCIP010000083.1:0-10807 GCF_051953575.1 Microbacterium sp.
GCCGGCGTCATCAAGACGACGTTCACCGAAGAGACCGAGACGGACCTGTTCGGCGAGCAGGCCGTCCTGTGCGGCGGCGTGTCGCAGCTGGTCGAATACGGCTTCGAGACGCTGACCGAGGCGGGCTACCAGCCGCAGATCGCGTACTTCGAGGTGCTGCACGAGCTGAAGCTCATCGTCGACCTCATGTGGGAGGGCGGCATCGCCAAGCAGCGCTGGTCGGTCTCGGACACGGCCGAGTACGGCGACTACGTCTCGGGCCCACGCGTCATCGATCCGCACGTCAAGGAGAACATGCAGGCCGTCCTCGCCGACATCCAGTCGGGCGCGTTCGCCAAGCGCTTCATCGACGACCAGGACAACGGCGCCGTCGAGTTCCACGAGCTGCGCGAGAAGGCCGCCCAGCACCCGATCGAGGCCGTGGGCAAGGACCTGCGCGCCCTGTTCGCGTGGAAGCAGCAGGACGAGGACTACGTCGAGGGCTCGGCCGCGCGCTGACCTCACCGTTCCGCCGAAGGCCCGGTTCCCGCTCGCGGGGCCGGGCCTTTCAGCGTGTCACCGGCTGTTCGCCGATTGCTGAGAGTTTCCTCATCGTCCGGGTCTTGTCGCGGACCTCGCGCGCGTGATGTGATCCTCGCCATGGGAGAACACATGCCTGACCACGCATCCGACGACCTCACCCCGCTCACGGATGATCCACCGCGGTCGGGCTTCAGCCGCCGCACCCTTCTGGTCGGCGCTTCGGCGGCCAGCGTGCTCGCCGCCGCCGGTTGGGGAGCGGCACCCAAGGCTGTAGCAGCCCCCGGCGAGAAGATCGTCAAGATCGCGATCATGGGCACGTCCGACATCCACTCGAACGCGCTCAACTGGGACTACTACAAGGACGCCGCGTATACCGACAGCGGCAAGAACGCCATCGGCCTCGCCCGCGTCTCGAGTCTCGTCAACCAGGTGCGCGCCGACGTGGGTCGCGAGCGCACGCTGCTGTTCGATGCCGGCGACACGATCCAGGGCACGCCTCTCGGCTTCTACTACGCCACCGTGGAGCCCGTGACGTCGACGGGGGCGATCCACCCGATGGCCGCCCAGTTCAACGCGATCGGCTATGACGCGGTCGCCCTCGGCAACCACGAGTTCAACTACGGGCTCGACTTCCTCGACAATTGGATCTCTCAGCTCGACGCGCCGGCGCTGGCGGCGAACGCGGTGCATGCGGGCACGACGGTGCCGCGATTCGAGCCGTTCATCATCAAGAACATGCACGCCGGGGCGGGGCTTCCGGCGATCCGTGTCGGCGTCCTCGGACTCACCAACCCCGGCGTCGTGATCTGGGACAAGGCGAACGTCAGCGGCAAGGTGGACGTGCTCGACGTGGTCGAGACGGCCGCGCGGTGGGTGCCGGTGATGCGTCGCCGCGGCGTCGACGTGATCGTCGTGAGCGTGCACGCGGGCGACAGCGGACTGTCGTCGTACGGCAGCGACCTGCCGGTCGAGAACGCGGCCGCGCTGCTGGCCGAAGAGGTGCCGGAGATCGACGTGATCCTCTTCGGCCACGCGCACAACGACAAGCCGCAGGTGGTCGTGACCAATAAGACAACGGGGAACCAGGTCGTCATGAGCGAGCCGGCCAAGTGGGGTCAGCGACTGAGCGTCTTCGAGCTGGACCTGGCGTTCTCTCGCGGGACGTGGCGAATCGTGTCGAAGTCCGCGCACTCCGTGAACGCGAACACGGTCGAGGACGACCCGGCGCTCGTGGCGGTCGTGAAGGCCCAGCACGATGCGGTCGTCGCGTATGTGAACACCGCGGTCGCGACGTCCACAGAGGTTCTCTCGGCGGCCGAGTCGTGCTGGAAGGACACCGCGATCCTCGACTACGTGAACCACGTGCAGGTCGAGACGGTGAAGAAGGCGATCGCCGGCACGCCGGAGGCATCCCTTCCTGTCGTCTCGATCGCGGCGCCGTTCAACCGCGCTGCCACGTTCCCCGCGGGCCAGGTGACCATCAAGGACATCGCCGGGCTCTACATCTACGACAACACACTGATGGCTTCGGTGCTCACGGGGGCGCAGATCAAGGACTATCTGGAGTACTCCGCCAAGTACTTCCAGCAGGTCGCGCCCGCCGCTGCTGTGGCGCCCGAGACCTGGACGAACGCGCTGAACACCCCGGACTACAACTACGACCAGTTCTCGGGCGTGACGTACGACATCGACATCTCGCAGCCTCAGGGCTCCCGCATCCTGAACCTCAAGTACGACAACGCGGATGTCGCGCCCGATCAGCGCTTCGTCGTCGCGGTCAACAACTACCGGCAGTCCGGCGGCGGCGGCTTCCCGCACATCGCCGCCGCACCGATGATCTACAACGCCCAGGTCGCCATCCGCGAGGCCATCGTCGCCTACGCCTCGGCGGCAGGCACGATCGACCCGGCCGACTTCCACGTCGTGAACTGGCAGCTGGTGCGCGCGGGCACGCCGGTCTTCTGACCTCTGATTCGTGCGGCCCGGCCCGGGTGAAGGGGCCGGGCCGCACGTCGTATCGTCCCTCAGCCGGCGGGCGTCGCCTCAGGCGTCGAGAGCACGTCGCTGCAGAGCGGACGCCACGGCCCCAGGTCGGAGAGGAACGTCTCCCATTCCGCACGCGAGAGCTCACCCCCGGCGATGCGGCAGGCCGCTGCGGCCTGCTCGGCGGGCTCCAGGGTCACGTACCGGACGCCGACGGCGCCCGAGAGCGTGAACCCGCCGCCGTCCGCGTCGATCTCCGACGGGGCCGCGAGATCGGGGACGCGGATCGGAGGGCCCAGCGCTCGCCCGGACGGAAGATCGCGCACGCTGACCGTTTCACCGGCGGTCGTCACGAGCGTCCGTCCGGCGTCGTCGACGCTCAGGTGCACCGACGACGCGGGATCGGGGTCGATGACTCCCCGCGGGGCGAGGCCGAGCGTGAGGGACAGCAGGCCGGAGCGGTCGGCGGCGATCACTCGGGCGCCCGCCACGACAGTGCGTGTCGTGCCGTCGAGCCCGTCGGAAAGGAGCCGGCCATCGGAGTCGTAGACACGAGTCCGCCAGTGCGGCGCGGCATCCGCCCAGCCGGTGACGACGATCCGCGTGCCGTCGGAGGTCGCCGAGACCGAACTCGGCGCGATATCGAGTTCGATCGGATCGCCGACGCGCCTCAGCGTCTCCAGGTCATAGCGCGCGAGGCGATAGCGTCCGGCAGCGGGATCGATGGGGATCAGTCCGTACAGCCGCCCGCCGGTCGCCGTGAAGAACCACTGCACCGGGTCGGCCAGCACGGCCTTCGTCGCGATGCCGTGGGCGACGTCGTAGAGCGCGTAGTGCTCGCCGCGGGTCTGCGGGTCGTCGAACACGAGGAACAGGCGGCCCGGGCCGATCCACTCCGCGGCGGCCGCGAAGGCCTGGGTGCGCGCGGGATCGGGATCGGTGAAGGTCGTGAGATCGACGACGGCGGTGCCCGTCCGCACGTCCCAGACGGTCAGCGGCCGCCGGTCTTCGGCGTCGGCGTCCCGCGCGGCGCGCGAGCCGGTGACGAGGTACGCGCCCGACGGGTCGATCCCCGTCAGCGCGTAGGCGTCCGGTCCGCCGATGGGGAGGGATGCCGGATCGTCCTCGATTCCGGCCGCCACGACGCCGAGCAGCGCTGAACGGGTGCGCACGTCGTCGGGCCACCGCTGCGAGGCGGCGACGGCCAGCAGCGCCGAGACGGCAGGGTCGGTGCCGGCGAGGTCGAGTGAGCGGCTCGTGATCTGCTGGATGAGACGATCCTCGGCGGCGGCCGAGGCGTCGCGCCCTTTCACGATCGCGATGCCGGCCGCGACGACCGTGACCACGACGAGCACCGCGGCGCCGGCCCACAGGGTCCAGCGCAGCCCGCGGATTCGCGGCGTGGCGTCGCGCGCCGGGCGCGACATGTCAGGGCCCGCCGGCGGCAGCGCTGCCGAGCACGTCCGCGCAGAGTGGATGCTGCGGCCCGAGGTCCGAGAGGTAGGTCGCCCATTCCTCGGCTGTGGGCTCGCGGCCGGCGAGGCGGCACGCGGCCGCCGCGTGCGCGGCCGGATCGAGCGTCCAGTGCGAGACGTGCCGCAGGCCCGACATGTAGAAGCCGCTGCCGCTGCCGTCGGGCCAGGCCGTGCTGCTGACCCTCGACGTGGGGATCCAGCCGCCCAGCCGTCGCCGCGAGTCGAGGTCGATGATCGCGAGGCCGGGCGACGGCGTGGCGGCGAGCAGATTCGTCCCCGCCACGGCGAGCTGCGTGCCCTGATTGACCCCGCCGGGGAGGGGGCCGAGCTCATCGATGTCGAGGGAGTACCGCTCCAGCTCGGTGACGTTGTTCGCGATGATCTCGCCGTCGCCCGTGACGGTCGAACGGGATGCCGCGGGCAGGCCGGATGCCCGCATCGTCCCGTCGTTGTCGTAGACGGCCGTCTCCCAGAGGGTCGCGCCGTCGAGATACATCGTGGCGACGATCCCCGACCCGTCCTGGAGGGGCGAGACGGACTGCACCTCGGCCTCGAGCTCGATGGTGCCGCCGAGACGCTCGAGCGTATGGGCGCGCAGCGGCACGATGGTCGGGGGGTCGGAGTCGGCGACGAGCGCGTAGACCACGTCGCCCCCTGGCGCGCGCCAGTAGCGCAAGAACCCCCTGAGATCCGGTCGATCGATCAGCCTGTCGTGCGCGACGTCGTAGATCAGGCGGCGTTCGACCTCGATCGCTCGCGCCGCCGATTCGTCGCCCGCTTCGGCCGCGGCGGTCGCCTGGGCTTCGCCGCTCGGGCTGAAGACCACGACCGAGAGCGTCGCATCATCCAGCCAGTCCGCCTCGACCGCGATGCCGTCAGCGAAGTCGTCCGCGCGCACGAGATCCGACAGCGCACCCACGGGGGCGTTTCGCGCGATGTCCCACAGCACCAGGTCGCGGTCGTCCGTCCATGCCGCCTCCGTCGTGTTGAGGACGACGTACCGCTCGGATGGGTCGGCGCCGGTGAACGCGACCGTGTCGGGCGGGCCGATCGAGTCGCTCGCCGGTCCGCCGTCATCGGCCTTCCGGCGTTCGATCGACGGCGAGACGGAGCTCATCACGACGAGTTCGGACTCGTCGCGGCTGAGCGCGATGTCACCCGCTCCGAGCTGGTCCTGCCCTGTTGAGGAGATGAGCGCGCCGGTGGTGAGGGCGCGAGTCGTGAACTGACCCCCCAGAGACACGCAGAACAGGAGGCCTTGCACCGACGAGGCGACAGCCCGCCGGCATTCGTCGTCCGCGACGTGATCGCGGCTCCATCGGACGGCGCCGGTGGCGGCGTCGACAGCGGCGACCTGGCTCCTGCCATCGGTGATGATGAGTCCTGGCGCGGCGATCACCCGCCAGCCGCCCGACTCCGGCGGCACGGTGAAGCGACGCAGCACGGTGAGGGATGACGGGTCGAGGATCGCTCCGTCGCCGGTGACGTCGGTGACGACCACGGCCCCGTCGGACGTGAAGCCTGAGGCAGCCAGCGACGGCTGGTCAGCAGGGATGGGGGCCCGGGAGAACTGCGCTCGGGAGACCACGCCGGTGTCGCGATCGACGACGACCACCGTTCCGTTCGACGCCCAGCTGGCGTAGCGGCCGTCTGCCGAGATCTCGAGGGCCTCGCCCCATTCCGGAACCGGTATCGGGGCTCCGATCCGCGCGCCTGTCTTCACGTCGAAGAAGTGGATCAGCTCATCGCGGCGAAGGGGGTCGATGGCGTCCTCCTCCGGAATCTCGTCGGCATGTTGCAGCACGACGATCGTGGCGCCGTCGTCACTGACTCGGATCCAGGGCCGTACTGGCTGCTTCATGGCAGGGAAGTCGTCGGAGATGGTGCGGATGAGATCGCCGGTGACGATGCTGCGGATCTCGAGGACCTTCTTGTCGCGCACGACTGCGACCTCGTCGGTGCCGGGAATGGGCCACGCGCCGATCCGCTCGGTGGCATCGGGGATCACGGCCGTGCCGATCAGTCCGTGGGCGGCCGTCATCATGGTCAGCAGGGCGTCGCGTGACCGGGCGTCGCCGGGCCACTGCCGGTACGCGGCGACAGCCATGAGCGCCGCGACATCGGCGTCCGTCTCCACCAGACTCTTGGAGCGATTGGTCACGGCTTCGGTCAGCCGGTCCTCGGCTGACGCCGCGGCTTCCTGTCCGCGCACGATCGCGAAGCCGCCCGACACGAGCGCACCGATGAGCATCACCGTGGCGCCCGTGAGGAGCAGGCGCAGCTGCCTGTTGGTCCGGGCGTCGCGCGCCGTCTGCTGCTCCAAGGCGCGCAGTTCGCTCTGCTCGCGCGCGGACGAGGCCTCGATGAGCTCGCGTTCGATGTCGGTGAGATCCGGATCGGATGCCTCGCGCCATTCCACCGCTGCCTGCAGGCGTGCGCCGCGGAGCAGGTCCTCGTCCCGGCGCCCGTCCGTTTCCCAGACCTCGGCGGCCGTGGCGATCAGCGCCATGATGCGCGCGCCCGCCGCATCCTGTTCGAGCCAGGAGTCCAGGCGCGGCCACGCCTTCGCCACCGCCTCGTGGGCCACCATGACGCTGTCGCCGTCGACCGTGAGCAGGCGTGCCGCCACGAGGCGGTCGAGCACGCGTCGGCGGGTGCCGTCGGCGATCAGCGGTTCGAGGTGCGCGATGCGGCGCACCGACGCGCCGTCCGGTCCCCGCTGCACGAGGCGCAGCAACAGGGTGCGGCAGGCCTCGGTCTCGCCCGGTTCGAGCGCGCGGTACAGGGTCTCGGCCGACTGGCCGATGGCGCCCGCGATGCCGCCGGATGCCTCGTAGCCCGCGACGTCAGCGTCGCGCCCTCTCGACGCAGCCACGTCTCCACCAGCGCGTGCGAGACATGGGGCAGCGTGGCACGGCGGTCGCCGGCATCCCTCAGGATCAGCTCGACCAGACCCGGCTCCAGCCGCAGTCCCGCGCGGGCAGCGGGACGTTCGATCGCCGCGCGCAGACCGTCGGCCGAGAGCGGGCCGACGGCGTAGACGCCGCGGCCGATCGCCGCGCCGATGCGGGGGAGACCGGTCGCCCGGTCGAGGAAGTCGCTGCGCAGCGTCATCAGGACGGTGGCGCCGTCGGCGAGCACGTCGGCGACGATCGCGCACAGTTCGTCGGACTCGCGCGGATCGAGCTGGAACACGGTCTCGGCCTGATCGATGACGATGACCTCCGCCCGTCCGCGCTGGGCGATGCGAGCTCGGAGGTCGACCGCCGCATCCCGCCCCGCGGTGACCACGGCAAGACGACGGCCTTCCGAGATGAGGGGGACCACGCCTGCGAGCACGAGCGAGGACTTGCCCGATCCCGAGGCGCCGACCACCACGGTCAGCGACCCCGGGCGGGCGCGGTCGCGGATCGCGGCGATGTCATCCTCGCGGCCGAAGAACTCATCGGCGTCGTCGGGCGAGAAGGCCGACAGACCACGGTACGGGCACGCCTCACTGACGCGGTGCAGGGTCCGCACCGGTGCGAGCGCCGGGTCCTGCTGCAGCATGGCGGCTTCGAGCGATCGCAGGCGCTCGCCGATGTCGATGCCGAGCTCGTCCGCCAGCCGCTCGCGCGCCGCGCGCAGGGTCGCCAGCGCCTCGGCCTGGCGGCCGGCGCGGTAGTTCGCCATCGCGAGAATCGCCCAGCGGTTCTCGCGCAGCGGCCGCGCCCGCACGAGACGTTCGGCGTCGGCGATGACGGCGCGGTGCTCGCCATCGGCGAGGCGGGCTTCGAGCAGCTCCTCCTCGGCGCTGTCGCGGATCTCTGCCAGTCGCGCCGATTCGACGGCCGCGGGCTCCCAATCGGCGAGCTCGGGGTACGGCTGCCCCCGCCACAGCGCCAGAGCGCGCCGGTACGCATCGATCGCACGGTCGTGCTCCTCGTGAAGTGCCTGCAGCCGTGCGGCCGAGACGAGCCGTTCGAACTCGAACGCGTCGATGGTCGCCGGGTCGAGCCCGAGCGCGTACTCGGACCCGCGCGTGACCACCGCCGTCGCGCCGAGGCCGGAGCGGATGCGGGCGACCGAGGTCTTCACCTGCTGCGGCCACGTGCGCGGCGGTTCCTCGCCCCAGTACGCCTCCGCCAGTTCGCCAGGCGTGACCGCCCGCCCCGCGCACACGATCAGTGCGGCGAGCACCGCCCGCTCCCGCGGGCTCAGGGCGTGCTCGCTCCCCGTATCGAGCGGCCCCAGCACCCTGATGGCCATGCACACAGTGTGAGAGTCCGCGGCACCAGCGTCAACGGGCTGCGGGCGCGGCGAGTACCGGGTGAGTACCGGCCGTGCGCGAGACGGATACCGGATGCCGCGACTCTGGGTTCACCGCGGCGCAGAGCTCCTGCGGCCGATCAGGGAAGGAAGACCACATGAACGCCACCAGGGTCATCCGTCGCACGGTCGTCGCGGCCGTCGGCGTCGCCGTCGCGATGGTGCTCGCGGCGGGTGCCATCACTGCCGTCGCCGCATCGTCGGGGGACGATCGCCACGCCGGCGGCTCCGCCCGCGTGTCGATGCTGTTCCAGTAGACCGCGCGTATCAGGGCGGGCGAAGATCCGCTCTACACCACACGACACCGAGACCCGGTGTCGCCCGAAGAAAGGAAAGGCCATGGACGGCATCACCACCGTGACCCTGGCCGACCGCGTGCATCGCGAGCGGACGGCCGAGCTGGTCCGCGAACACGAGGCCCGACGCAACATCGCCGACCGCGGTGTGCAACTGACACCCGAGACCCCGATCGCCCACGCATACGTCGGGCTGGGGCTGTGGCTGCACGAGCACTTCGCCCGGCCGCGCCGGCCGCGCTTCGCCTGAGCATCGAGACCCGCCGCGACGGGGAGCGGCGGGTCTCGCGCCTGTCACCACAGCCGTTCCGACGGCGAGCTCGGCGGTAGGCTTCACCGCATGCCTGCACTCCGCCCTGTCGAGATCGCTGTCCAGGACCCCGCGGGCGCCCGCATCGCGATGGCCGGTGGAGCGACGCGTCTGGAGCTGTGCCAGGCGCTCGAGGCGGGCGGTCTGACGCCTTCGCTCGGACTGCTCGAGGCGGTGCTGGCCGCGGTCGACCCCGCCGCCGTGAATGTGCTGGTCCGCCCACGCGGCGGCGGCTTCGTGTACGACGCCGACGAGGTCGCGATCGTGACCGCCGACATCCGCGCCTGCGTCGAGCGCGGAGCGGGCGGCGTCGTGGTGGGCACGCTCGACGCGTCGGGCGGTCTGGATCTCGAAACGCTTCGTCGCTGGCGGGATGCCGCAGGCCCCGCGACACTCGTGTTCCATCGCGCGATCGACGCGTCAGCAGACCCCGCGGCCGTGTTCGACGCCCTCGTCGCCGAAGGCGTCGACCGCGGGCTGACCTCGGGCGGCGCCGCCCGCTCGATCGACGGCCTGGACGCGCTCGCCGCCTTCGCAGCGCGATCGGGCGATGTCGAGGTGATGGCGGGCGGCGGTGTGCAGCCCGCCGACATCCCGGCGCTGTTCGCGGCCGGCGTCGACGCCGTGCATCTGTCGGCGCGGGGCCGCGCCGGCCACGACGCCCCCTCCGGCCCCGGCGGCGGATCGGCAGGGCACGACATCACCGATGCTGCAGTGGTCGCCGCAGCGGTGGCGGCGGCTCGCTGACCGGCCCGGCCGCTCGCACAGAGGCGGCCGCCGTCGTTCCACGGCAGTACGCTGGGGACGTGACCAACGGCCGCGAAGACGACGCCCTGTCCTGGGACGGTGACGACGATCCCACGCTCGACGTCGGCGCGTCCCGCGACGTCGGACCCGACGACGTCGAGCCCGACACCGAGCCGGCGACTGCGCCGGAGCTTCCCGAGGGCTTCACGGCTGTCGGCAGGGGCAGCGAGACCGTGGATGCCGCCGCAGCGGTGGATGCGGCATCCGTCTCCCGTCCGGCGATCGCGGAGCGCGCACCGATGGGCAACGGCGAGTTGGTCGGTGTCGGCGTGCTGGGCGGCGTGTACGCGCTCTTCGCGATCGGCTGGATCATCGGAGGGCTGCGTCTGCAGGGGACCGCGGCCTTCCTCGTGTCGCCGGTGGGCTATCAGGTGAGCCTCTGGCTGGCTGTCCTCGCGCCGATCGTGTGGTTCGGCACCGTATTCCTGCTCACCGCGCGGTCCAAGCCGTGGGTGCGGATGGTCTGGCTCATCGCCGGCGCGGTCCTGCTGCTGCCGTGGCCGTTCATCATGGTGGGGGCGATCGGACGATGAGCGAAGAGATTTCGGATGCCGCGACCCCTGCACGCGCGTCGCGCCTGCAGATGCCCGTCTGGGGCCTGGTCGCCATCGCCGTGCTGTTCGGCCTGTTCTACGCCTACGCGTTGTGGAACGCGCTGGCGTTCCTGATCGACCAGGCCACCGGACCGCTGGGACTCAACGGCTACGGCTGGTTCGTGCTGCTGCTCGCGGTGGTCTTCCCGCTGATCGCGTTCGCGATCGCCTTCGCAGTGGGGTGGCGCCGTCTGTGGTGGCACTTCGCCCTGGTGCTGCTCACCGGCCTGTGCGTCGTGGCGGTGTTCTGGCTGAACGTGATCGCGTACGCGGCCGTCTACGGCGCCGCCTTCCTCGGCTGACCCCCGCCGGCGCCGTCACACGGTCAGAGGTCCCCGGCCGCCCGCGATAGGCTGGCCGGTGTAGGCCTCGCCCCCGACGGCGTGCGGCGCGGCAACGATCCCATCCGAGCAATGCCGCGTGCTCGCGCGCTGTCACCGAAGGAACACCGTGACGAAGCCTGTCGTTCTGATCGCCGAAGAACTCTCTCCCGCCACGATCGACGCCCTGGGT
>NZ_JBQCIP010000084.1:0-26646 GCF_051953575.1 Microbacterium sp.
GACCCGGCGAAGTCGGCCAAGAAGGTCATGCGCGCGGTGACCGACTCCGAGGGGTCCGTCCGCTACGACCGCGAGAACAAGCCCGGCGTGTCGAACCTGCTGGTGATCTACGCGGCCCTGACCGGCCGCCAGATCCCGGCGATCGAGGACGAGTACGCGGGTCGCGGCTACGGCGACTTCAAGAAGGGTCTCGCCGAGGTCGTGGTGAACGAGTTCGGCCCGGTGCGCGAGCGTGCGCTCGAGCTGCTCGCCGACCCGGCCGAGCTCGACCGCGTCCTCGCCGCGAACGCCGCCAAGGCCGAGGAGGTCGCGAACCGCACCCTCTCCGATGTCTACGACAAGGTCGGCCTGCTGCGCCGCGCGCGCTGAGGCCTCCCCCGCCGACATGGAACCCGTCAGCCTGCGCACGCCCCGACTGGCGCTGACGCTGCCCGACGCGGGCGACGTCGACGCCCTGTTCGAGGCGTGCCAGGACGACGACATCCGGCGTTTCACGCCGATCCCCTGGCCGTACCGACGCAGCGACGCCGAGGCGTTCGTCGAGCGGGTTCCGAAGGACTGGGAGAGCGGCATCCATCTGACGTGGGCCATCCGCGAGGATGACCGCCTGATCGGCACGATCGGGTTCTATCGCGTCGACGGCAAGGGCGCCGGCGAGATCGGCTACTGGATCGCGCCCGACGCGCGCGGCGGCGGGCGTCTCCGCGAGGCGGCGCGGGCCGTCATCGACTGGGGGTTCAGCTCTGAAGGGCTGGGGCTCGTCCGCATCGAATGGCGTGCCGTGGCCGGCAACGTCGCGTCGGCCCGGGTCGCCCGTGCGCTCGGTTTCCGCTATGAGGGTCTGCTGCGTCAGGCGCTCGTCGGCCCGAGGGGGCGCGACGACGGCTGGATCGCCGGGCTGCTCGCGACGGATGACCGGATGCCGCAGCCCTGGCCTGTGCTGAACGCCTGAACTCCGCCGCAGAAGCGATACGGCCCGCGTGTCGGGACGGCATGGCAGGATGAGCCCATGCCTGAGATGCCGGAGGTGCAGGGGCTCGTCGACTTCCTCGGGGAGCGGCTCACCGGGGTGCGCATCGAGCGCGCGACCGTCGCGAACATCGCCGCGCTGAAGACGTACGATCCCCCGATCGAGGCGCTGAAGGGCACCGAGATCACGGGTGCGACGCGCCACGGCAAGTTCATCGACATCGGGACGACCGGACCACACCTGATCTTCCATCTGGCGAAGGCCGGATGGCTGCGGTGGTACGACGAACTGCCGAAGACGATCATCCGTCCGGGCAAGACGCCGATCGCGCTGCGGGTGGCGCTGTCGGACGGCTCCGGGTTCGACCTCACCGAGGCCGGCACCAAGAAGTCGCTCGCGGTGTACGTGGTCCGCGATCCGGCGGACGTCCCCGGTATCGCGCGGCTCGGCCCCGACCCGCTGGACCCGTCGTTCACGCGCGACGCGTTCGCGGCGCTGCTGAGCGGCCGCCGTACGCAGATCAAGGGCGTGCTGCGCGATCAGTCCATCATCGCGGGCGTGGGCAACGCGTACTCCGACGAGATCCTGCACGCCGCCAAGATGTCGCCGTACGCCCTTGCCTCGTCGCTGGGCGACGACGAGGTGACTCGGCTGTTCGACGCGATGACCGAGACCCTGCGGGATGCCGTGGCCGAGGCATCCGGCAAGCCTCCCGCCGATCTCAAGGACGCCAAGCGCCGCGGCATGCAGGTGCACGGCCGTCGCGGCGAGAAGTGCCCGGTGTGCGGCGACGAGGTGCGCAGCGTGTTCTTCGCCGACAACTCGCTGGAGTACTGCCCGACGTGCCAGACGGGCGGCAAGATCCTCGCCGACCGGCGCCTGTCGCGGCTGCTGAAGTAGCCCGGCTCAGCCCTCGGTGGTGCCCATGAGCACCCGGGCGTCGTCGTCCACCCAGTCGAGGGACTTCGACACGGCCTTGCGCCACTGCCGGTAGCGCCGTTCGCGCTCGTCGGACGGCATCCGCGGTTCGAAGCGGGCGTCCTCGCGCCAGTGCGCGCGCAGCTCGTCGAGGTCGCGCCAGACGCCGGTCGCGAGCCCGGCGGCGTACGCGGCGCCGAGCGCCGTGGTCTCGACCACCTTCGGCCGCACGACGGGGATGCCGAGGATGTCGGCCTGGAACTGCATGAGCAGATCGTCGCGGGTCATGCCGCCGTCCACGCGCAGCTCGTCGAGTGTGCGGCCGGTGTCGGCGGCGACGGCGTCGATGACGTCGCGGGTCTGGAAGGCGGTGGACTCCAGCGCCGCACGGGCGATGTGCGCCTTGTTGACGTAGCGCGTCAGGCCCACCAGAGCGCCGCGGGCGTCGGGTCGCCAGTACGGCGCGAACAGGCCCGAGAAGGCGGGCACGAAGTATGCGCCGCCGTTGTCGTCGACGCTCGCGGCGAGCGTCTCGACGTCTTCGGAGCGGTGGATGATGCCGAGGTTGTCGCGCAGCCACTGCACGAGCGAGCCGGTGACGGCGATCGAGCCCTCCAGGGCGTAGTGCGCCGGCTCGTCGCCGATGCGGTAGCCCACGGTGGTGATGAGGCCGCTCGGGGACCGCACGATCTCGGTGCCGGTGTTCACCAGCAGGAAGTTGCCGGTGCCGTAGGTGTTCTTCGACTCCCCCGCCGCGAAGGCGGCCTGCCCGAACGTGGCCGCCTGCTGGTCGCCGAGGATGCCCGCGATCGGCACCCCGTCGAGCACCGACGGCAGCTGCGAATGGCCCACCACTGCG
Source organism: Microbacterium sp. (assembly GCF_051953575.1). GTDB lineage: Bacteria > Actinomycetota > Actinomycetes > Actinomycetales > Microbacteriaceae > Microbacterium. Next base: position 2,748 of record NZ_JBQCIP010000084.1, read on the forward strand.
GAGGACGACCGGATCTCGGGCATCATCGCGCGCGGGATGCCCCACACCGCGAGCAGCTCGTCGGACCAGTCCAGGGTGCGCAGGTCCATGAGCAGGGTCCGGGACGCGTTGGTGACGTCGGTGACGTGGATGCCGCCACGGGCGCCGCCCGTGAGGTTCCACACGACCCACGTGTCGGGGGTGCCGAACAGCAGCTCGCCCGCTTCGGCCGCCGACCTGGCGCCCGGCACGTTGTCGAGGATCCAGGCGACCTTCGACGCCGAGAAGTACGTCGCGAGCGGCAGGCCGGTGAGGTCGGCGAACCGGTCGGCGCCGCCGTCCGCGGCCATCGCGTCGATGCGCGGCTGCGTGCGGGTGTCCTGCCATACGACGGCGTTGTGCACGGGCCGGCCGGTGCGCTTCTCCCACACGATGGCGGTCTCGCGCTGGTTCGTGACGCCGATCGCGGCGACATCGGATGCCGTGATGCCGGCGCGGGTGAGGCACGAGGCGATGACCCACTCGGTGCTGGTCCAGATCTCGACCGGATCGTGTTCGACCCATCCCGCGCGCGGGAAGATCTGCTCGTGCTCGCGCTGTGAGACGGCGACGACCGCGCCCTCCCTGTCGAACACGATGGCACGGGTCGAGGTCGTGCCCTGATCGATCGCCAGCACGTGGTCGGACAACGTCGTCTCCTTCTCCTCCGGCGCGCGTCGCCGGGTCCGGTGCCCGCCAGGCTATCGCCCGGCCGGTCTATCGCGCGGAAGCCTCCGACCACGCCGGATCGGCGGCGTGCACGTGTGCGAGCCCGCGCTCGATCTCGCCGGCGACGCGCGCGGCGTCCCAGCCGAGCGTCGGGGCGACGGCGGCGGCGACCTCGTCGGCGGCTTCGGGGCTCGCGCCGCCGGTGAACGCGAGCGAGGTGCGGCGCAGCAGCAGGTCGTCGAGATGCACCACCGACTCCGCGGCCGCGAGATGGCGCAGCTCCCCGGTCGAGTATCCGGGCGCGTGCTCGAGCGGTGCGTCGTCGGGGTCGGTCGCGATCGCCGCGATGACGGATGCCGCGACCGTGCCGTACCTGTCGAGCAGCGTGGCTGCACGGGCGGCGGGCACGGCACCGGCATGTGCGGCGATCCACTGCTGGCGCGCCCGCTCGGTCGTGGGGTACCCGCGTCCGCCGCCGATCGGCATGCCCTTGGTGGAGCGCCGGCGCGGCTGCGCGAGCAGCTCGAGGGCCCGGTCGGCGAGGTGCTCGGCCGATGCGCGGAAGGTGGTCCACTTGCCGCCGACGAGGCTCAGCACGGTCGACTGACCCCCGGCGAGCGGCTCGGACTCGACCCGGTAGTCGCGCGAGACGAAGCCGGGCGCGAGGTCGCCGTGGCCGGGCAGCGGACGGACTCCGGCGAAGCGGTACACGATCTGCGAGCGGTCGACCGGGATCTCGGGAAGCACCTGCCCGATCAGGTCGATGAAGTAGTCGACCTCGGCCTCGGTGCAGACGATCGGGTCGCGCATGTCGTGCTCGAGGTCGGTGGTGCCGACCAGCACCCGCCCCTTGAGCGGGTAGATGAGCACGATGCGTCCGTCCTCGTTCTCGAAGAACAGCTCGCGCCCTCCCGTGGCCGCCAGCAGAGCGGGGTGGTCGAGCACGATGTGCGAGCCCTTGGTGCCGCCCATGTAGTGGGTCGGGTCGCCGAGGGCGAGATTGGTCAGGTCGGTCCACGGCCCGCTCGTGTTGAGGACGACGGATGCCGCGAACGGCGTCTCGCGGCCGGTCTCGGCGTCGCGCAGCAGCACGTGGCCGCCCTGCGTGCCGACGGCCGCGGTGTAGTTGGCCGCGCGCGCACGGTCCCCGCCGACCGCGCGCGCGTCGCGCAGCACGTCCAGCGCGAGTCGCTCCGGGTCGTGCAGCGACGCATCCCAGTACGTGGCGGTGTATTTCACCCCGGGGTTGAGGTCGGGCAGCTGCGCGAGCGACCGCCGCCGGCCGTGGAAGGTGTGCCGCGGCACGCTGCCCCCGCGGAACAGCCCGCCGCCGCGCGAGAACGAGTCGTAGATGACGAGGCCGATCTTGATGAGCGCGGCGCCGCGCTCACGCGGCCTGCCCTTGCCGTGGCGCAGGAACCGCAGCGGGGCGGTCAGCACCCCCGAGAACGTCGAGAAGATGGGGATCGTCGTCTGCAGCGGCCGCACGTAGTGCGGCGCCGTCCGCAGCAGCGCGTTGCGCTCGGTGACCGCCTCGTGCACGAGACGGAACTCGCCGTTCTCGAGGTAGCGGATGCCGCCGTGGATCATGTGCGACGACGCCGCCGACGCGCCGCTGACGAAGTCGGCACGCTCCACGAGCGCGACGTCGACGCCCTGCAGCGCCAGGTCGCGCAGCGTGGCGAGTCCGTTGATCCCTCCGCCGATGATGAGCACGTCCGCGTACGGTCGCGCAGCCAGTTCGTCGAAGCCCCGTGTCGTCGTCAAGAATCTCACCGTCCCCACCCCAGGCTATGCCGCCACGGGGACATCGGGCCGCGCCCCGCCCCGATCGCCCGGCTTCATGCGAAGACATGGAATGAATGGCCCGATGCGGCGTTGACTACACTCGAGAGCATCAACGTGCTCCGGGGTCGGTGTGAATCCGAACCGGCGGTGAGAGTCCGCGAGCCGAGGCATCCGTCCTGTCCGACAGGGTGAGCCGAGGTCGATCCGGTGGAATTCCGGAACCGACGGTGATGCGACGAGCAGTCGTCGCTAGTCCGGATGGGAGGCAGCACGAGCGGCGTCGCGCGCGCCGCCGCTTCCCGTTGCCCGGAGCCTCAGCAGACAGCGAGAGGGCAGGGCCGATGGCGAGCACGGCGGAATACGACGCGATGCGTCGGGCGCTGACGATCGCCGCATACGGGCCGCGCGGCGTGAACCCGCAGGTCGGCGCGCTGCTGCTGTCGCCCGACGGCGAGGTGCTCGCTGAGGGGTGGCACCGCGGGGCCGGCACTCCGCACGCCGAAGTGGATGCGCTGTCGAAGCTCGCGCCCGGCGCGGCGCGCGGCACGACGGCCGTCGTCACCCTCGAGCCCTGCAACCACACAGGCCGCACCGGCCCGTGCTCGGAGGCGCTCATCGCCGCGGGCGTGGCTCGTGTCGTGTACGCGGTGTCCGATCCGGGCGATCACTCCTCGGGCGGCGCGGTGCGCCTGCGCGAGGCGGGCGTCGACGTCGAGGCGGGGCTGCTCGCCGACGAGGCGACCGCGCTGCTGGATTCGTGGCTCACGGTGCAGCGGCTGGGCCGTCCGCACGTGACCGTCAAGTGGGCGCAGAGCCTGGACGGGCGCGCGGCCGCCGCCGACGGCACCAGCCAGTGGATCACCGGGCCGGCAGCGCGCGCGGACGTGCACCTCCGCCGCTCGCAGGCCGACGTCATCGTCGTCGGCACCGGCACGCTGCTGGCCGACGACCCTGCGCTCACCGCGCGCGCCGAGGACGGCGCGCTGCTCCCCCACCAGCCCGCGCCCGTCGTGGTCGGCGCTCGCCCGATCCCCGACGAGGCGGCCGTGCGGCGGCACCCGCAGGCGGTGCGGCAGTACCCTGGCGACCTCGCCGCCATGCTCGACGACCTGCGTGCCCAGGGCGTGCAGCGGGTGTTCGTCGAGGGCGGCCCCGCCCTGGCCAGTTCGTTCCTGCGAGAAGGCCTCGTCGACGAGGTGCTCGTCTACGTCGCGCCGGTGCTGCTCGGCGGCGACCGGCTCGCGGTGCGCGACATCGGCGTGACGACCATCGCGCAGGCGCGGCGCCTGGACGTGGCATCCGTGATCCCCCTCGGCGACGACGTGCTGTACGTCGCCGCCCCACGACAGCTTCAGGACCCCAGCGAAGGAGACGACTGATGTTCACCGGAATCGTCGAAGAGATCGGCGAGGTCACCGCGGTCGAGCCGTCGGGCGACGGCGTGCGGGTGACCGTCCGCGGTCCGAAGTCGGTGTCGGATGCCGCACACGGCGACTCCATCTCGGTCAGCGGCGTGTGCCTCACCGTCGTCGGCCAGGGCCCGGACTGGTTCACCGCCGACGTCATGAAGCAGACGCTCGACATGTCGACGCTGGCCGGCGTCGCCCCCGGACGAGCCGTCAACCTGGAGCGCGCGACGGCCGCGCACGGCCGCCTCGGCGGCCACATCGTGCAGGGCCACATCGACGGCACCGGCGAGGTGCTCGAGGTGCGCCCCGGCGCGCAGTGGCAGGTGCTGCGCATCTCGGTGCCGGCCGCGCTCGCGCCGCTCGTCGTCGACAAGGGCTCGATCGCCGTCGACGGCGTCTCGCTCACGGTCAGCGACGCGAGCCCCGCGGGCCCCGGCGACGGCTGGTTCGAGGTCTCGCTGATCCCGGAGACCCTCGCCGCGACCACTCTCGGCGCTCGCACTGCGGGCGACCGCGTCAACCTCGAGACAGACATCCTGGCGCGCCATGTGCAGCGCCTGCTGGCTTTTTCCACGGAAGGAGGCTCGCGATGAGCCTTGCCACCATCCCCGAGGCACTGGAGGCGCTGCGCGCCGGCCGGCCCGTCATCGTCGCCGACGATGAGAACCGCGAGAACGAGGGCGACGTCATCCTGTCGGCACAGCTCGCGACACCCGAATGGGTGGCGTGGACCGTCCGCTGGACGAGCGGTTTCCTGTGCGCACCGATGCCCGCCGACTGGGCCGACCGCCTCGACCTGCCGCCCATGGTCGAGCACAACGAGGACGCCCGGGGCACCGCCTACACGGTGAGCGTCGACGCGGCCGACAACGTCACCACCGGCATCAGCGCGGCCGATCGCGCCCACACGCTCAACGTCCTGGCCGACCCCGAGTCGACGCGCGCCAGCGTGAAGCGCCCGGGCCACATCCTGCCGCTGCGCGCTGTCGACGGCGGCGTGCGCGAGCGCGCCGGCCACACCGAGGCGGCGGTCGAGCTCATGAAGCTCGCCGAGCTGACGCCCGTCGGCGTCATCGGCGAGGTCGTCGCCGAGGACGGCAGCATGATGCGCCTGCCCGGCCTGCAGGAGCTCGGCGCCGAGTACGGGATCCCGGTCATCACGATCGAGCAGCTCGTCGCCTACCTTGACGAGCACGCGCCGTGCGACCCCGCGATCCGGGGCGCCCACAAGCGCCGCGTGAGCCTGCGCGCCGAGGCCCACGTGCCCACGTCGCACGGGTCGTTCCGCTTCCTCGCGTACAAGGACCGCATCACCGGCACCGACCACATCGCGGTCGTCTCGGGCGAGCTCGACGAGGCTCCGCTCGTGCGCGTGCACTCGGAGTGCCTGACCGGCGAGGCGTTCGGCTCGCTCAAGTGCGAGTGCGGTCCTCAGCTCGAGGCGGCGCTCGATGCGATCGAGCAGGACGGCGGCGTCGTCATCTACATGCGCGGCCACGAAGGTCGCGGCATCGGCCTCATCAACAAGCTGCGCGCGTACTCGCTGCAGGAGCGCGGCCTCGACACCGTCGACGCCAACCTGGCGCTGGGGCTGCCGGCCGACGCCCGCGATTACGCCGCGGCCGCCGGCATCCTCACCGATCTCGGCGTCGAGAAGGTGCGTCTGCTGACCAACAACACCGACAAGGTCAAGCAGCTGCGCGAGCTCGGGCTCGAGATCGTCGAGCAGGTGCCGCTGCTGGTCGGCGTCGGCCCGAACAACCACCAGTACCTCGCCACCAAGCGCGACCGCATGGGCCACATCATCGCCGACGAGGACTTCGCCGACGCCCTGGCCAACATGCACGACGCCGCGGCGCACAACGACGGAGCACAGGCATGAGCGGCAAGGGCGCTCCCCAGACGACCGGAGCGGTCGACGCGACGGGCCTCGAGGTCGTCGTGATCGCGGGCACATGGCACCAGACGATCACGGACGGTCTCATCGCGGGTGCGCAGCGCGCGCTCGACGCGTCCGGTGCGACCTACCGCGTGGTGCGCGTGCCGGGCTCGTTCGAGCTGCCGGTGGTCGCGAAGGCCGCACTCGAGGCCGGCGCCGACGCGGCGGTCGCGCTCGGCGTCATCATCCGCGGCGGCACTCCGCACTTCGAGTTCGTGTCGAACGCCGCGACGGACGGCCTCACGCGGGTCGCCCTCGACACCGGCAAGCCGGTCGGGTTCGGCGTCCTCACGCTCGACGACGAAGCGCAGGGCATCGCCCGCGCGGGCCTGGCCGGGTCCGAAGAGGACAAGGGCTTCGAAGCGGCGGACGCGGCGATCCGCACGGCCGTCGTGCTGCGGGAGCTCCGTCGGCCGGAGTGACCGGCACCGGGCGTCCCACCTCTGGCGCCGGGCAAACCTTCAATTAGACTGAGGGCATGGAAATCCTCCGTCACGTCGTCGTGCTCGTCCACCTGGTGGGCTTCGCCATCCTCTTCGGCGCCTGGGTCGTCGAAGCTGTCAACGGCAAGCACCAGATCACGCGTCTCATGAACTGGGGACTCGCGATCGCCGGCCTCGCCGGCCTCATCCTCGCCGCCCCGTGGGGCATCGAATACGACCTCAACTACGTCAAGATCGGCATCAAGCTGGTCATCCTGGTGGTGATCGGTGCCCTGCTCGGCATCGGCGCCGGCCGCCAGCGCAAGTCGGGCTCCGTGCCCGGCGGGATCTTCTGGTCCATCGGAGTGCTGACTTTCGCGAATGCCGCGATCGCCGTGCTCTGGCGCTGATCGGAACATCGACGAACGGATGCCGCGGCCCCGGGCCGCGGCATCCGTTCGTCGTTTCCGGGCCTGTGCCGGGCCCCCGGGACTAGGCTTGATGCTCGTGCCGGGCGAACCGCTCGCACGCCATGGTGATCCAGTGCAGTGCCGCCTGACGCGTCATCCTGCGCCGGGCGTCCGCCCACCGCAGCATCCCACCCGGATGTCCCGCTCCGCGCATGCCCAGGTGAATATGACCTCCCCCAGCACGACCGTCCCCTCCCCCGCCGCCCCGGCGAATCCCCGTTCCCGTGTCATCCTCGCGAGCCTCGTCGGCACCACGATCGAGTTCTACGACTTCTACGTCTACGCGACCGCCGCGGTGCTCGTCTTCCCCATCCTGTTCTTCCCCACCGGCAACGACACGACGTCGCTGCTGCTGTCGTTCAGCGTCTTCGGTGCCGCGATGGTCGCGCGCCCCCTCGGCGCGATCGTGTTCGGCCACTTCGGCGACCGATTCGGCCGCAAGGCGACGCTCGTCGCATCCCTTCTCACGATGGGTATCGCCACGTTCCTGATCGGCTGCCTGCCGACGTTCAACGAGATCGGCGTCTGGGCCGCGGTGCTGCTGCTCGTCCTCCGCCTGTTCCAGGGCTTCGCGCTCGGCGGCGAGTGGTCGGGCGCCGCGCTCGTGGCCACCGAGAACGCCCCGAAGGGCAAGCGCGCCTGGTACGGCACGTTCCCGCAGTTGGGCGCCCCGCTCGGCTTCATCATCGCGAACGGCATCTTCCTCGCCATCAACTTCCTCCTGCCGCACCCCGAGGGCGCCGGTCAGCGCTCCGCGGACTTCCTGGCATGGGGCTGGCGCGTGCCGTTCCTGTTCTCGGCCGTCATGGTCATCATCGGCCTGTGGGTGCGCCTGCGCCTCGTCGAGTCCGAGACGTTCGTCAAGGCGGAGGAGAAGGGCGCGATCCGCAAGTTCCCGCTCGGCACCGTCATCCGCCACCACTGGTGGCACCTGATCCTCGGCACGTTCATCATGCTCGCGACGTACGTGCTGTTCTACCTGATGACGAACTTCACGCTCGCGTACGGCACGAAGGCGACGCTCGAGGGCGCCCAGGCGGCCGCCGAGGCAGCGGGCACCCCGTTCGACGCCGCGACGTACGTCCCCGGCCTCGGCTTCGGCTACACCGACTTCGTGCTCATGCAGATCATCGGCGTGGTGTTCTTCGGCATCTTCACGCTGCTGTCGGGACCGATCGCGGATGCCGTGGGCCGCCGCCGCCTGCTGCTGTGGGTGACGGGCGTCATCATCGTGTTCGGCCTGTCGTTCAACCTGTTCCTGCTGCCGCAGCTCGACCCGAAGTTCACCGGAGCGCTCGTGCAGGCGTTCCTCGTGTTCGGGTTCATGCTCATGGGGGCGACGTTCGGGCCGATGGGTGCGATCCTGCCCGAGCTGTTCCCGACCAATGTGCGGTACTCGGGCTCGGCGATCTCGTACAACGTGTCGTCGATCCTCGGTGCGGCGCTGGCGCCGATCGTCGCGGTGGCCCTGTGGGCCGCCGCCGGCGGCAGCCCGGCCCTCGTCGGCGTCTACCTGTCGGCGATGAGCGTGCTCACCTTCATCGCGCTGCTGCTCAGCCCCGAGACGAAGGACGTCGACTACAACGCCGACCTCGGCGTCGGAGCGACCGGATCGCTGTAGCCAGTCGGTCACTCGTGGGGCCGGTCGCGCGTCAGGCGCGGCCGGCCCTGCCCGTTCCCGGGCCCAGCAGAAGCCTCCGCGCGGCCCGTCTCAGGTGCGCACCTCGTGGCGGACGGGCTTCAGCCGCTGCGGCGCATCGTCGGCGTCGACGAAGTCGCAGCGGAAGGCGCCCTCGTAGCCGAAGAGGAAGCCGAACACGCGGTTGCGCACCTCGAGGCGGATGCGGAACACCCCGGCCGCATCGTCGTACGACTCCCGCAGCAGCGCGCGGCCGCTGAACAGCATGGGGAAGCGGAACCCCGCGGGCCCCGCGTAGAACCGCTGCGCGTCGGACCGCAGCACCAGTCCGCCGTCGTCGTCCGTGCTCAGCGAGAGATCGACCGCGAGATGCTGGTGCGTCCCCAGGTAGTCGACGATGCGGCCGTCGACCAGCACCATCGTCGCGTCGAACCGGTGGCGGCGACGAGGCATCCGGAACTCCCGGACGAAGGTCACCGTCTCCCGGCCGTACGGGTCGCGATATGGGTAGTTCTCGATGACGAACGGGATCCCTGTGCCGACGTCGGGGACGAGGATGTTGCGGAACCTCCCGATCTGCAGAAATGGCACCGTCCACCACGGACCGCGGCGGATGCGCGTCATGACACCGGTTCCCACGCAGGCGTATCCGCCGGCGAGACCGACCCCGAACCGGCGCTGCAGCATCGGATGCAGCCGCCTGAACTCCTCCCCCATCGCCGCGGCGAACATCGACGTCGCGTGCTGGACGTACGTCGTGTTCATGGCGCCACCAGGGTCGACAGGGTGGCGGGCGCATCGCTCATCGCGTGCCCGCGCGGCGCGCGGCGGGCGCAGCGGGCCGCCCGCGGGCGCCCGGAACGCCACGGCTGCAGTGCCGTGATGAGCGTCCATCGCTCAGGCGGACAGTCCGCTTCTGCCCACAGTCGCAGCCGGTCGAAGCTCCACGCGGTGAGCCACCCCAGGGCCGGACGCACCAGCCCGTCGAGCACCCGTCCCCACGCGGGCTCGTAGTCGTAGCCGGTCGAGAACACCACGGCGTCCCCGTCGGGCGCATACCTCCAGTACCCGCGGCCGTCGCCGAGCGGTGACAGCGGATCGTCCGTGCCGAATCGCAGCGCCGAGGTGCGGGTGCCGTCGGCACGCACGCGCTCCCCGATCGTCGCTCCGGACCCGACGATCGTGTGGCCCGGGATCCGCCGCTCGTACCGGAACCGGTAGCCACCGCCTGCGAAGGTCTCGACCGGCGTGATCGCGCTGAACCGGGCGTCCCACCGGACGTGCGCGGCCGGGTCTTGGGTGAGCCGCCACACCCGTTCCAGCGGCGCCTCGATGCGGATGCTGACGAAGATCGGGGCCGACCCGCGTCGACCTTGGCGGTTTCTCCTGCGCATGCCCTGAAGCTAGCAGAACTGAACGCGTTCAGAACAGTGTCAGGATGCCGCAAAAGGGATGCCGCAGCCTCTCGGCCGCGGCATCCCCTTCGTCGCACTCGGGTCAGTCCAGGAAGAGCGCGCGCAGGCGCTTCGTCGTGAACACGACACCGACGGCGACCATGACCACATAGTAGAGCACGTGCCACCACATGTCGGGGGTGAGGATGCCGGTCGTGAGGCCCCGCACGAGCTCGACGCCGTGCCAGAGCGGGAAGGCCATGATCACGCCCTGGATCCACTCGGGGTATGCGGTGATCGGGAACAGCGTCGCCGAGAAGAGGAACATCGGCAGCAGCACGAAGTTGATCCAGTCCATCTGCTGGAAGGTCTTCATGTAGCTCGTGACGGCCATTCCCAGGCTCGCAAAGCCGAACGCGATGAGCAGCACGGCGGGGATCGCGAGGATCGCCGTCCACGACAGGTTGAGGCCCAGCACCTGCATGATGACCATGAACCCGGTCGCGTAGAGCAGCCCCCGCAGCAGCGCGTACAGGATCTCGCCGAGGGCCACGTCGAGGGGCCCGAGCGAGGTCGCCAGCATCCCCTCGTAGAGCTTGCCGTAGTTGAGCTTGAAGAAGACGTTCCACGTGGAGTCGTAGATCGCGCCGTTCATCGCCGACGTCGCGAGCAGCGCGGGCGCGATGAAGGCCGCGTAGCTCACCTCGACACCGCCCGACGTCGTGACGTCGCCGATCAGCGCGCCCATGCCGATGCCCATCGACAGCAGGTAGAACACCGGCTCGAAGAAGCCAGACAGCACGACGGCCCAGCTCGACGAGCGCGCCGCGATGAGCCCGCGCTGCACGACGGCCTGGGGGTTGCCCGCCCACAGCGCGCGGACGCCGCCGGAGCGGACCGGAACCTCGGTCAGGACGGTCATTCGCCGAGCCTCCTCTGGAAGATCCGCCGCGCCAGGAGGTAGCCGCCGCCGGCGAGCACGAGCAGGAACACGACGTGCACGAGCACGGCGAACGGGTCGGCGGGCTTGCCGTAGCTGACGATGCGGCCGAGCTCGGAGGCGTGCCACAGCGGCGAGACCCAGCCGATCCACTGCAGCCACAGCGGCAGCGTGTCGAGCGGATAGAAGGTGCCCGAGAACAGGAACATCGGCATGAAGATGAACCGCTGCACGAGCGCGAACTGCCCCTTGTCCTCGGTGATCGAGGCGGCGTACGCCATGTACGGAACCCCGAACGACAGCCCCGCGAGCAGGCCGATCGGGATCATGAGCCAGCCGGTCGCCGGGTGCGGCACCGCGCCGAAGATCCAGATGAGCGCGTAGTAGGCGACGACGACCACGAACATGCGGGCCGCGGCGCCCATGACGACCCCGCCGGAGATCTGCCCGGGCGACAGTGGCGAGGCGCTGAAGCCGTAGAAGTAGCGCCGCCATTTGAACCCGGCCACGACCGGGAACGAGAACTCCTCCGTCGCCACCGAGATCGCGGCCGTCATGAGCAGGGCCGGGGCGACGAACACCAGGTACGGGACGGTCTGGTCGCCGTCCTGGATCGGCGCGCCGATGAGCGCGGCCAGGCCGACTGCGAGGCCGAGGAGGTACAGGATCGGCTGCCCCAGCGCGCCGACCACGATCGTCCAGCCGTAGGCCCGCATGGCACGGACCATGTGCTCCGTCACGTACCACGTGCCGAGCCCGCGCGGCCGGCGACCCCACTCCATCGCCTCGGCGCGCAGCTCTTCGGTCGTCGGCTGCGCCGCGGTCGCCCCCGCGGCAGCGGCCGCCGGCATCCCTTCGCCTTCGGGTCGCTCGCTCATTCGATCAGCGACCTTCCGGTCAGACGAAGGAACACGTCTTCGAGGCTCGACCGGCGCACGAGCGACGTCAGCGGGGTCAGCCCGCGGTGGGTGACGGCTTCGAGCGCCGCCTCCCCGTTGTGGGCGTAGACGAGGATGCGGTCGGGCAGCACCTCGACGCGGTCGCCGATGCCCTCGAGCTGGGGCGCGACCTGCTGGTTGCGGTCGGAGCCGAAGCGCACCTCGAGCACCTCGCGGCTGGAGTGCTCGCGGATGAGCGACGCCGGAGTGCCCTCGGCCATGATGCGGCCCTTGTCGACCACGATGAGCCGGTCGCAGAGCTGCTCGGCCTCGTCCATGTAGTGCGTCGTGAGGACGAGGGTCGTGCCGCGCTCCTTCAGGCGGAACAGCCGGTCCCAGAGCACGTGGCGCGCCTGCGGGTCGAGGCCCGTCGTCGGCTCGTCGAGCAGCAGGATGCGCGGGTCGTTGATGAGGCCGCGCGCGATCGTCAGCCGGCGCTTCATGCCGCCCGAGAGGGCGTCGACCTTGCTCTTCGCCTTGTCGTCGAGCTGCGCGAAGGCGAGCAGCTCGTCGGCCTTCTGGTGGCAGACCTTCGCGGGCAGGCCGAAGTAGCGGCCGTAGATGTAGAGGTTCTCGCGCGCGTTGAGCTCGCCGTCGAGGTTGTCCTGCTGCGGCACCACACCCAGGCGCGAGCGGATCTCGGGCCCGTAGCGGTCGGGGTCGAGACCGAGGATCGACAGGTCTCCGCCCGAGCGCGTCGAGACCGCGCCGATCATCTTCATGGTGGTCGACTTGCCGGCGCCGTTCGGTCCGAGCAACCCGAAGGACTCGCCGGGCGCCACCTCGAACGAGAGGCCGTCGACGGCGACGAAGTCGGGCTTGCCTTTGACCTTGTAGGCCTTGGCGAGGTTCGACGCTGAGATCACGGGGGCAGGCACCGGACCACCCTAGCGCCGCACCCCGACATCGCCGGGCGCCCGTCGAGCCACTGCAAACCTTTCGTCAGACTGAAGGTTCGCCGTGTGTTCGGCCGCGGCGTCAGGCGGCGTCACCGAGGAGGCGTAGCGTTTCTTCTGCCCCCTTCACGAACGAGGTACCCGCATGCCCTCCGCCGAACTCGACGAAGCCCCTGCCCCAGCCGGCTCGGAGCGCCCCGCCCCCCGCGGACGCGGCCGCTCCCGACGCGGCACGCAGGAAGGCCCGCGGGCCACGTTCCGTCAGCTCCTCCCCTACCTGTTCGAGCACAAGGCGACGATCGCCGTCGTGATCGTGCTCAGCATCCTGAGCGCCGGCGCATCGCTCGTGCAGCCGCTGCTGGTCGGCCAGGTGATCACGCGCGTCGAGAACAACCTCGATCTGGGGCTGCTGGTGTGGGCGCTCGTCGCCTTCGTCATCCTCGGGTCGCTCATCTCGGGCTATCAGCACTACCTGCTGCAGCGCACCGGCACGGCGGTCGTGTACTCCAGCCGGCGTCGGCTCATCGCCCGCATCCTGCACCTGCCGATCAGCGAGTTCGACGCGCGCCGCACCGGCGACCTCGTCTCCCGTGTCGGCAGCGACACCACGCTCCTCTACGCCGCCCTCACCCAGGGCCTCGCCGACTCGATCGGCAACGCGCTGCTGTTCGCCGGCGCGCTGATCGCGATGGCCATCATCGATCCGCTGCTGCTCGGCATCATCGTGCTCGTGATCGGTATCTCGGTCGTCGGCGTCGTCACCCTGAGCGGCCGCATCCGCACCGCGTCGACCGAGCAGCAGGAGAAGGTGGGCGAACTCGCCTCGGGCGTCGAGCGCGCCGTCGGGTCGATCCGCACCGTCCGGGCGTCGGGGGCGACCGACCGCGAGATCACGACGGTCACCGCGCAGGCCACCGGCGCGTTCGAGGTGGGCGTGCGCATCGCGAAGGTGTCGGCGCTCGTGGTGCCGATCGCAGGCATCGCCCTGCAGGTGTCGCTGCTGGTGGTCATCGGCCTGGGCGGCTTCCGCGTCGCCACCGGCGCCCTGACGATCGCGAGCCTCGTGACGTTCATCATGTTCCTCTTCATGCTGATCGCTCCGCTCGGCTCGTTCTTCGGCGCCATCACGTCGGTCAACCAGGCACTGGGCGCGCTCGGCCGCATCCAGGAGGTGCTCGATCTGCCCGCCGAGGCGCAGGACGACGCCGCGATCGCGGCACGCGTGCGGGAGTCGGATGCCGTCACGCCGGGCGACTCCGCCGCGGCCATCGAGTTCCGCGACGTGCGCTTCCGGTACCCCGAGAACGTCGTCGCCGCCCGCCGCAAGGCGGAGTCCGAGGCGTTGGCCGTGCTGGAGAGCGCCCACGTCGACACCTCGGTCATCGCCCTGGGCGACGGCGCGGCCGCCGACGGGCAGCCGGAGGCCGCGGCATCCCTCGATTCCGACGCCGACGTGCTGCGCGGCGTCTCGTTCACCGTGCCACGCGGGGCCCGCGTCGCGCTCGTCGGCCCCTCGGGCGCCGGCAAGAGCACGACCCTCGCGCTCATCGAGCGCTTCTACGACCCGACCGGCGGAGCGATCCTGCTGGGCGGCGACGACGTGCGCACGCTCGACCGCGACGCGCTGCGCGCCCAGCTCGGCTATGTCGAGCAGGACGCCCCGACCCTCGCCGGCACGATCGGCGACAACCTGCGCCTGGCGTCTCCCGCGGCCACCGATGCCGAGTGCGAAGAGGTGCTGCGCGCCGTCAACCTCGGCGAGGTGCTGGACCGCAACCCGCTGGGCATCGACGCGCCGGTCGGCGAATCGGGCGTGATGCTGTCGGGCGGCGAGCGTCAGCGCCTCGCGATCGCCCGGGCGCTGCTGGCCGCGCCGCCCATCCTGCTGCTCGACGAGTCCACGTCATCGCTCGACGGCCTCAACGAGCAGCGCATGCGCGACGCCATCGACGCGGTCGCCGCGGGTCGCACGCTCATCGTGATCGCCCACCGCCTGTCGACGGTCGTCGACAGCGACCACATCGTCGTCATGGACCACGGCCGGGTCGTCGGCCAGGGCACGCACTCCGAGCTCGTGCAGACGACGCCGCTGTACCGCGACCTGGCGAAGCACCAGCTGCTGGTCTGAGCACCGTTCAGAAGAAGCGGATGCCCCGGCCACCGCACAGGTGAGGCCGGGGCATCCGCTCCCCCGAGGTCAGGCGCGCTGCAGACGGTAGCGCAGCGCTGCGAGCTCGGCCCACAGCGGCGCCGGGACGCGGCCCTCGAAGGTGCGGTAGAACTCCTCGGTCAGGTCGGCCTCCTGCAGCCACAGCTGCGGGTCGACGGCGAAGAGCTCGTCGAGGTCGGCCTGCGGCACCTCGATGCCGTCGAGATCGAGATCCTCAGTGTGCGGAAGACGGCCGATGGGGCTGTCGACAGCGCCCACCTCGCCCTCGATGCGGCGGATGATCCAGTCGATGACGCGCGAGTTGTCGCCGAAGCCGGGCCACAGGAACCGGCCGTCGGTGCCCTTGCGGAACCAGTTGACCTGGAACACGCGCGGCGCGCGGTCGAAGCGCAGCTGCTGCCCGACCTTCAGCCAGTGGCCGAAGTAGTCCGCCATGTTGTAGCCGCAGAACGGCAGCATGGCGAACGGGTCGCGGCGCAGCTCGCCGACGGTGCCCTCGGCGGCGGCGGTGCGCTCGGACGACACGTTCGAGCCCATGAAGACGCCGTGCGTCCAGTCGGTGGCCTCGACGACGAGCGGCACATTGGTGGCGCGGCGGCCGCCGAACAGGATCGCGTCCAGCGGCACGCCCTGCGGGGCGTCCCAGTCGTCGGCGATCTGCGGGCACTGCGCCGCGGCGACGGTGAAGCGCGAGTTCGGGTGGGCGGCGGGGCGACCGGATGCCGGCGTCCAGGGGTTGCCCTCCCAGTCGATGAGCTCGGCCGGCGCTTCGTCGGTCAGACCCTCCCACCACACGTCGCCGTCGGGACGCAGGGCGACGTTCGTGAAGATCGTGTTGCCCCACAGCGTCTCGACCGCGGTGACGTTGGTCGACTCGCCGGTGCCGGGCGCGACGCCGAAGAAGCCGGCCTCGGGGTTGATCGCCCACAGGCGGCCGTCCTCGCCGGGGCGCAGCCACGCGATGTCATCGCCGAGGGTCTCGACGCGCCAGCCGGGGATCGTCGGGCGCAGCATGGCGAGGTTCGTCTTGCCGCATGCCGACGGGAACGCGGCGGCGAGGTGGTAGGCACGGCCGGCCGGGTCGATCACGCGGATGAGCAGCATGTGCTCGGCGAGCCACCCCTCGTTGCGGCCGATCACCGAGGCGATGCGCAGCGCGAAGCACTTCTTGGCGAGGATCGCGTTGCCGCCGTAGCCCGAGCCGTACGACCACACCTCGAGCGTCTCGGGGAAGTGAACGATGTACTTCTCGTCGTTGCACGGCCAAGCGACGTCCTGCTGGCCGGGCTGCAGCGGCGCGCCGACGGAGTGGACCGTCTTGACCCACGGGGCGCCGCCGGCGATCTCGCGCAGCACGTCGGTGCCGACGCGCGTCATGATGCCGATCGAGGTGACCGCGTAGGCGCTGTCGGTGATCTGCACGCCGATGTGCGACAGCGGCCCTCCGACCGGACCCATCGAGAACGGCACGACGTACATGGTGCGGCCCTTCATCGAGCCGTCGAACAGGGGCGTGATCGTGGCACGGATCTCGTCGGGCGCGACCCAGTTGTTGGTGGGGCCGGCGTCCTCTTCGCGCTCGGAGGCGATGAAGGTGCGGCCCTCGGTGCGGGCGACGTCGCTCGGGTGCGAGCGGGCGAGGTACGAGCCCGGCCGCCACTCGGGGTTGAGCTTGATGAGCTTGCCCTCTTCGACCTGCTCGCGCAGCAGCGTGTCGTTCTCGGCGCGCGAGCCGTCGACCCAGTGGATGCGGGCGGGCTTCGTCAGCGCCGCGATCTCGTCGACCCACTCGCGCAGAGCAGCCATGCCCTCGCCCGCGACGGTCGGCATCTCGCCGTACGTCCCGGTGACGGTCGCACGAGCCGCCCCGGTGGTCGCAGGGGTGGAGCCTTCGGTTCGGGTGAAGATGTCGGCAAGGGCCATGGTGTCGCTCCTCGTTGATTGTCGACGGTGCAGATTCGTGCTCTTCCTCTACTTTCAGGCGTGATGGATGCCTCTTCGCACGATTTGATGCGTCAAGAGTTGCGATTCTTTCGCTATCATCAAGGAATGCCGCCGACGTCGCTCGAACTCACGACCCTGGGCCACCGCGTCCGTCATCAGCGCCTCGCCCACGGCTACACGCTCGACGAGCTGGGCGCCCTCGTCGGGGTCGCCGGCAGCCAGCTGAGCCTCATCGAGAACGGCAAGCGGGAGCCCAAGCTGTCGCTGCTGCAGGCCATCGCGTCGGTCACCGGCGTCGAGGTCGCCGACCTGCTGTCGGCCGAGCCGCCGAACCGCCGGGCCGCTCTGGAGATCGAGCTGGAGCGCGCGCAGTCGAGCTCCGTGTTCCGCCAGCTCGGCGTCGCCCCGGTCAAGGTCACCAAGGGCATGAGCGACGAGACGATCGAGTCGATCCTGGGGCTGCACCGCGAGCTGCAGCGCCGCGAGCGCGAGGCCATCGCCACCCCCGAAGAGGCACGGCGCGCGAACACCGAGCTGCGGCTCATGATGCGCGCACGCGACAACTACCTGCCCGACATCGAGAAGCTCGCCGAGAAGCAGCTCAAGGCCGCCGGGCACGTCTCGGGCGCGCTCACGCACCGCACCGTCAGCATCATGGCCGAGAAGCTCGGCTTCGAGCTCATCTACGTCAACGACCTCCCCCACTCCACCCGGTCGGTCACCGACCTGGAGCACGGCCGCATCTATCTGCCGCCGGCATCCATCCCCGGCGGTCACGGCCTGCGCTCGATGGCGCTGCAGGCGATGGCCCATCGCCTTCTCGGTCACGAGCGCCCGACCGACTACGCCGACTTCCTGCAGCAGCGGCTGGAGATCAACTACTACGCCGCGTGCTGCCTCATGCCCGAGACGGCTTCGGTCGCGTTCCTGCAGCAGGCGAAGAAGGACCGCAACCTCGCGGTGGAGGACTTCCGTGACGCGTTCGGCGTCACGCACGAGGCAGCCGGCATGCGGTTGACGAACCTCGCCACCCACCACCTCGGCATCAAGCTGCACTTCCTGCGCGTCGACGGGTCGGGCGCGATCTCACGCGTGTACGAGAACGACGACCTGCCGCTGCCGATGGACGTGACCGGCGCGGTGGACGGGCAGATGGCGTGCCGCAAGTTCTCGGCCCGCGCGGCCTTCGACGAGCAGAACCGCACCACTGAGCACTACCAGTACACCGACACGCCTGCGGGGACGTTCTGGTGCTCGACGCAGACAGGCTCGACCTCGGCCGGCGAGTTCTCGATCACGGTCGGGGTGCCGTTCGACGACGCCCGCTGGTTCCGCGGCCGCGAGACGCAGAAGCGGGCGACCTCGACGTGCCCGGACGAGTCGTGCTGCCGCCGCGCGGCCTCGGACGTCGCCGGGCGCTGGGCCGGCAAGGCCTGGCCGAGCGCGCGCGTGCACATGCAGATGTTCTCGCCGCTCCCCCGTGGCGCCTTCCCCGGTGTGGACGACAACGAGGTGTACGACTTCCTCGACCGCCACGCATGAGATCGTTCAGGCGGTGATGAACGCCCGGTAGCGGTCGAGGGCTGCCGCCACCTCGGCCTCCGTCGCCGCCTCGGGAGAGAACAGCTCGGGGATCGGGTCGTCGGCGTGCCGGCCGACGGCGACCGAGTGGGTCCACACGCCGACGATCTCGCCGCGGGCGACGATGATCGGCCGCACGATGCCGTTCATACTGGGACCGATGGCGGCGAGGAACTCGGGCGCACACGGCACCGTGCGGTCGGCGTACGAGATGTAGTACTCCTCGAACGGCGGCAGCGCGACGACCTCGGGTGCCGACGCCGATCGCCGGGGTGCCGGGCCGTCCACGAGGTACACCGGCTCGGGGTCGGCGGCGACGATCTTCAGCCGATCGGATGCCGCCTCGGCCGCCTGCCGCGAGACACCGAGCGGCAGACTCGTCCACCACGCGAAGTCGCGCACCCCGGCCGGTCCGTGGGCGGCGATGTAGCGCACGAACAGCTCGGCGAGCGGGTCGGCCGGGGTCACGGGGTCACGGATCCACTCCTCGGTGAGCACGAGGTACTGCTCGCGGGTCGGCCCCTCGGTGCGCGGCACGACCGGCCCTTGGCACACCACACCGCGCAGCGACATCGCCACGAGCAGGTGATAGCCGCGCTGCTTCGCCGTCGAGACGCCCGCGAGCTCCCACACCTCGGCGAGCTCCTTGCGGGTCAGCCGGTTGCCGCCGGCGAGCGCCGCGCGTGTGGCCGCCTCGGCACGGTCGAGCTCCGCGTCGTCGATGGCCTCGGTGCGCCGCACTCCCGCCATCTGGCGCTGCTGCCGCTCGGCGGTCAGCGACAGCACCCACGCGAGATCTTCGGCAGGGATGAGGTGGATGGTGCCGCGCATCGTCCACGACCGCACGATCTCGCCGCGGTCGAACGCCGCATCGACGTCGCGCAGCGTCGGCGCTCCTTGCGTGCGCTGGGCCACCGCCCATCGGCCGCCCCAGAACTCCTGCGCCTGCGTCGCGAGCATGTGCCGCGCCGCCTCGGCGACGGTGCGGGCGGGGGCGATCAGGCGATGCGACCGGAGCCGCTCGGCGCGTATGGTCGAGGCGCTTGCGCTGAGCGAGGAACGAGACGAAGCGTCCATCCGCCCATCATGGCGCGGACGGCCGACACCGCGCGGTCAGCGCGCGTGGGCGGCGTCGTATGCGGCCCGGGAGTCCTCGATGCGCGGGTGGTTCTCGATCGCCCAGTCGGCGAGCGCCATGGCGAGCTGCACGAGGGTGCCGCCGAGCGCGGTCAGCTCGTACTCGACGCGAGGCGGCACCTCGGCGTGCACGGTGCGCGTGATCAGGCCGTCGCGCTCGAGCTGGCGCAGCGTCAGGGTGAGCATGCGCTGCGAGATGCCGGGGATGTGCCGCTGCAGCTCGGTGAACCGCAGCCGCTCGCCCCGCAGAGTGCCGACGACCAGCAGCGACCACTTGTCGCCGATGCGGTCGAGGACGTCGCGGATGGCACGGCCGTGATCGGAGCCGGGCGCCGTGCCCTCGCAGGAGCGCTCGTAGCCCGTCGGGGCGGGGTCGCCCACCTGCACCGTCAGTGTGTTCGTCATCGCGTGTCACCTGCTTACATGCGTGTGCCTTTTGTACGCCCTCCGAAGATGACGCATCATGTGGTTGCTTACAAACAGTAACAGACCCCACGATCACTGCCTGGAGAACCGCATGACCATCGCCCTCTGGATCCTCAACGGAGTCCTCGCGCTCGCCTTCATCATGGCCGGCTCGATGAAGGTCGCCCGTCCGCGCACCGCGCTCGTCGCGAGCGGCATGGGCTGGGCTGACGACTTCGCCGACCCCACCGTGAAGCTCATCGGGGCCGCCGAGGTCGTCGGCGGCATCGGCCTGATCCTGCCGCTCCTGACCGGCATCGCCCCGATCCTCACCCCGATCGCCGCGACGGCGCTGGCCGTCGTCATGATCGGTGCGATCGTCGTCCACGTCCGCCGCAAGGAGAACGCGACCCCGTCGATCGTGCTCGCTGTGCTGTCGATCGCGAGCGCGGCGCTGGGCTTCCTGGTCGTGCTCTGACCCGCACACGGTGAGGAAAGCGGATGCCGCGGGCTGCGGCATCCGCTTCTCTCATCCGTTGGGCGGTCACACGAGCTGATCGCGCCGACGGGTCAGGTACGCGCGCTCCGCGGGATTGTCGACGAGTTGGAGAGCGCGGTCGTACGCCTGCCGCGAGTCCGCACTGCGACCGACCCGCCGCAGCAGGTCGGCGCGCGTCGCGTGGTACGCGTGATAGCCGTCGAGCGCCTCGCCGAGGCGGTCGATCTCGGCGAGCGCGACGTCCGGGCCGTCGACCTCGGCGACGGCGATCGCCCGGTTGAGCCGCACGATCGCGGACGGGTCGAGCCGGACCAGCCGGTCGTAGAGGGCGACGATCTGCGACCAGTCAGTGTCGCCCGCCGAGGGCGCGGCGGTGTGCACGGCGTTGATCGCGGCCAGCAGCTGGTACCGCCCCGGCGGGGCGCCGCCCGCGGCGACCACGGCCATCCGCTCGCGCACGAGGGCATGGCCCTCGGCGATCAGCGCGCGGTCCCAGGCGCTGCGATCCTGCTCGCCGAGGGTCACGAGCTCGCCGGTGCGCGACACGCGGGCAGCGCGGCGCGCGTCGGCGAGCAGCATGAGGGCGAGCAGACCGGTGACCTCGCCCTCGTCCGGCAGCAGCGTGCGCAGCAGCCGCCCGAGGCGGATCGCCTCGTCGCTCAGGTCGGCGCGCAGCGGGTCGCCCCCGGTCGTGGCGAGGTAGCCCTCGTTGAAGATGAGGTAGACGACCGCGAGCACGCCGCCGAGCCGTTCCCGGATGTCGGTCTCCGACGGCACCCGGTACGGGATGCCCGCGGTCTTGATCTTCGCCTTGGCGCGGGTGATCCGCCGGGCCATCGTTGTCTCGGGCACGAAGAAGGCGCGGGCGATCTCGGCGACCGTGAGACCGCCGAGCAGGCGCAGCGTCAGCGCGACGCGGGCGTCCGTGGCGAGCGCGGGGTGGCAGCACGTGAAGACGAGCCGCAGCCGGTCGTCCTCGACGGGTCCGGTCGGTTCGGGAGGGGTGTCGTCCGACAGCATCTGGGCCGCCTTGTACTTGCCCGCTCGGAGCGCCTCGCGACGCACGCGGTCGATCGCCTTGCGCGTCGCGGTGGTGGTGAGCCAGGCGCCGGGGTTGGGAGGCACGCCGTCGCGCGTCCAGCGTTCCAGCGCGGCGACGTACGCGTCGGCCGCGGCATCCTCCGCGAGATCGAGATCGCCGAACCGCCGCGCGAGCCCGGCGACCACCCGCGCCCACTCCTCACGGTGGGCGCGGGCGATCGCCTCTTCGACGCCGGTGCCGGTCACGGGTGGTGGTGGGATGCCGCCGGCCGGGCCCGATCAGTCACGTCCGGGTGTCTGCCGCTCGATGATCTCGGCGACATCGGCGGGAAACCGGTGCACCTCCTGCGGCCAGTCCAGCGAGACCGCGAGGCGACCCGCCCAGTACCGCGCCGCCTCGTCGTCGGCGGCCTCGATCACCGTGAACCCGCCGAGGTGCTCCTTGCTCTCGACGAACGGCCCGTCGGTGAACACGGGCTCGCCGTCCTTGCTCACCACGTTGCAGAGCACGGTCGAGGCGTCGATCCCGCCGTCCGCGTAGACGAAGACGCCGGCTTCTTTCATATCGTCGAGCACTGCCCGCGAGGCTTCGCTCTTGCGGATCAGCTCGTCGGGCGTGTGCTGAGGCACCCACTCGTCGTTGAACGCGATCAGGTACTTGGTCACTGTCGTCTCCTCACATCGGGACGGGAGCCAGGTCGTGGCTCCTCGGTCGCAGCGACCCGGACGGGTCGCACACCTCATCCACGAACGGCGACGCTCGAATACGACACTATCCCCGAAGAGATTCCGAGCGGGGTGTGAGGAGCACCTACGCGAGAGGCGGCGCGCTCGAGGCTCTCGACCGCGCCGCCTCGGCGTCGTGGATGGCGTTACTGCTGGATGAACGCCAGGATGTCGGGGTTCAGAACCTCGGCGTGCGTGGTCAGCATCCCGTGCGGGAAGCCCTCGTAGATCTTGAGCGTCGCGTTGGGCAGAAGCTCCGCCTGCTTGATCGCGGCATCCTTGTAGGGAACGATCTGGTCGTCGTCGCCCTGCAGGACGAGGACGGGCACCGTGATGGCCTTGAGGTCCTCGGTCTGATCGGTCTCGGAGAACGCCTTGATGCCTTCGTAGTGGGCGAGCGCGCTGCCCATCATGCCCTGGCGCCACCAGTTGGCGACGGTGGGCTCCGACACGGTCGCGCCCGGCCGGTTGAAGCCGTAGAACGGTCCGGATGCGACCGCCTGGAAGAAGTCCGCGCGGTTCGCGGCCAGGGCGGCACGGAAGCCGTCGAAGACCTCGAGCGGGGTGCCCTCGGGGTTGTTCTCGGTCTTCAGCATGAGCGGCGGGACGGCGGCGACGAGGACCGCCTTCGCGACGCGGCCCTGGGGCTCACCGTACTTCGCGACGTAGCGGGCGACCTGACCGCCGCCGGTCGAGTGGCCGATGTGGATCGCGTTGCGCAGGTCGAGGTGCTCGACCACCGCGCTGACGTCGCTCGCGTAGTGGTCCATGTCGTGCCCGACGCCGGTCTGCGACGAGCGGCCGTGCCCGCGGCGGTCGCTCGCGACGACGCGGAAGCCCTTGCCGAGGAAGTAGAGCATCTGGGCGTCCCAGTCGTCCGCCGAGAGGGGCCAGCCGTGGTGGAACACGATGGGCTGGGCGTCACGGGGACCCCAGTCCTTGTAGTAGATCTCAGTGCCGTCATCCGTGGTCACAAAAGGCATGAGGAGCTCCAGGTTGTGTGTCGGCCGGGTCGTGCCCGGATACTGCGGTGGTCCTCCGCGCTGGTCGGCGGAGTCATCTCACGCTAACGACGGCGGCAGCATGCGAAGTCCTACGTTTGTCCAGAGTCTCTGCTCGCGGCATCGAGCCGGGACGCTGCGGGATGCGACGAGAGTCGAAAGCGGTTCCGTCAGGCATCTGGGCCGTGATGCCGGTGGGATGGACAGACTCGGAGGCAAGGTCCGGAACATCCCGAAGGAGAACGCCATGACCGCGTCCGAGAACATCCCCGTCGGGCACGAGGTGCCCGTGCTCGGCGACCCCGACCTCCCGCAGGAGGGCGAGATCAACATCGCCGACCTTCCGCAGAGCAGCACGATGACCGGTCCCCGGAACGACGCGATCGCGTCGCAGTTCCCCGATCAGATCCACGCGCCGGCGACCGACATCAGCACTCAGCCGTTCTTCTGGTCGTCGTTCAACATCTCGCCGCGGCGGGTGCAGCGCGGCGGCTGGGCGCGCGAGCTCACGAAGCAGGACTTCCACATCTCCGACGAGATCGCGGGGGTGAACATGTACCTCGAGCCCGGCGGCATCCGGGAGCTGCACTGGCACCAGACGGCCGAGTGGGCGGTCATGACCCGAGGCAGGGCTCGTGTCACCACGCTCGGCCGCTCCGGGCTGCCCGCCGTCGAGGACGTGGAAGAGGGCGACCTGTGGTTCTTCCCGGCCGGCACCCCGCACTCGCTGCAAGGCCTCGGGCCCGACGGAGCGGAGTTCGTCCTCGCCTTCGACGACGGCGACCAGTCGGAGTCGAACACGCTCCTGCTGACCGACTGGTTCGCGCACACGCCGCCGGAGGTGCTGGCGAAGAACTTCGGCGTCGCGCAGGA
>NZ_JBQCIP010000085.1:0-16372 GCF_051953575.1 Microbacterium sp.
GATCATCCAGCCGCCGTCGACCTCGCCGGACTTCAGCGCGTTGACGCGCGCGTTGGAGTCCGTCATGAAGAGGATCTTCACCTCGCCCGCCTTCGCGCGCAGCGATTCGTCCCAGTAGCCGTCGTACCGCTTGAGCGTGACGGACTCCCCCGACTTCCACTCCGTCAGTTCGAACGGACCGGTGCAGTTGACCAGGCCCGTCGAGTTGCCGTAGTCGGCGCCCTTCGCGGCGAGCGTCGCGGCCGACTCGACGACGCCGGCGGAGCCGCCCATGCCGAGGTTGAACTGCGAGTCCGCCTGCGTCATCGTGACCGTGACCTGGCGATCGCCGGTCTTCTCGATCGACGCCACGTTCTGGTACACCGAGTACCACGACGACCCCACGTCGGGGTCGAGGTGGCGGCTCATCGACGCGACGACGTCGTCCGCGGTGAGCGGGGTGCCGTCGTGGAACGTCACGCCGTCCCGGATCGTGTAGACCCAGGTCTCGGGCGTCGGGTGGTCGTACGCCTCGGCGAGTCCCGGCGAGAGCGTGTAGTCGGGATTGAGCCGCAGCAGCGATTCGCAGACGTTCGACAGCACCTGGTTGTCGGAGTAGTCGAACGCGTACGCGTAGTCGAGCGAATAGGGCTCCGAATAGCTCACCCAGGTGAACTCATCGATGTCGCCCGAGGGCGCGGCGGTCTGGGCGGTGTACTCCCACTGGGGCGCGGCGGTCTCGTCGTCGTCGGAGGCGGGGGCGCTGCAGGCCGCGAGGGCGAGCGCGCCGACGACGGCGATGCCCGCGGCGGCGCTCAGGCGGCGCGCGGTGCGTCGGGTGATGGACATGATTCCTCGACTCGGGAAGGGGGTGATGGGGATGTCAGGGATGATCGGATGCCGGGCCCCCGGCATCCACCGTCTCCACGGTGCGGGCGTACACGCGTTCGCCGTCGATCCACGTCGACGCGACGCGGCACGTGTACAGCTGGTCGGCCGGCACGTCGAACGGGTTGGGCTCGACGACGACGAGATTCGCGAGGTAGCCCTCGCGCACCAGGCCGGTGTCGTGGTCGCGGTGGTTCACGAACGCGGTGCCGGAGGTGTAGGCGGCGAGCGCTGTCGCCAGGTCGAGGCACTGCTCGGGGCCTGCCAGCGGCTCGGCGTCCTGGAGCGGCGCGACGCGGTTGACGGCCATGTGCACCCCGGCCATCGGGTCGGCGCTCGAGACAGGCCAGTCGCTGCCGCCGGCCAGGCGCACGCCGGCGCGCTGCAGGTCGCCGAACGGGTACTGCCGGTCGGCGGCGGACTCGGCGAGGAACGGCAGCGTCAGCTCGTCCATCTGGTCCTCGTGGCATGCCCACAGCGGCTGCATGTTGGCGACCGCATCCACGGCGGCGAAGCGCGCCACGTCGGCCTCGGCGATCACCTGGATGTGGGCCAGGTGGTGGCGGCCGTCGGTGTCGCCGTTGACCCTGCGGGCCTCGGTCAGCGCGTCGAGGGCCTCGCGCACCGCCCGGTCGCCCAGAGCGTGGAAGTGCAGCTGGAACCCCGCGGCATCAGCCGCCACGGCGTACTCGCGCAGCTTCTCGGGGGCGATGAACGAGAGCCCGTGGTTGTGCGTATCGTGCCCGTGGGTGTCGCGGTAGGGCTCGAGCATCGCCGCGGTCTGGTTCTCGGCGACGCCGTCGACCATGAACTTGATGGATCCGACGGAGAACCGCTCCGGGTGCCCGAGGGCCGCGATCTCGTCGCGCAGCCGGATCATGGCGTCGAGCTGCTCGCCCCCTTCGGCCCGCTCCCACCACTGCGCGCCCACGACGTGCGCCTTCAGGGTGCCCTCGGCGAGCGCGCGGCGGTAGGCGGTGAGTCCGCCGCCGACGCCCGGGAAGTTCCCGATGAGGGCGTCCTGCCAGCCGGTGATGCCCAGGGCCAGCAGCTCGTCCTGCGCGCGGAGCAGTCCCGCGTAGGTCAGATCGTCCGAGACGACGGGACGCACCTGTGCGAACAGATCCGCGGCGCCCTCGTGGAAGGTGCCTGCCGGGAAGCCGTCGGCCTCGCGTTCGATGCGTCCGTCGACCGGATCCGGGGTGGCGGCATCCACTCCCGCGATCCGCATGGCGGCGGTGTTGGCCCATGCGGAGTGGTGATCGCGGCTCGCGAGCAGCACGGGGCGGTCGGGCACGATCGCGTCGAGGAGGGCGCGCACCGGCGCGCCGCCCGGGAAGTGGTCCATCGACCAGCCGCCGCCGACGATCCACTCGATCTCGGGGTTCTCGGCGGCGTAGCGGGCGATGCGGGCGACGGTGTCGTCGGCGTCCTCGGAGTCGGTGAGGTTGCACTGCAGCAGCTCGACGCCGCCGGACGCGGGGTGGATGTGCGCGTCCTGGAACCCGGGCGCCAGCAGCGCCCCGTTCAGCTCGATGACGATGGTGTCGGGGCCGACGAGGGCGGATGCCTCGTCCTCGGCGCACACGGCGACGATGCGGCCGCCGCGCACGGCGACGGCGTGCCCGGTCAGTGCCTGCGCACTGCCGGCCGGCACGGCGTCGGACGTGAACAGCGCGCCGCCGGTGAAGACGGTGTCGGCGAATGCGCCTTCAGCGCGGGTGGTGGCGTCGATGCCCACGGGGCTTCTCCTTCGTCGTCGAACGGGTCGACTGACGATAGAACGGCGTCATTCGCGTTGTCAACGGTGTTGACAGTTGTGTTGATCGAACCGTTATGCTCGACGCGCAGCCGCCTGTTCCCGAAGGCGGAGCGCGCGGCGTGGCACGATGGGACGGCAACGGAGGCGGGATCATGGCGGCACGCACGGCGGCGACCGAGAAATCGGGCGGCAAGCGCCTCGACCGGGCGACCATCGTCGCCGCAGGCCTGGAGCTCGCCGCCGCCCCCGGCACGGCCTCGCTGTCGATCCGCGACCTCGGTGCGAAGCTCGGCACCGATCCCACCGCGATCTACCGGCATTTCCGCAGCAAGGACGACCTCATGGGCGCCCTGCTCGACGAGCTGACGCTGCGCAGCCTCGCCGCGGTGACGGCGGACCCGGACGACTGGCGCGAGCGGCTGCGCCAGCTGGCCGGAGCCACGCTCTCGCTGTTCGCCCGCTACCCCGCTGTCGGGCAGGAGGCGATCGTGCTCACGACGCACGGTCCGGGCGAACTCGAGGCCATCGAGTTCATGCTCGACGCGTTCACCCGTGCCGGACTCACCGGCGACGATCTCGTGCAGCATTACGCGCTCATGGCCACGCACGTGCTCTCGTCGGCCGCCGGTGTCGCACGCAGCCGCGCGGAGCATGCGGGCATCGATGCCGACGACGCCAGCCCATGGTTCGAGGGGCCGCTGCTCGTCGACCCGCGGACGCACCCGCACATCGCCGCCGTGTCGGCGCAGCTGCTCGATCTCGAGGACCGCGAGCTCTTCGCGCTCGGCGTCGAGGCGGTCATCCGCTCCGCCGAGCGTGCCGCGGCCGCAGCCTGACACCGACGCCCCTCGCGGGAACCACGTGGCCCGTGCGATCCGATAGTTGACGTTCGTCAACGATGCGCGTATCGTTGACCTTTCTCAACTGTTGACGTTCGTCAACCACTCTCTGCGTCACCGCCGCCGCAGCCGTCCCTCTCTTCTCCACGAAGGACCATCTATGGCCACCTCCTCTCCGACGACCGGAAGCGTCGTCGCCCCAGCCGCCGGCAGCGGGTCCGCCGCCGACGACAAGCGCCGGCACCGTCAGGTGCTGCAGGCCCTCACGGGCCTGCTGCTCGGCATGTTCGTCTCGATGCTGGCGTCGACCGTCGTGTCGACCTCGCTGCCGGTGATCGTCCACGACCTCGGCGGCGACCAGGCGGCCTTCACCTGGGTCGTCACCGCGACCCTGCTGACCACGGCGATCTCGACGCCGATCTGGGGTAAGCTCGCCGACCTCTTCAACCGCAAGGTGCTCATCCAGATCGCCATCGTGATCTTCGTGCTCGCGACCGCGGCCGCCGGGTTCTCGCAGGAGCCGGGCACGCTCATCGCGTTCCGCGCCGTGCAGGGCATCGGCGCCGGCGGTCTCGCCGCGCTCAGCCAGGTCATCATGGCCGACATCATCAGCCCCCGGGAGCGCGGCCGGTACATGGGCCTGTTCGGCGCCGTGATGGCCGTCGCGACCGTCGGCGGCCCGCTGCTCGGCGGCTTCATCACCGACACGATCGACTGGCGCTGGAACTTCTTCATCGCGCTGCCGTTCGCGGTGGCCGCGCTCATCATGATGCAGCGCACGCTGCACCTCCCGCCGCGGCCCAAGAAGAAGGCGCGCATCGACTACTTCGGCATCGTGCTGCTGTCGACAGCGGTCTCGCTCCTGCTCATCTGGGTCACCAACGCCGGCAAGGACTACGACTGGTGGAGCACCGAGACCGTCCTCATGGTCGGCGGCGCCCTGCTCGCGGCGATCCTGTTCGTCATCGTCGAGCTGCGCTCCAAGGAGCCGCTCGTGCCGCTCACGATGTTCCGCAACCTCACATTCACCCTCGCCGTCATCGCGTCGATCTCCATCGGCATCGCGATGTTCGGCACCTCGGTGTTCCTCAGCCAGTACATGCAGCTGGCACGCGGCGCGACCCCGACCGAGGCGGGCCTCATGACGATCCCCATGATCGGCGGCCTTCTGCTGGCATCGATCGTCATCGGCGGTCTCGTGACCCGCACCGGGCACTGGAAGCCCTACCTCATCGCGGGCGGCGTGCTGCTGATCGCGGGCTCGTACCTGCTGTCGACGATCCACTACGACACGAACTTCGTGCTCGTCTCGGTGTACATGTTCCTGCTGGGCGCGGGCGTCGGCATGACGATGCAGAACCTCGTGCTCATCGTGCAGAACACGTCGAAGCCGTCGGAGATCGGCGTCGCCAGCTCGGGCGTCACGTTCTTCCGCAGCCTCGGCGGCACGATCGGCGTCTCGGTGATGGGTGCGGCCCTGGCGACCTCGGCGACCAACCTGTTCACCGAGCGCAAGGACGACATCGTCGCGGCGATCATGACGCTCGGCGCGAAGGGCGCAGCCATCGGCGAGCAGCTCCAGTCCGGCACCATCCCCCAGGTGTCGTCGCTGCCCGAGGCGATCCGCGTGATCGTCGAGGACATCTACGCCCAGGCCATCGCCCACTCGTTCCTGATCGCCGTGCCGCTGGCGGTCGTCAGCCTCATCGCGATCATCTTCCTGCCCAACAAGCCGCTCACCCGCATGACCACGAGCGAGCGCGTGCAGGCGAGCGAGGCCGACCTCGCGACCGTCTCGGCCCCGGCGGCCATGGAGACCCTTGCGCCTGCCGACGCAGACGAGAGCGTGTCGGATGCCGCATCCGCCGCCGACCCGGCGGCCGAGGCGGGCGCCGAGACGGCGGACGAGGCGTCCCGACGCTAAGGTCGTTCACGATGACCTCCGACGAGACTCGAGCGGCGCGCACCGAAGCGGTGCGCGCCCTCGAGGCGGAGTTCGGCGAGCTGATCAACCGGTTCCGGCGCATCATCACCGAGAACGCGAACCGTGTGAGCCCGGGCATGCTGCCGGGCGCCTACAAGGTCTTCACGACCATCGTGCGGCGCGAGCGCATCACGCTCTCAGCGCTCGCGGAGTCGCTCATGGCTGACAAGGGCCAGATCAGCCGGACGGTGCGAGAGCTGGAGGGGCTGGGACTCATCGAGCGCACCCCTGACCCGGACGACGGCCGCTCGAGCCTGCTGTCGCCCACGCCGTTCGGACTCGAACGGCTCGAAGCGGCCCGCGCCCCGCAGGAGAGCCTGCTGGTCGACGCCCTCGAGGAGTGGCCGCTCGACGACATCCTCAATCTGACGCGTCTGCTGCACGCGCTGACGGCCGACGAGCTGCCCAGCAGCTGAGCGGCGCGATCGCGGTCGCGCTCCCTTCCAGAGCGATGCCGACGCTCAGCCGCCGACGGGCGTCCAGAGCCCGCTGGCTGCCGAGCTGCGCTGCACCGCGTCGAGCACCCGCTGCACGTGCAGGCCGTCGGCGAACGACGGACGCGGCCCGACGCCTTCGTCGACGGCGACGACGAAGTCCCTCACCTGGTGCGAGAAGCCGTGCTCGTAGCCGAGCACGTGCCCGGGGGGCCACCATGCCGCCAGATAGGGGTGGCCGTGCTCGGTGACGAGGATGCGCCGGAACCCCTGCTCGAGCGCCGGCTGGGTCGCGTCGTAGAACTCCAGCTCGTTCAGCCTCTCCAGATCGAAGGCCAGAGCTCCCTCCGAGCCCGAGATCTCGATGCGCAGGGCGTTCTTCCGGCCGGTGCGGAAGCGCGTCGCCTCGAACGAGGCCAGTGCACCAGAGTCGAGGCGACCGGTGAACAGCGCGACGTCGTCGACGGTGACCGCGCCGCGCTGCGACGTCGCCGTCCCCGACAGTCCGACGCCCTCGCTGAGGAGCGGACGCTCGTGCACGAGCGTCTCCACCACGCCCGACACCGACGTCACCTGCTGACCGGTGATGAACTCCGTGAGATCGACCGCGTGTGCTCCGATGTCGCCGAGCGCCCCGGACCCCGCGTGCTCCTTCTGCAGACGCCAGGTGAGCGGCGCGTCCGCATCCATGAGCCAGTCCTGCAGGTATTCGGCACGCACCTGGCGGATCCGTCCCAGCCGCCCCGAGGCGACCAGATCGCGGGCGAAGGTCGCCGCAGGCACCCGCCGGTAGGTGAAACCGACCATCGATCGGATGCCGCGCCCGGCCGCCTCGGCGGCCGCGTGCTCCATCGCCTGCGCCTCTTCGACCGTGTTGGCGAGAGGCTTCTCGCACAGCACGTGCTTGCCCGCCGCCAACGCCGCGATGGCGATCTCGGCATGCGTGTCGCCGGGGGTGACGATGTCGACGACGTCGATGTCGTCGCGCGCGACGACATCCCGCCAGTCGGTGGCGCTCTCACGCCATCCCCAACGGCCCGCCGAGGCGGTGACGGTCTCGGGGTTGCGCCCGACGACGACCGCCATCTCGGGGTCACGCGGGAGATCGAAGAAGCGCGGGGCCACCCGCCACCCCTGGGAATGCGCGGCCCCCATGAAGCCGTGGCCGATCATGGCGACGCGGAGCGTTTCGGTCAACGCGCTGTCCTCTCTCTGTGAAGGGATGGCGCGGGGCATCCGTCGACGACGGATGCCCCGCGTTCGACGTCGCCTACTCGAACGACAGGTCGATGTACTGGTCGACGTTCTCCTTGGTGACGACCGGGGCGTCCAGCACGATCCGGTTCGGGATGCCGGGGGTGATGAGGTCGCCCATCGTCTTGCCCTGCGCGATGAGGCGGGCCAGTGCCACGCCGTCCGCCGCCTGCGTCGACGGGTAGATGATCGTCGCCTTGAGCACGGAGTCGTCGGCCTGGATGGCCTCCATCGCGCTGCGGCTTCCCGCGCCGCCCACCATGAAGAACTCGTCGCGCCCCGCCGAGTCGATCGCCGCGAGGACGCCGATGCCCTGGTCGTCGTCGTGGTTCCAGATCGCGTCGATCTTCGGGTTGGCGGAGAGCAGCTGCGAGGCGGCAGCCTCGCCACCGGCGACGGTGAAGTCGGCCGCCACGCGCGCCGAGACCTCCAGCCCGCAGTCGTCGAGCGCGTCCGCGAAGCCCTTCGAGCGGTCCTGCGTCAGCGGGAGCGAGTCGATGCCTGCGATCTCGGCGACGACGGCGTCCGTCTTGCCGTCGAGCTGCTCGCAGATGTACGTGCCGGCGCTGACGCCCATGCCGTAGTTGTCGCCGAGCACGGTCGCGCGCGCGGCGAACGGGCTGGAGAACTCGCGGTCGACGTTGATCACCGGGATGCCGGCCTCCATCGCCTCGATGGCCGCCTCGGTGAGCGCCGCGCCGTCCGAGGGCAGCAGCACGATGGCGTCGACGCCGTCGTTGACGAAGGTCTCGACCGCGGCGATCTGGGCGATCGGGTCGTTGGTCCCTTCTGCGACCCGCAGCTCGACGTCGTCGAAGCTGTCGGCCGCGGCCTGCGCACCCGAGTTGATCGCGCCGAGCCAGCCATGGTCGGCGGCGGGTCCCGAGAAGCCGATGACGACGGTGTCGCCGCTCTGCGCGTTCTCTTCCGTCGTGGTGCCCTGATCGACGACGTCGCCTTCGTCCGCTCCAGAGCCGGTGCATCCGGCGAGAAGTCCGATGGCTGCGACGACGGCGGTGCCGGTGAGCACCAGCCGCGTACGCGCTGTCAGGTGTGAGCGCATGATTCCTCCTTGAATGTGATGCAGCTACGGCAGCGCGTCACCCCGGCGGTCGATGCGCCCCATTCGTGGAGTCCACGCTGACGAGGCTCAACCTAGCAGAAGGGTCACTTCGACCGACAGCTTTTGCCGACTAGACGTCAAAAGTCTCCGCCGCGCCATTCCGGGCGAGAACCGAGGATGGGACGGTCGTCTTCGCGGCGAGGCTCGCGAAAGTACCCCTCGGCAGGGCTGGAGGCTGCGTGTTATGTTCATCGCGTGATCAAAGATGACCATCGTCCGGCATTACTGGACGTCCGCGGCGTGACGAAGTCGTTCGCCGGGGTCGCTGCGCTGCGGGGCGTGGACCTCGACATCCTCCCCGGCGAGGTGCACTGCATCCTCGGCCAGAACGGTGCCGGCAAGTCCACACTCATCAAGACGCTGGCGGGCGTGCACCGCCCCGACGAAGGCGTCATCTCGTGGCGGGGCGAACCTGTCGACATCCCGACGCCCGAAGCGGCCATCGAACTGGGCATCGCGACGATGTATCAGGAACTGGACGTCGTCGACGGGCTCACCATCGCGGAGAACATCTTCCTTGGTCACGAGCTGTCACGCGGCGGCTTCACGAAGCGCTCCGAAGCGGCCCGCCGGACCAAGGACCTGCTGCGGCGGCTCGGGCACGGCGGGCTGTCGCCTCACACCGAGGTCGGCCGGCTGAGCGCCGCGGGCAAGCAGATCGTGAGCATGGCCCGCGCCCTCTCGCACGACATCAAGCTCATCATCATGGACGAGCCGTCCGCCGTGCTCGACGGCGAAGAGGTCAAGAACCTCTTCCACGTGGTGCGTGAGCTCACGGCCGAGGGCATCGCCGTCGTCTACATCACGCACCGGCTCGAAGAGATCCGCCAGATCGGCGATCGGATCACGGTGCTCAAGGACGGCCGATCGATGGCGAGCGGACTGCCCGTCGCCGACACCCCGACGCCCGAGCTCATCCGCCTCATGACCGGGCGCTCGGTCGAGAACGTCTTCCCGCCGGCGGCAGCGATCCCCGACGAGTCCCCCGTGGTGCTAGAGGTCCAGGGGCTCGCCGCGACCGGCGCCTTCCAGGACGTGTCGTTCACGGTGCGCGCCGGAGAAGTGGTGGGGCTCGCGGGTCTCGTCGGCTCGGGGCGCTCGGAGATCCTCGAGACGATCTACGGCGCCCGACGCGCCAGCGCCGGGACGGTGCGGGTCGGCGGCAAGCCGCTCCCCCGCGGATCCGTCGTCGCCGCCGTGCGCGCGGGGGTGGGGCTGTCGCCGGAGGAGCGCAAGAGCCAGGGGCTCGTCCTCGACGAACCGGTCTTCGTCAACGTCACCCTGCCGTCGGTGTCGAGGTTCGCAAGGGCGGGGTTCCTCGACGAGCGCGCAGAGCGCAAGGCCACGCGCGAGCAGATCGAGGCGCTGGAACTGCGGCCGGCGGATCCCGACCGCGAGACGATCACCCTGTCCGGCGGCAACCAGCAGAAGATCCTGCTCGCCCGCTGGCTCGTCCACGGGACGCGCGTCCTCCTGCTGGACGAGCCCACGCGCGGCGTCGATGTCGGAGCCCGCGCGGAGATCTACGCGCTGATCCGGCGCCTCGCCGCCGCGGGGAACGCCATCGTCGTCGTCTCGAGCGAGATCGAGGAGGTGCTCGGCCTTGCCGACACGGTGCTCGTCATCGCCGACGGGCGCCTGCTCGAGACCCGGCCCGCCTCCCAGATCGACGAACACGGCGTCCTCGATCTCGTCATGAAAGGAACCGCCGCGTGAGCGAGCAGACAACTCCCGGGACCGACGTGGTCCCGCCGCCGGGCGACCAGGTCGCGACCGGCGAGCCCGGCGCCGCCCGCACGGGGGTGCAGCGCTTCTTCTCGGGATCCGTGGGCCGCAATCTCGGCCTGGTCGTGGCCTTGATCGTCCTGGTGATCGTGGGCGCCGTCACCGCTCCCGACACCTTCCTGAGCGTGAGCAACATCCTGACGATCCTGCGCGCGGCATCCATCATCGGGGTCATCAGCATCGGCATGACCCTCGTGATCATCGCGGGCGGGATCGATCTCTCCGTGGGATCCGTCATGGGGCTCGCCTCCGTCGTGGCGGCACTCGCGGCGATCCAGGACCTGGCCGATCAGCTCCACTGGGTCGTCATGGTGGTGATCGCCCTCGCCGTGGGCCTGGCCGCGGGCGTCATCAACGGCATCGTGATCGCCTACGGCAAGGTGGTGGCCTTCATGGCGACCCTCGCCATGCTCGTCGCGGCTCGGGGCCTCGCCGAGATCCTCGCGGAGCGACGCACTCTCCAGGTGCGCGATCGCGACTTCATCACCTTCATGAACCTGGACATCGTCGGCATCGACATGCTGATCTGGATCTTCGCGATCGTGGCGGCGCTGGGCTGGGTCGTCCTCAACCGCACGACGTTCGGGCGACGCACCGTCGCCATCGGCGGAAACCGCGAGGCCGCTCGCCTCGCCGGCATCAACGTGAAGCGCCACACGATGTGGCTGTACGCGATCTCCGGTCTGTGCGCGGGCATCGCCGCCGTCATGATCCTGGGACGCACGACCGCCGGGTCCTCCACCAATGGAACGCTCTACGAGCTCGACGCCATCGCAGCGGTGGTCGTGGGCGGCACCCTGCTCGTCGGCGGCCGCGGCACCATCACCGGCACGGTCCTGGGCGTGCTGATCTTCCAGACCCTGACCAACGTCTTCGTGCAGAACAACCTCTCGTCGTCGGTGCAGGCGGTGGTGAAGGGCGTCATCATCGTCGTCGCGGTCCTCCTTCAGCAGCGCTTCGCGAAGCCGACCGGCCGTGGCGCATGACGCATTCCCACAAGGAGCGCGCCGCGCCCACGGTCCGCGGCATCCGTCCACCCACGTGCGCATCCGGGAGCCCGCGCGCCCGCGGTTAGTCTGAGACGTGACCATGAGCGGCGAGACGACGACCCCCACCACCGGCGTGAACGAGCTGTTCCAGCTGCTGCGCGACGGAGTGCCCCGGACCCGGGCCGAACTGGCCAAGTCCACGGGACTGGCGCGATCGACCGTTGCCGCGCGCGTCGACCAGCTGCTGCGCATGGGGCTCATCGCCCCCGTGGCCGAAGCCGCGTCGACGGGCGGGCGCCCCCCGTCGCAGTTCGCGCTCAATCCGGCGGCGCGGGTCGTCATCGCCGCCGACGTCGGAGCGTCGCACGCGACCGTCGCCGTGACCGACCTCACGGGCACCGTCCTGGCCGAGCACTCCGAGCCGCTGGACATCGCGCTGGGTCCGGTGGCCGTGCTGACCTGGCTCGTCGACGGTGCGACGATGCTGCTGGACCGCCTCGGTCGCGACCGCTCCCACGTGGCGGCCATCGGCATCGGCGTTCCGGGTCCGGTCGAGCATTCCACGGGGCAGCCGGTGAATCCGCCGATCATGCCCGGGTGGAACCGGTTCGACATCCCGGGCTGGCTCAATCAGCACCTCGAGGTGCCGGTGCTCGTCGACAACGACGTCAACATCATGGCCCTCGGCGAGCGCTCGGTGGCCTGGCCGGGCGTGGAGCACCTGATGTTCGTCAAGGTCGCCACGGGCATCGGGGCGGGACTGATCTCGGGCGGCACGCTTCAGCGCGGCGCCCAGGGAGTCGCCGGCGACATCGGCCACGTGCAGGTCGCCCGCGCGGCAGACGTGCTGTGCCGCTGCGGCAACCGCGGCTGCCTGGAGGCCATCGCGTCGGGTCCGGCGATCGCCCGCAGCCTGCGCGAGTCCGGCATCCCGGCGCACAGCGGCTCCGACGTCGTCGACCTGGTCGAGCGCGGCAGCATCGAGGCCGTCCAGGCGGTGCGCCAGGCGGGCCGTGACATCGGCGAGGTGCTGACGACCTGTGTGAGCCTGGTGAACCCCTCGGTGATCGCGATCGGCGGCTCGATGGCGCGTGTCGGAGAGCACCTCATCGCCGGCGTGCGCGAGATCGTCTACAGCCGCTCGATCCCGCTGGCCACGGAACACCTGTCGATCGTGCAGTCGGCAACGGCCGCCCGCGCCGCGGTCCTCGGCGCCAGCATGCTCGCGGTCGAGCACGTGCTGTCGCCCGAGGCCCTCGCGGCCGGCTTCCGCTGAGAACGGGGAGCGTTCCCACCTCCGGGCGGGTGGATGCCGGATCCCGCGTTCGCGCAGCGGTAGCGCCCGCGTAACACGGGCGAGACGAACGCACTGTTGACTGGGGTCACCGGGTTACGACCGTGCCGACGGCGGCACGCCCGCGGAGGGAGTTCGCGATGAGGATCAGGTCGCTGCGATCGACATCGGCAACGCCGCTGGAGCCCGTCGCCGCTCCGCCCGCCGAGATGCGCGCCATGGTCGTCGACCAGCCCGGCGGGCCCGAAGCGCTGGGTGCGGCATCCATCGCCGTTCCCTCGCCGGTCCTCAGCGAGGTGCTCATCCGGGTGGTCGCGGCGGGGATCAACCCCATCGACGCGAAGACGCGCGCCGGCGCCGGGGTGTCGGGTGCCGTCGGGTCGTACCCGGCGACGCTCGGGTACGACTTCAGCGGCGTCGTGGTGAAGAGCCCGTACGAGGCGCACCCGCTGCCGCCCGGGACGCCCGTCTTCGGCATGGCGTCGTTCCCACGGACGGGCGGCACCTACGCCGAGTACGTCGTGGCGCCGACCCTGTCGGTCGCACGCAAGCCCGCAGCCCTGTCGCACGTCGAGGCCGCAGGCGTGCCGCTGGCCGCCCTGACGGCATGGGGACTCGTCGTCGAGACGGCGCGCGCCCACGAAGGCCAGCGCATCCTGATCCACGCCGCGAGCGGCGGCGTCGGCCACTTCGCGGTGCAGTTCGCGGCGTACTTCGGCGCGCACGTGACCGCGACGGCCTCCGGCCGCAACGCGTCGTGGGTGCGCGAGCTCGGCGCGGCCGTCGTCATCGACTACACCACGACCCGCTTCGACGAGGTGGTGGCCGACGTCGACGTCGTGATCGACCTCGTCGGCAACGTCCACGCCGAGACCGGCACCCGCTCGCTGCGCGTGCTGCGCCCCGGCGGCCTGTACATCGTGGTGCCCACGGGGTCCTGGCCGGGCTATGCCGAAGCGGCGGCCGAGGCGGGCGTCCGCGCCACGTCGTACAAGGTCGTGCCCGACGGCGGCGCGCTGGCCACGATCGGCCGCCTGCTCGACTCGGGGGCGGTGCAGGTCTACATCGACCGCGTGTTCGGTCTCGGCGACGCGGCATCCGCTCATCGCGAGCTGGAGCTCGGCCACACACGCGGCAAGATCGTGCTGCAGGTCGCCGCCGGCTGACCCTCGCCGTTGCGCGCAGGCGAACGGATTCAGGCGACCGGCGTGAGCACGCGCCGCCCCTCGGCGACGATCTCTTCGGCGATGGCGTCCAGCAGCGGGGAGCGCAGGTTCCACTGCTGCCAGTGCAGCACGGTGTCGACGGGGTCGCCGCCCAGCAGCACGAGCTCACCCCGGTCGAGCGCGTCCTGGGACTGCAGGCGCGGCAGCATCGCCCAGCCGAGGCCGAGGCGCGTCGCGGTCGCGAAGTCGTTCGATGCCGGCACGTAGTGGCGGGGCGGACGCGCAGGATCCACGCCCTGCGCGGTGAGCCAGATGTTCTGCAGGTCGTCGCGGCGGTCGAAGTCGATGAGCGGCGCGGCGGCGAGGTCCGCCGTACGGTCACCGCC
Source organism: Microbacterium sp. (assembly GCF_051953575.1). Taxonomy (GTDB): domain Bacteria; phylum Actinomycetota; class Actinomycetes; order Actinomycetales; family Microbacteriaceae; genus Microbacterium. The sequence continues at coordinate 13,884 of NZ_JBQCIP010000085.1, forward strand.
GAGCCAGCGTGCGACGTAGGCGGGCGTCGCGACGGCCTCGTACCGCAGCGCGCCCAGCACCGACACCCGGCATCCGCTCACGGCGGTCGCCCGGGTCGTCACAGCGCCCATCACCGTCCCGGATTCCAGCAGCGCCGCCGTGAAGTCCTGGTCGTCGCGGTGCAGATCGAACACGACCGGATGCCGGCGGCCGAGCCTCGCGAGCGGCTCGAGGAACCACGTGCCCAGCGAGTCGGCGTTCACCGCGAGCGGCACGCGCGTGAGCGCCTCCTGCTCCGCCCCGTCGCCGAGCACTGCCAGCGTGTCGTGCTCGAGGAGCGCCGCCTGGCGGGCGAGTCTCACGATCGCCGCGCCTGCGTCGGTGGCGCGCACCGGCTTGGACCGGACGAGCACGAGCCGGCCGAGCTGCTCCTCCAGCGTCTTGATGCGCTGACTCACCGCCGACGGCGTGACGTGCAGCCGTCTGGCGGCGGCGTCGAGGGTGCCCTCGTCGACGACGGCGGCGAGGGTCTCGGCGAGTTCGAAGGAGATGCGAGACATCAGTTCTGCTAATGGTACTGAAGAACCATGAGCTGGACTGCGGATGCCGCCGGCCGTACCGTCGAGGAGTGCTCTCGCCCCTCGCCGCCGGTCTCGGACTCGGCTTCTCGCTGATCGTCGCCATCGGCGCCCAGAACCTCTTCGTGCTGCGCCAGGGGCTGCGGCGCGACCACGTGCTGGCCGTCGCGACGATCTGCGCCGCCTCGGACGCGCTCCTCATCGCGCTCGGCGTCTCCGGCGTCGGGCTCGTGCTGCAGGCGGTGCCCTGGCTCATCGGCGTCATCCGCTGGGCGGGCGCACTGTTCCTCGTCGGCTACGGCCTGCTCGCCGCACGGCGCGCCTGGCGCCCGTCGGGTGAGGCGCTGGGCGGTTCCGCAGGCCAGGGGGCGGCGGCATCCGATCCCCCGCCGGCGGGTGTCGCGACCCGGACACGTCTTGCACCCGTGCTGCTGACCTGCCTCGCCCTGACGTGGCTGAACCCGCATGTGTACCTCGACACGGTGTTCCTGCTGGGCACGGTCGCCAACACCCACGGCGACGACCGGTGGCTCTTCGCGGCGGGCGCGATGGCGGCGAGCATCGTCTGGTTCTTCGGCCTCGCCTTCGGTGCACGGCTGCTGGGACGATGGCTGTCGACGCCCCGCGCGTGGCGCATCCTCGACGCCGTCATCGCGGTCGTGATGATCGTCCTCGGCGTCTCGCTCGTGCTGCCGACCGCCGGGTGAGGGCTCAGGCCTTGCGGAGGGACGGATCCTCGATCTCGGCGATGCGCGCCGCGACGACCGCCCGGATCGTCTCGTCGGGCAAGGGCGCGTCGGGCTGGAAGCGGATCGTCCCCTTGTCGTGGTCGAAGCCCGCCCGCTCCGTCTCGGGCAGCCCGGCCGCCACCACGTCGGGCACCCGCCCGCTGAACGGGTACACGCCGATGTGCTTGCGGGTGCGCATCACCGAGATGAGCGCCTTGCCCCGGTACAGCAGCGCCGGCATGCCGTAGCTCTTGCCCTGCTCGACGTCCGGCACGGCGGCCCGCACGACGTCGAACACGTGCGAGACGACGGCACGGTCGTCGGGATCGAGGCTCTCGAGGTACTCGTCGACGGTTCCCATACCGGCATCCTGGTCTGCGGGCGCGGCGCACGGCAAGATGGCGGGCATGAGACGCGTGCACGTGATCGTCGGCGGCGAGGTGCAGGGCGTCGGCTACCGATACACGATGCGCATGGTCGCCCGCGAGGCCGGCGTGGCGGGCTGGGTGCGCAACCGCCGCGACGGCTCGGACGAGGCCGAGATCGAGGGCACGCCCGGCCAGGTCGACGAGGTGCTCGCGTGGATGGCCTCGGGTCCGCCCGGGGCGGTGGTCGATTCGGCGACGGTGACGGATGCCGCGCCCACCGGTGAGCGCGGGTTCGAGGTGCTGCCGACCGCGTGAGGCCTCAGGCGGGAAGTCCCGCCGCGAGCTCGGCGAACACCTCGACCGCGTCGTCGCTCGGCGCGAGCCCCGCGGCCTGCCCCGCCCACAGCGACACCAGCTCGCCGTCGCCACGGCGCGCGGCCTCGGCGCGGAACACCCCGGTGAGCCAGTTCTGCGCGGGGAACGGCGCGATGACGCCCGCGGTCTCGATCGTCCGCATGGCGCGATTCGGGATGCCGCGGGCCAGCCGCCCGCTCATCGCCCGGGTGAGCACGCTGCTCGTGTCGGTCGCCTCGGCGATCGCCTGCCGGTGCGCGACCGTCGCGGCCGACTGGCGGGTGCGCAGGAACGCCGACCCCACCTGCACCCCCGAGGCGCCGAGGGCGAACGCCGCGGCCACTCCCCTGCGATCGGCGACCCCGCCGGCCGCGATCACGGGCACGCCGACGGCGTCGACGACCTGCGGCACCAGCGCGAAGGTGCCCACGAGCGACGCCTCGGCCGGCTGCAGGAACGACACCCGGTGCCCGGCCGCCTC
>NZ_JBQCIP010000086.1:0-6455 GCF_051953575.1 Microbacterium sp.
GGACGCCGCCGCCGTCGCGGCGGCCGGCGCGTCGACCGCCGGGCGCGGCAACTCCCCCGGCCGCGGCACGAGCAGCACGATCAGGGCCACGAACGCGAGCACGACGAGCATGGTCCGGACCAGGTCGACCCACGTCCCGCGGACACCCCTGCGGGCCGGGCCGGGAGGAGGCGACGCGGGCTCGTCCGCCCCGGGCGTCGGGGGCGGGGTCTGCGGGCCGGCGGCGGTGCTCACGCGTCCATCGTGCCGCCTCGCCACGGGCGCCGCCGCACCCAGCCCCCGGTACGATCCGTCCCGACCCCGGGAGGCTCACTGTGGACGACGTCCTCGTCGTCGGCGAGGCGCTCGTCGACATCGTGCACCGCGGGTCGGGGATCGTCGAAGAGACGCCCGGCGGGAGTCCCGCGAACGTCGCGCTCACGCTCGGGCGCCTCGACCGCGCACCCGTCCTGGTCACGCGGCTCGGTCGCGACGAGCGGGGCATCCGGCTGCGGCGGTGGCTCGACGAGTCCGGGGTCGAGGTCAGGGGAGTGGATGCCGCACGCACCGCGACCGCGACGGCACACCTCGACCCGTCGGGCGCCGCGACGTACGAGTTCGACCTCGACCGATCTCTGGTCGACGACCCCGCGCAGCTGCCGGAGCTCGTCGGCGACGTCGACCTGCTGCACGTCGGCTCGGTCGCCGCGGTGATCGAGCCGGGCGCGGAGCAGGTCGCGCGCCTCGTCCGCGCCGCGAGGCCTCAGGCTCTCGTGACGTACGACCCGAACATCCGCCCGTCGCTCGTGGACGATGCCTCCGCGGTGCGGGCCCGGGTGGAGGAGCTCGTGGCGCTCGCCGATGTCGTGAAGGCGAGCGACGAGGACCTCCGGTGGCTGCAGCCGGGTGACGACGTGCTCGAGGTCGCCCGCCGATGGGCCGCACGTGGACCATCGTTCGTCGTCGTCACGCTCGGCGCCGACGGGGCGCTGGCGGTCACGGCCGGCGGCGACGTCGTCTCGGTGCCGGGTGTCGCGACCGAGGTCGTCGACACCGTCGGAGCGGGCGACACCTTCATGGGCGCGCTGATCGACGGGCTGCTCTCGGCCGGCGCCACCGGCCGCGGGCTTCGGGCTGCGGGCGGCGGCGGCATCCCCTCCTCCGAACTGGAGGCGCTCCTGCGGCACGGCGCACGCGCGGCGGCGATCACCGTCGCGCGCGCCGGGGCGAACCCGCCGCGGCGCGCCGAGCTCACCACCCTCGCCGCCTGACGCCGGCACCGATCGCACCGCCCCGCCACGGGCGCATTCTGCACACCCTCGCGCGCTGCGCGCATGATCTCGAAGGACTTCCTGTGTTCGATCTTCCCGGTTCCTGGGTCTGGGACTACTGGTTCGCCGACGACGGCGACCGCTACCACCTCTTCTTCCTCTACGCCTCTCGCGCCCTGCACGACCCCGAGGCACGGCACTACCGTGCGTCGATCGGGCACGCGGTCTCGACCGACCTCGTCGAGTGGACGCAGGTGGCCGATGCGCTCGTGCGCAGCGATGCACCCGCGTTCGACGACCTGGCGACGTGGACCGGCTCGGTGGTGCGGCATCCCGACGGCACGTGGTTCCTCTTCTACACCGGCTCGTCGCTCGCGCCCGACGGCAAGAACGTCCAGCGCATCGGGTACGCGACATCGCGCGACCTGGAGGTGTGGACCAAGGCTCCGGGCCCCGTGGCCGAGGCGCGAGGGCCCTGGTACGAGAAGCTGTCGAGCGGCGACTGGCACGACGAGGCCTTCCGCGACCCGTGGGTCTTCGCCGATCCCGACGGCGACGGCTGGCACATGCTCGTCACCGCGCGGGCGCCCGAGGGCCCCGTGTACGGGCGCGGCGTGATCGGTCACGCGTGGTCGGCCGATCTGCGCACGTGGGAGCTGCGCGAGCCGCTGACCGCCCCGAGCGGCGACGGCTTCGGGCAGCTGGAAGTGCTGCAGGCCGAGGTGGTCGACGGTCGCCCCGTCGTGATCTTCTCGTGCCTGGGCGCACACGCGATGCCGTCGCGCCGCGAGACCCGAGGAGGCACCTGGGTCCTCCCCGCCGAGAGCCTGCTCGGACCCTACGACGTGGATGCGGCCTATCCGCTGACCGACGAGAGCCTGTACGTCGGGCGTCTGCTGCGTCGGCGGGACGACGGTCAGTGGCTGCTGTTCGCGTTCCGCAACGCCGGGGACGACGGCGGATTCGTCGGCGGCATCACCGACCCGATGCCGGTCGCGTGGAAGGGCGGCCGGCTCGTGCGAGTGGATGCCGCCCGCCTGCCGATCGCCTGAGTCGGAGCCGGCCGGGACACCGCGGACGCGCCCCGGCCGGCTCCGCCACCAGACGCGGCGCGTCCGCGCGAGAAGGGATTGACGATGGTGTCAGCTTCAGGACGAGGGCGCACGCGCATGCTCGTCACAACGATCTCGGTGTTGGCGGTGGGAGCGTCCGGGCTGGCGATGCCACCCGCCACGGCCGCGACGACGGCCGACGAGTACCGTGCGCAGTACCACTTCACGGTGCCAGACCACTGGAAGAACGACCCGCAGCGACCGGTCTACGTCGACGGGAAGTTCCACTATTACTACCTCTACAACAGCGACTACGACGCCGATCCGGCGGCGAACTTCGGCACCGCGTGGCGGCTCGCCACCACGTACGACGGCGTCGTCTTCGCCGACCAGGGCGTCGCCGCCCCCAAGAAGACGAACGCGAACTACGACCTCTGGTCGGGGTCCGCCGTGGTCGACACGGCGAACACGGCCGGGTTCGGCGCCGGCGCCGTCGTGATGCTGGTGACGCAGATGGACCACCCGACGCCCGCGCAGCAGGCGAACGCGTCCGGGCCGCAGGCCCAGTTCCTCTGGTACTCGACGGACGGCGGCCGCACCTTCCGCCCCTACGGCGATGCTCCTGTCATACCGAACGGCGGGCGCGCCGACTTCCGCGACCCCAAGGTCGTGTGGGATGCCGAGCGCGGCCGCTGGGTGGCGCTCATCGCCGAACGCGACCGGGTGAGCTTCTACACCTCGCCCGACCTCAAGAGCTGGACGCGCAGGTGGGAGTACGCGAACAGCGGGATCGGCACGATCGAGTGCCCCGACCTGTTCCGCATCCGCGCCGACGACGGGACGGTGAAGTGGGTCTTCGGCGTCAGCGCGAACGGCTACGCGACGAACGAGCCGGCGACGTACGCCTACTGGACGGGCGACTTCGACGGCACGTCGTTCGCGTTCGACCGCGCGACGCCGCAGTGGCTCGACCACGGGTTCGACTGGTACGGCGCGGTCACGTGGGAGGACCCGGCCGCACCGCTGGATCGGCGGTACGCCGTGGGCTGGATGAACAACTGGGACTACGCGCACTCGACGCCGACGTGGGCGGCCGACGGGTTCAACGGCACCGACTCGATCACGCGCGAGGTGCGCCTCAAGCGCTTCGGCCCGTCGTACAGCCTCGTCTCGCAGCCGGTCGCCGCGCTCGCCGGCATCGCCACCTCGCGCACGGCACTGGGCGACGTGACGGTGGACGGCTTCCTGCCGCTCTCGTACCGCGGTGACGCGTACCAGGTGGAGGCCGACGTGACGTGGCAGACCGCGAGGAACCTCGGTCTGCAGCTGCGCCGGTCGGACGACGGCACCCGCCATGCCGACGTCGGCGTCACGACGGACTACGCGTACCTCAACCGCGGTCAGACCGGGTATCCCGCGGGCACCTGGAAGACCGAGAGCCGCACGCCCTTCGGCGGCGCGGCGGGCATGGTGCACCTGCGCGTGCTCGTCGACCGCACCACGATCGAGCTGTTCGTCGACGACGGCCGGTACGTCCAGTCGAGCCAGGTCTTCGCGCCTCCGGGCGACGACGGCATCGCCCTGTACTCGTCGGGCGGCCCGGCCACCTTCCATGACCTGACGATCACCGAGTTCGGCAGCGTCGTCCAGCGGCCCGCCCGGGTGATCGCGGACTTCGAGGGGGCGACGTGGGGGACCGGCTGGACGGCCACGGGCAGCTTCGCCGTCGCGGGTCCCACGGCCGCAGACCTGCGTGGCCAGGTCGGCGCGAAGGTCGCCGACACCTTCGCCGGCGGAGGGGATACCGCGACCGGCGCGATCACGTCGCCGCCGTTCACGATCGACCGCAACGCCCTGCACTTCCTGATCGGCGGCGGGGATCACGCGCTGGGAGTGGATCCGGCGGCCTCCGTGCAGCTGCTGATCGACGGGCAGCCGGTGCGCACCGCCACCGGCGAGGATTCGCCCGATCTGCGTGCTGTCGAATGGGACGTGCGGGAGTTCGCCGGACGGACCGCGCAGTTCCAGATCCTCGACGACGCGACCGGCGCGTGGGGTCACCTCATGGTGGATCAGATCGTGCTCAGCGACTGATGCAGGGCTGGGAGGCTGAGACGTGAGACTTGAGACATGAGACTCCTAGTCCATAGAGTGACAGGGCGGGGATTCTGGGGATCCGTGCACGATCTCAGCGGCCCCATGCCGTGACGGGTCAGGTCGGTGCCGGGCGCTGGGGACCCGGCACCGCGGCCCGTCCGGGACGGTGAGTGCTCAGCGGTCGAGAGTCGCCCGGGCGATAATCGAGACATGCCTGCTTCCAACTCACGATCGCGGCGGCCGGCAGGCGAGACCCGTGCGCTCATGCTCGACGCCGCTGTCGAACGGGTGCATGCCGAAGGGCTGCTGCTCGACTATGCCAACATCGAGATGGAAGACCTCATCCGCGCCGCGGGGGTCCCGCGTTCCACGGTGTTCCGCATCTGGCCCGATCGTGTCGCCTTCGTCGCCGACCTGGTCCGTGCGCTGTTCGAGGCGGATGCAGGCTTCGAGGCCGGGTTCGACGGCGAGACGCTGCAGCTGATCCGGGGCGTGATCGCCGACGGCGCCGGCGCCGATGGGCGCGACGCACGCGAGATCGCGCTCCGACGCGCCGTCCGGCTCGCCGTCGCCCACAACATCGTCGCGGTCGAGGACTCCGTGGCGTATCGGGCCTACCGGACGATGTCGGCGGCCCTCGCGAGCGGCGACAGCGTGCCGGGCGGCGATGAGATCCGGGCGCTGCTGATCGAGATCGAGGACCGGTACCTGGAGCGGATGGCGGCGATGTACCGCGCGCTCAACGACGCGCTCGGGCTGCGGATGCGGCCCGGCGTGGACGCCCGGGATCTCGCGGTCGCGATCATGGCCACGATCGACGGGATGTCGGACCACCGCCGCATCGCCCCCGCGAGGGTCGACACCTCACGCCACGTGGCGCTGGGTGACGACGAGCCCGAAGAGTGGCACGTGGCGGCCCTCGCGGTCTACGGCGTGTACGCCATGTTCACCGAGCCCGACGCCTGAGCGCAGCGGCGCCTCAGGCGTCCGGCGCGCTCCAGCTCAGCGATTCGATGTAGCGCAGCAGCACGCCCTCGCGCAGCGCCCACGGAGAGACCTCGAGCTCGTCGACATCGAGCGCCCGCATGGCCTCGTGCAGCACCACGGCGCCGGCGACGATCTGGAACGTGCGGTCGGGGGTGATGCCCGGAAGCTCCTGGCGGGCGGACGCGGGGATGCGGGCGAGTCGGGGGATCCACGAGCCGAGCGCGGCGCGGGGGAGTAGCATCCGCTCGATCCCCGACCAGCCGGGGACCGGGTAGCCGACGAGCTTCGCCAGCGACCGGATCGCCTTCGACGAGCCCACGACGTGGTCGGGCCGGGCCAGCGACCCGAACGACTCCGCGACCGGCGCGAGCGTCGCGCGCGCGTGCTGGCGCAGCCGGTCGACCGCGTCTTCGCCCGGCGGGTCGTCGGGGAGGAACTGGATCGTCATGCGTCCTGCACCGAGGGGGACGGACGCCGCCGCCTCGGGCAGCTCGTCGGCTCCGGCCGCGAGCTCGAGCGAGCCGCCGCCGATGTCGAACAGCAGGATCTGGCCGGCCGCCCACCCGAACCACCGGCGGACGGCGAGGAACGTGTACCGCGCCTCGGTCTCTCCGCCGAGGACCTGGAGGGGCTGCCCGAGCGCCTCCTCGATGAGCGCGATGACGGCAGGGCCGTTCGTCGCCTCGCGCACGGCGCTGGTCGCGGTCGCGAGCAGCTCGTCGACATGCTCGGCGGCGGCGACCTCGCGCGCCTCCGACACAGCGGCCACGAGGGCTGTGACGCCTTCGTCGGTGATCGAGCCGTCGGGCGCGAGGTAGCGCATGAGGCGCAGCACCGTGCGCTTGCTCGTGGCGGCCAGCGGTCGCCCGCCGGGCCTCACATCGGCGACGAGCAGGTGGACCGTGTTCGAGCCGATGTCGAGAACTCCCAAGCGCACGGACAAAGAGTAGCGGGGCGGCCCCCGCTGGGGGGGCCGGGGCGGGCGCCGGCTGGGCGGGGCGCCGTCCCCCCCCCCGGGCCCCCACACCCCCCCACCACAAGAGAGAGTGAGGCTCTCAGGGCACACCCC
>NZ_JBQCIP010000087.1:0-10270 GCF_051953575.1 Microbacterium sp.
GGCACGTTGAGCGTCGAGCAGGGCACGCACCGCCTCGTACGGATCAGCCCGTTCGACAACCAGGGCCGGCGGCAGACGTCGTTCGCCGGCGTCGAGGTGCTGCCGGTCGTCGAGACGAGCGACCACGTCGAGATCCCGGACGACGACATCCGCGTCGACGTGTACCGCAGCTCGGGCAAGGGCGGCCAGGGCGTCAACACGACCGACTCGGCGGTGCGCATCACCCACCTGCCGACCGGCATCGTGGTGTCGATGCAGAACGAGAAGTCGCAGCTGCAGAACCGCGAGGCGGGCATGCGCGTCCTGCGCGCCCGGCTGCTCGCGAAGCAGCAGGAGGAGCTGGATGCCGCGGCATCCGACGCCCGACGGTCGCAGATCCGGGGAATGGACCGCTCGGAGCGCATCCGCACGTACAACTTCCCCGAGAACCGCATCGCCGACCACCGCACCGGCTACAAGGCGTACAACCTCGACCAGGTCATGGACGGCGCTCTGGAGCCGATCATCGAGTCGGCCATCCAGGCCGACGAAGAGGCCCGGCTCGCCGCGCTCGGCAGCGACGCCTGACCCGGAGCCGCCGTTCCGACTCGGGGTGACGCGCGCCTTCGGCGAAGGATGCCGCACCACTAGGCTTCGAGCGTGCTCACGTTCCTCATCCGCGCCCTCATCTTCCTCGTGTCGGCGGCGCTCGGGCTCATCGCGGCCGACCTGATCCTTCCGGGGTTCTACCTGCATTGGAACGACTGGTGGGGGATCGTGCTCGCCGTCGAGATCTTCGCGGTGCTGCAGAGCATCCTCGCGCCATGGCTGCTGAAGATCACCCGCCGCCACGCGAACGCCCTGATCGGCGGCATCGGGCTGCTCTCGACGTTCGTGGCCCTGCTCATCGCGGTGCTGATCCCCGCCGCCGGCATCGGCATCGACGGAGCCGTGGCGTGGATCATCGGCACGCTCATCGTCTGGCTCGTGACCGCGCTCGCGACGTGGCTGCTGCCCCCGCTGTTCATCAAGGACAAGGTGCAGCAGCGCCGCAGCTGAACCGCGGAATAGGGAATTCTCCTGATCCGGCCGTGCCTCTCAGAGGGCAGGCTGGGTGGAATGATGGACGGTATGCAGGTCGGCAGGGTTCCGCTGGTCGGGCGTCAGGCGGACCTCGAGGCGCTGCGCCGAGAGCTCGCCGCGGTCGGTGAGGCGGGCCGCGCTGTCATCGTGTCCGGCGACGCCGGCATGGGCAAGACGCGTCTGCTGCGCGACTTCGCGGACGGCCTCGACGGTGCCGTGCTGTTGCGCGGCGCGTGCGTGGATTCGGGTTCCGGACCCGCGCCGCTGACGGCCGTCACCGATCTGGTGCGCGGTCTCGTGGACGCGGTGGGCGCCGACGCGGTGCGCGCCGCGGCGGGCCCCGGCGCCGACGCGCTCGGAGTTCTCGTGCCCTCCCTCGCGGACGCTCCGGGCGACACCGAGCGTCTGGCCGACGTCGTGGTCGAGCTGTTCTCGGAGCTGGCGCGCACGCACCGGCTGGTCCTCGTCATCGAGGATCTGCACTGGGCCGACGGCACCACGACCGAGATCGTCACTCGCCTCGTGCGCCGCACCGCCGCGCTGCCGCTGTTCCTGCTGCTGTCGTACCGCACGGACGACGTCGGCAGGCGGCATCCTCTTCGTCCGGTCCTCGCCGAACTCGACCGCGCACGCCTCTTGGTGCACCGCCCCCTCGCCCGCCTCAGCCGGGTCGAGGTGGGGGCGCTCGCCAACGCCGTGTCGGGCGAGACGCTGACCGCCGGCGTGCTGCACGACATCGTGGCCCGCAGCGACGGCATCCCGTTCTACGTCGAAGAGCTCGCCAGCTTCTCGGACGAGCGCCTGCCGATGTCGCTGCGCGATGTGCTGCTGCTGCGTTACGAACGACTGGATGCCGACGCCCGGCGCTTCGCGCGCGTGCTGGCCACAGGCGGGGTCGAGGTGCCGCACCGTGTGCTCTGCGAGGTGTTCGGCGGCGAGGACGAGGCGCTCGAAGCGGCGCTGCGGAGCGTGGTGGACGCGCAGATCGTCGTCGTCCGCGACGACGCCTACGCCTTCCGCCATGCGCTCATGCAAGAGGCGGTGTACGACGAGTTGCTGCCCACCGAGCGCACACGGCTGCACACGGCGTACGCGCGTGCGCTGGAGTCTGCAGCGCCGACACCTCGTGTGCTCGCCGACATCGCGCACCACTGGCGCGCCGCGCACGTGCCCGACCGCGCGCTGGCCGCCGCGGTCGTCGCACAGCGCGCCGCGAGCGGAGCGTCGGCCTGGTGGACGGCGGCCGAGGCGGGGGAGCGCGCCCTCGAGCTGTGGGATGCCGTGCCCGATCCCGAAGCAGTGAGCGGGATGACTCGTGCTGAGCTGCTGCGCCGTACGGCTGCCGCGCTCGTGTCGGCCAACCGCCTCGAGCGCGCCGTGGAGTTCGCGCGGGAGGCCGTCGACACGTGGCCGGCGGACGACCCGGTGGGTCAGGCCGGGATGCTGGGGGAGCTGGCGACGACCGAGTTCCAGTCCGGGGTGTCGGACGGCACCGCGAGCATCGCGCGTGCGCTGGAGATCCTCGGCGACGATCCGCGCCACGACGTGCGGCGGGCCGGGCTGCTCGTCACGTCGGCGCGCGTGCAGATGATGAGCGGCGACCAGCGCCTCGGTCGCGAGATGGCCCTCGTCGCCCAGGCGACCGCGGAACCTGCCGCGGCGTCGGGCGACCCCGAGGCGCGCGAACTCGTCGCCCACGCGATGCTCATCGCCGCGACGTGCGGCACGAGCGGCGGCGACGCCCGCGCAGTGGCGGATTTCGATCTGGCACGGCCCTTCGCCGAGGGGTTCGTGCGCGCGATGATGCGCTACTACATCAACTACTCCAACTCGCTCATGCTCGTCGGACGCTACGACGACGCCGTCGCGGTCGCGCGCGAGGGCATGGGGTACGCGCGTGCGCACCGCGCCGACCGCGGCGTGCTGGCGATGGTCGAGGCGAACACGATCGAGGCGCTCATGTACGCGGGTGACCTGCGTGCCGCCGCCGAGATGGGTGCCGGGCTGCTGCCGATGATCGAGCCGAGCCTGTACTCCGCATTCCTGCGAGAGCGGTACGTGTGCCTCGCGCTGTGGCGGGGACGCGTCGACGAGGCGGAGGAGGCGCTGACCGCGGCGCGCGAGGAGCTGGACGCCTTCGGCGCGTACGAGTTCCAGACGCGGTTCGGCATGGCGTACGACCGCGGCCTGCTCGCCCTGGAGCGGGACGATCCGCGAGGAGCACTGGAGCACACCGAGGCCGCCCTGCACTCCCAGGGCTCGGCCGCGCTCGCGCTGCCGTTGACCTCGATCGCCGCACGGGCCGTGGCGATGCTGCGTGAGCGGGGTGAGGACGCCGACATCGCGCCGTACCGCGCGGTGGTCGCGGCGTGGGCCCAGTGGCCGGTGGCGCCGCTGTGGACGGCGGTGTTCGCCGCCGAGCTCGGCGAGGGCTCCTGGGCGGCCGCGGTCGAGGGCGTCGGCCCGGCGTTCGCCCGCGCCTACGCACGCGTGCGGCACGGCGAGGAGCTGCTGGCTGCCGGGGATCGCACGGGATCCAGGGAGGCGCTGACCGATGCGATCCGGTACGCCGGGGACATCGGCGCCGACGGCCTCGTGCAGCGGGCGACCGACCTCATGACGGATGCCGGTCTCGCCGGCGTGCCCTCGCGCTCCACTCTCACCGCGCGCGAGGAGCAGGTGCTGGACCTGGTGGCCGAAGGGCTGAGCAACGCGCAGATCGCCGAGCGCCTCTACATCAGCGCCAAGACCGTCTCGGTGCACGTCTCGGCGATCCTGCGCAAGCTGGACGCGCCGTCGCGGGCGGCCGCGGCGGCCATCCACCGTCGCAGCGCGGCCTGATCCCGCGGGCCGGCGAGGTGTTCGCCGCGGCAGTGTGACGGACGAGGGGGTGGATGCCGCGGCATCCAGCCCGTCGTCGGTCACGGTTCGTCAGATGAAGTACTCGGGCGTCGTCAGCAGCGCGCGGGTGTCTTCGCCGGCGCGGCGGGCGCGCGGCTTCGCGGGGACGCCCACCAGCACGCTGTCTGCCGGCGCGTCCTTGGTCACCACGGCGTTCGCGCCGATGACCGAGCCCTCGCCGATCGTGATCGGGCCGAGGACCTTCGCGCCGGCGCCGATGGCCACGCCGTCCTCGATCGTGGGGTGGCGCTTGCCGCCCTCGCGCTGACGGCCGCCGAGCGTGACGCCGTGGTAGAGCATCACGTCGTCGCCGACCTCGGCGGTCTCGCCGATCACGACGCCCATCCCGTGGTCGATGAAGAAGCGGCGGCCGATCGTGGCGCCGGGGTGGATCTCGATGCCGGTGAGCCAGCGGGTGATCTGCGAGCCGGCGCGCGCGATGAAACGGAGGTTGCGCACCCACAGCGCGTGCCAGAGGCGGTGTGCCCAGATGGCGTGCAGTCCCGGGTAGAGCACGGCGATCTCGACGCCCGACCGAGCGGCCGGGTCGCGCAGCTTGGCCGCGGCGACGTCTTCGCGCACCCGCGCGAAGAACCCGAGGCGCACCTGAGTCATTTCGCACCCGCCTCAGGGTCGCGCAGATGCTCGAACAGCGCGGTCGACAGGTACCGTTCGCCCGAGTCGGGCACGATGACGACGAACCGCTTGCCGGCGGACTCCGGACGCGCCGCGATCTCCAGCGCCGCCGACACGGCCGCGCCCGCCGACATCCCGGCGAGGATTCCCTCACGCGTCGCCAGCTCGCGCGCCACCCGGATCGCGTCGTCGAACTCGGCGTCGAACACCTCGTCCACCACCGACCGGTCGAGCACGTCGGGTACGAAGTTCGGCCCGATGCCCTGGATACGGTGACCGCCCGCGCGTCCCTCGGTGAGCACGGGGGAGTCCTTCGGCTCGACCAGCACGACCTTGACGTCGGGGTTGCGTTGCTTGAGCACCTGGCCCACGCCCGTCACGGTGCCGCCGGTGCCCGATCCCGCGACGAACACGTCGACGTGCCCGTCGGTGTCGCGCCAGATCTCCTCGGCCGTCGTCCTGCGGTGGATCGCCGCGTTCGCCTCGTGCTCGAACTGCCGTGCCAGTACGGCGCCCGGCCGCTCGGCGGCGATGCGCTGCGCGGTCTCGACGGCTTCGGTCATGCCTTTGTACGGATCGGTGAGGACGAGCTCGGCGCCGTACGCCTTCAGCAGGGCGCGGCGCTCCTTCGACATCGACGCGGGCATCGTGAGCACCACCTTGTAGCCGCGGGCCGCGCCGATGAGCGCCAGGGCGATGCCGGTGTTGCCGCTCGTCGACTCGACGATGGTGCCGCCGGGCTGCAGTTCGCCGGACTGCTCGGCCGCCTCGACCAGGGCGTAGCCGAGACGGTCCTTCACCGACGAGCCGGGATTGTAGAACTCGAGCTTGACGAGGATCTCGGCGTCGAGACCCTCGGTCAGCGCGTTGAGACGCACCAGCGGCGTCTCACCGAACGCGGTGGTGATGTCGGAGTGGATGCCGGGCACGGGTGCTCCCAGATGTCGAGGTGCGGCGGACAGACGACGACGGCGCGACGGCGTCCGAACGAGTCGGAGTGCGGTCGCGCCGTCGTCGTGACGGGTCAATCTTCGCGCAGATCCTCGAAGAGTGCGGTCGACAGGTACCGCTCGCCGAAGGAGGGGACGATGACGACGATGTTCTTGCCTTCGGCTTCGGGGCGCGCGGCCACCTGCAGCGCCGCCCAGATCGCGGCTCCCGACGAGATGCCGACGAGGATGCCGTCCTGCGTCCCGACGGCGCGGGCCGTCGAGATGGCGTCGGGGAACTCGACGTCGATGACCTCGTCGATGACACCCTGGTCGAGGATGGCGGGCACGAAGTTCGGACCGATGCCCTGGATCTTGTGCGGACCAGGCGTGCCCTTGGTGAGCAGCGGCGAGTCGGCGGGCTCGACGGCGACGACCTTGGCTCCGGGCACGCGCTCCTTGAGCACCTGCCCCACACCCGTGATCGTGCCGCCCGTGCCGATGCCGGCGACGAAGTAGTCGACCTTGCCGTCGGTGTCGCGAAGGATCTCCTCGGCGGTGGTCTTGCGGTGGATGGCGGGGTTGGCCTCGTTCTCGAACTGGCGGGCCAGCACTGCCCCGGGGATCTCGGCGACGAGCTCCTCGGCCTTGGCCACGGCGCCCTTCATGCCGCCGGCGGGGTCGGTGAGGACCAGTTCGGCGCCGTACGCCTTGAGCAGGAGGCGCCGCTCGATCGACATGGACGAGGGCATCGCCAGGACGACACGGTAGCCGCGCGCGGCGCCGACCATCGCGAGCGCGATCCCGGTGTTGCCGCTGGTCGCCTCGACGATCGTCCCGCCCGGCTGGAGCTGCCCGGATGCCTCGGCCGCGTCGACGATCGCGATGCCCAGGCGGTCCTTCACGCTCGAGGCCGGGTTGTAGAACTCGAGCTTGGCGAGGATGTTCCCGCCGAGGCCGTCGGCCACGCGATTGAGGCGGACCAGCGGGGTGTTGCCGAAAGCAGCGGTGATATCGGAGTAGATGCCGGGCATGTCGGGCCTTTCGCAGGGTTCACGGCAGATCGGACCCAGCCTAGGACGCGGGATCCGATGTGAGTCCTTGTATGACGGGCGGGGGAAATAGAGTTGGTCGGTCATGACTTCACCCACCCCCGCCGCCTCCCTCGCGGAGGCCCTCCGCCGCGCCGTCGACACCCTCGCCGCGGCCGGCGTTCCCGATCCCGCCGTCGATGCGGAGCTGCTCGTCGGGTTCGTGCTCGGCACGGGACGCGGGGGAGTGCAGGCCGCGGCGATCCGGGGCGATGCCCTGTCGGCCGAGGACGCCGAACGCCTGGACGGGCTCGTCGCCCGTCGCGCGACCCGCGAGCCGCTGCAGCACCTCACCGGCACGGCACCGTTCCGCCACCTCGAGCTGCGGGTCGGCCCCGGCGTGTTCGTGCCACGGCCCGAGACCGAGACGGTGGCGCAGCTGGCGATCGACGCGCTGCGGGCGGCGGCATCCCCTTCTCCGGTGGCGGTGGATCTCGGCACGGGATCCGGCGCGATCGCCCTCGCGATGGCGACGGAGGTTCCGCATGCCGAGGTGTACGCCGCCGAGAACTCGGTGGACGCGTTCGTGTGGACGAAGGAGAACTTCGCGCAGGTCGGGGCGGCCAACGCCCACCTGGCGTTCATCGACCTCGCCCACGCCTTCCCGGAGCTCGACGGCACCGTCTCGGTGGTTGCGTCGAACCCGCCGTACGTTCCGGATGCCGCGATCCCGCGCGATCCCGAGGTGCGCTTCTTCGATCCGCCCGCGGCCCTGTACGGGGGCGAGGACGGCCTCGACGTGGTCCGCGTGCTGAGCGGCGTCGGACTGCGCTTGGCGCACCCGGGCGGCATGATCGTCATCGAGCACGGCGAGTGGCAGGGCGAGGCGATCCGCGGCATCCTCGAGGCCGACGGCTGGCGGGCCACCGCCACCCACTCGGATCTCACGATGCGCGACCGCGCCACGACGGCGCTGCGGCCGTGAACCTCGGCCCCGCGGCGCGGGGTTCTCGGAGCGGGCGCGGCTAAACTATCCGGCGTTATGTCCCCCATCTTCGACTGCCGTGATGAGGCGCAGCTGCTCGGCGGCATGCGCCAGGCCCGTCAGGCCATCGGCCGCGGCGAACTCGTCGTCATCCCCACCGACACCGTCTACGGCGTCGCCGCCGACGCCTTCGACCACCAGGCGGTCGCGCGGCTGCTCGCCGCGAAGGGGCGCGGACGCCAGTCTCCGCCGCCCGTCCTCGTGGCCGGCGTCGCCACGCTGCGTGCCCTCGTGGCCGAGGTGCCCGAGCCCGTCGAGCGGCTCGTCGAGGAGTTCTGGCCCGGCGGGCTCACGATCGTCCTCCCCGCGCAGCCCTCGCTGTCGTGGGATCTCGGAGAGACGCGCGGCACCGTGGCGGTGCGCATGCCGGCGCACCGCATCGCTCTGGAGCTGCTCGAAGAGACCGGCCCGCTGGCCGTGTCCAGCGCCAACCTCACGGGCATGCCCGCCGGCATCACCCCCGAGGACGCCCGCGACATGCTGAAGGACAGCGTCGCGGTGTACCTCGGCGACGGCCCGTCCAAGGACGGCATCCCGTCGACGATCATCGATGCGACCAGCCTCGTCGGACAGGCTCCGGCCGCGACCGGCGAGGACGCGGATGCCGACGCCCGGCCCGCGCCGAGCGTGAAGGTGCTGCGGGAGGGCGCCGTGACCCGTGCGCAGCTGCGCGGCGTGCTCGGCGACCTGCTCGAGCCCGATCCGGAGGCGCAGCCGGAGCCGGACGGCTCGTGAAGCAGTACGTCTTCACGATCATCCTGACGGCCGCCGTCACCTTCATCCTGTCGTGGGCCGTGTGGCGGCTCAGCCTCAAGTACAAGCTGTACCCCGGCATCCGCGAGCGCGACGTCCACAAGACGCCCACCCCACGGCTGGGCGGCATCGCCATGTTCCTGGGCGTCGTGGCCGCGTTCGCGGTGTCGTCGCAGCATCCCTTCTTCGCCATCGTGTGGACGCAGCCGCAGCAGATCTACGCCCTGCTGGGGGCGACGGCGCTGATCGTCGTGGTCGGCGTGGCCGACGACCTGTGGGACCTCGACTGGATGATCAAGCTCGGCGCGCAGTTCCTCGCCGCCGGGGTGATCGCGTGGTTCGGCCAGCTGCAGATCTACTCGCTGCCGATCGGCGGGCTCGCGATCGGATCGAGCTGGGTGAGCTTCACGCTCACCGTCTTCTCGATCGTCGTCGTCATGAACGCGGTCAACTTCATCGACGGTCTCGACGGCCTGGTCGCGGGGGTGTGCCTCATCGCGAACGGCGTCTTCTTCGCGTACTCCTACATGGTGGTGCGCGACACCGGCGCCAGCACCTACTTCAACCTGGCCTCGTTCATCGCCGCCGTCCTCATCGGCGCGTGCATCGGCTTCCTGCCGCTGAACTGGAGCCCCGCGAAGCTCTTCATGGGGGATGCCGGGGCTCTCATGCTCGGTCTCCTCATGGCCTGCTCCGCCATCGCGCTGACCGGCAACTTCACGCCCGCGATGGTGGGCGACAACGACGAGTTCGGCCGATCGCAGCTGCTGGGTGCGTTCATCCCGATCCTGCTGCCGGTGGTGGTCGTGCTGCTGCCGCTGCTGGACTTCGGGCTCGCGGTCGTGCGGCGCATGAGCAAGGGCAAGTCCCCGTTCTCGCCCGACCGCAAGCATCTGCACCACCGCATGCTCGACATGGGGCACTCCGACCGCGACGCCGTGCTCATCTTCTACGCGTGGACGGCGCTCGTGAGCCTGTCCGTGCTGCTGATGTACATCGGCACGACCCTCCAATGGCCCGGCGACTACCTCTTCGGCGTCGTCTACGGCATCGTCGGCATCGTCGCCTGCCTCGCGGTGACGTTCACGCCGTCGCGCCGCCGGCCGTCGGCCGTCGCATCCGGTCCCGATCCCGCCCCCGGCCCGGTGACCCCGGCCGGCGCCCAGACCCCGCCCTTTCCCGCGACCGAGGAGGCCGCCCGATGAGCGCCAGCCCGATTTCCAGCACCCCGATCCTGCGCACCGTCCTGGTGTGGTCGGGCTCCGTCACCGCCGGGCTCGCCGTCGTGGGCGCGATCGTCGGCTATCTGGTCGCCGGCACCGACGGTCTGTGGAGCGCGCTGGCGGGCGTCGTCATCGCTGCCGTGTTCCTCGGGATCACGGCCGCCAGCATCCTCATCGCGAACCGCTGGTTCGGCGACGCGCTGTACGTCCCGATCTTCTTCGGCATCGTCCTCGGCGGCTGGCTGCTGAAGTTCGTCGTCTTCCTGGTCGCGCTGTTCGTGCTGCGCGACCAGCCCTGGGTCGTCGGCGCAGTGTTCTTCCTGGCGCTCGTGGCCAGCGTGATCGCCTCCCTCGTGATCGACGTCGTCGTGTTGCTGCGCATGCGGGTGCCGGTCGTCGACGTGGAGCTTCCGACGGACCCTGATGCGGGGGACCGGACAGACGATTCCAGCGCGGGTGCTTGACGTCGGACGGATGCAGGCGTAAAAGGGGGCGAACGGATTCAGCGAGCTCTCAAGTTTGATAGGCTGAATGTGCGCCCGCCCGCGCGCCCCTCACCTGCCTGGGAATGGTGGAGAGTGGTGGCGGCGGAGTGACGCTCACCGACCATCGTCGCAACGGTTCATACCGGTGCCCCGAAGCTGGAGCCAGCGCTGTCTATTCATGCTGCGACCCTGATCGCCCCCTTTG
>NZ_JBQCIP010000088.1:0-20222 GCF_051953575.1 Microbacterium sp.
GGCGCCGACCATGATCCCCTTGTTGAAGTACTTGGCGACGAACGGGTAGACGACGAGCATCGGCACCGTGGCGATGACCACCGTCGAGTACCGCAGCAGGTCGGCGAGTTCGCGCCGGCGCAGCTGTTCGGCCACGTTCCCGCCGCCGCCGCCGTCATTGAGGACCAGGAGCCCGCGCAGCACGAGCTGCAGCGGCTGGAGGTCGGCGTTGCGGAGGTACAGCAGGGCGTCGAAGTACGAGTTCCACTGCATGATCGCGTACATCAGGGCGATGACCGCGATGAGGGGCTTCGCCAGCGGCAGCACGATCGTCCAGAGGATGCGCAGCTCGCTCGCGCCGTCCAGCTGGGCGGCCTCGTAGACCTCGTCGGGGATCGACGAGCGGAAGAAGACCATCGCGATGATGACCTGCCACACGCCGATCGCGTTGGGAAGCAGCATCGACCAGCGGGTGTCGAGCAGCCCGAGGGACTGCACGACGAGATACATCGGGATCACGCCGCCGCTGAAGAGCATCGTGAAGACGACGGCACCGGTGAGCACTTTGCGGCCGAACAGGTTCTGACGCGACAGGGGGTAGGCGATCGCGACGGTCCCGACGACGCTGATGAGCGTGCCCACGACGGTGTAGAACACCGAGTTGGCGAAGCCGCGCAGGATCGCGGGGTTGCCGAGGGCCTCCTGATAGCCGAGGAACGTGAGGTCGACGGGCCAGAACAGCACCTGCCCCGAAGAGACCGCGCGCGGGCTCGACAGCGAGCTGGCCACGATGTTGAGCAGCGGCAGGAGGACCACCAGCAGGAAGATCGTCAGCAGGACGTACGCCGCGATGACGAACGCGCGGTCGGCGCGGGTCTCTTTGACCTTGACGCTCTGGTACGGCGAGCGCCGGCGGTTGCGGTTGCGACCGGGGACGATGACGGCGGCCGTCGCGGCCTCTTCGGCGAGGAACGCCTCGTTCTTGATGACGGTGCTCATCACCACAGCCCATTTCCTGTGACGCGCTTGGACACGGTGTTGACGACCAGCAGCAGCACGAGACTGATGACCGCGTTGAAGAGGCCGATCGTGGCGCCGAGGCTGAAGTTCGCGTTGAGGATGCCGGTCTTGTACACGTAGGTCGGGATGATCTCGGACGTGGAGAGGTTCAGGGGGTTCTGCAGCAGGAACGCCTTCTCGAACCCGATCGCCATGATGTTGCCGACGCCCAGGATGAGGATGATGGTGGCGGTCGGCATGAGCGCCGGCAGGTCGACGTGACGGATCTTCTGCAGCCGCGAGGCGCCGTCGATCTTCGCCGCCTCGTACAGCGAGACATCGACCGAGGCGAGCGCGGCGAGGTAGATGACCGCCGAGTACCCGGTCGTGGTCCACAGGTCTGTGGCCACGTAGATGTGCCGGAAGAAGTCGGCGTTGGCGAGCAGGTCGACCTGGCCGGAGCCGAAGAAGCTGAAGGTGCGCCCCAGCAGTCCGACCCTGGGCGAGAGCAGCAGGATCGTCATCGACACGATCACGACGGTCGAGATGAAGTACGGCGCGTACGTCACGAGCTGCACCGTGCGCTTGAAGAAGCGCAGCCGCACCTCGTTGAGGGCGAGGGCGAGGATGATCGGCAGCGGAAGGCTCGCGATCAGGGTGTACAGGGCGAGGATGAACGTGTTGCCGACCAGTCGCGGGAACACCGGGTTGCGGAACAGGCGCTCGAAGTTGTCGAAGCCCACCCACGGACTGCCCCACACGCCGTCGATCGGGTTGTAGTTCTTGAACGCGATGACCGCGTTCGCCATCGGCACGTAGCGGAACACGATGAACCACACGACCGGCAGCAGCAGGAGCAGGTACAGCTGCCAGTAGCGCCGCAGGCTGCGGGCGAATCGACTGCGGTTCGTCACGCGGCGCGGCTGCTCGATCACCGCCTCGAGGGGTGGTGCTTGCTCGGCACTGAGCTTCATCTGGATCCTCCGGGGATTTACTTTACGTCGTAATATTATGTGGTCGATCTCGATTCCGCTACCGAATGATCCGACCTTTTTTGGGAACCACGCCGCGGGCATACCGCCGCAGCCGCGGCTGACAGCCGTGCGCGCACGACGCCGGCCGCGTGGTCGGTGGCTTGGACCGCGGCGCCTCAGCGGGTCAGCAGGTACACGTCGCTGCGGTGCAGATCGATGTGTTCCGCGACCCGGAACCCCAGCGCCTCGAGGTCGGCGACGCCCCACGTGTCGGGGGCGTCGTTCTCGTACTCGACGAGCCAGACCCGCGTCACCCCCAGGAACCGGCCGCGGGCGGCGGCCTCGGGGATGCCGTAGGTGGTCGCGTGCCACGTCGCGCTCTCGGTGTACGGGGTCTTCAGCAGCACGTCGTTGAGGCCCGCGAAAGCGGCGGGTCGCGTGTCGAGCGCGAGCCGGGGCCGCCGCGACGGCCGCACCGACGCGTCGAAGACGATCGCGTCGCCCTCCCGCGCGGCGTGCTGCACGGTCGCGGCGATGTCGTTCCAGTCCGACTGGTTCTTCGCATGCTCGGTGCGCTGCCCGACGTACACCGGCGCCGCCGCGACGAGCACCGCCACCAGCGCGATCCCTGCGACGAGGGTCCCCGGCATCCGTTTCGAGAAGTGGATGCCGTCCAGCCGGCGCACGCCGAGAGCCATGAGGATCGCGGCGGCCGGGGCGGCGAACGTGCCGTACCTCGGGGTGTAGTCGGCGATCACGGCATTCGCGAGCAGCAGCACGCCGGTCGGGATGACGAGCCAGGCGAGGGCGACCGTCTCGAGGTCGAGCCGCGGCGCCGCGTGCGGCCGGCGCACCAGGCCGCGGAGCCAGAGTGCTGCGGCGAGGCCGATGAGCACCCACGCGACGACGGCGAACGGCCACGCCCCGAACCACATCTTGACCAGGACGGTGTCGAGCCTCGCCGTGTCCCGGTGGGCGAGGAAGGCGATCTGGTGCCGCTGGAGCTGTCCGAGCACGACGAGGGGGGCGACCGCGAGCGCGGCGGCGCCCGAGGCGACCGCCCAGTGCCGCAGGTGCCGGCGGCGGTCGCGGTCCGTCGCCAGCACGACGCCGACCGCGACGGCGAGGAGCGCGACGTAGAGGAAGACGTACACGCCGACGGCGAGCACGACCGCGTAGACGGCCCAGCCGCGGCGTGACGGCATCCCTCGCCGAAGGGTCTCGACGACCACGACCCACAGCAGCGTCGCGAGGGCGGCCGCGAACGCGTAACCGCGCGCCTCTTCACCGGCGTAGGTGAGGCGCGGCAGCACCGCCGTGATCGCGCCCGCGAGCACGGCGAACCGGATCGACGCGGGGCGTCCGGCCCCGGAGAGCCTGCCGCACAGCCACGTGACGGCCGCCGCGCACACGCCGACGGCCAGTGCCGAGGGCAGGCGCACGGCGAACGGACTCGCCCCGAACAGCCGCACCCACTCGTGCAGCCCCAGGTAGTACGCGCCGTGCACGGCGTCGATGCGGGTCAGCATCGACAGCAGACCGTCCAACGGCCGCGTGGCCGACAGCACGCTGGCCGCCTCGTCGCCCCACAGGGAAGGGATCCAGGAGCCGGTCATGCTCACGAGCGCCGCGAAGACCCCGACGATGGCGGCGGCGCGTCCCAGCCGGAGGGGGTCGACGCCGGGCGCTTCATGCGACGCTGCCACCCGCACGCGCGCAGCAGTCGCCGCCGGCGTCCGGTCCGCCACCGGCGCTTCGGCGGCGCCGACCGGGCCCGGCCCGAACCTCTCCGGTGAGACGCTCACCACTCCAGCCTGCTCCCGACCTCTGTGAACGGGCAGGGAATCCGAGGATCGGTCAGGTCGCCGCCGTCGCGGACAGGTCGCGGCTGCCGTGCCTGGCGGCGGCGATGAGGCTCCGCGTGTAGGCATGCCGCGCCGCGCCGAAGATCTCTGACGCGGGCGCCGTCTCGACCAGGCGACCGTGCTGCATGACGGCCACGCGGTGCGAGATGCGGCGGACCACCGCGAGATCGTGCGAGATGAACAGGTACGAGACACCCGTGCGCTGCTGCAGGTCGACGAGCAGATCGATGACGGTCGCCTGCACCGTCACGTCCAGCGCCGAGGTCGGCTCGTCGCACACGATGAGCGGCGACCGGCCGGCGAACGCGCGGGCGATCGCGACCCGCTGCTTCTGTCCGCCCGACAGCTGATGCGGCAGCTTGTCGAGCGTCTCGGCCGGCAGTCCGGTCTGCGCCACCAGCTCCTCGGGGGTCCCGTCGCCGTGCAGCAGCGCGATCGCCCGCCGCAGGGTCTGGCGCACCGTGCGGCGCGGATTGAGCGATGCGTCCGGGCTCTGGAACACCATCTGCACGGGCGGCGGCGCGAGGGGCGCATCGAGTTGGAGGTCGCCGTCGAACGACGTGAGCCCGGCCACGACGCGGCCGAGGGTCGTCTTGCCGCTCCCCGACTCGCCGACGATGCCGAGGGTCTCGCCGCGCCCGATGTGCAGGTCGACGCCGTCGAGGGCGACATGGCCGGAGTACTGCTTGCGCAGGCCGCTCGCGACGAGGAGCGGCGGGGCCGCGGCATCCACCGGCTCGCGCACCGCGCCGTCGAACGCGGGGATCGCCGACACCAGGCGCCGCGTGTAGTCGTGCGTCGGTGCGGCGACGAGCCGGGCCGACGACGTCGTCTCGAGCAGTCTGCCGTGCTCGAGCACGCCGACGCGGTCGCTGTGCGCGGCGACCAGCGGCAGGTCGTGGCTGATCAGCAGACTCGCGAACCCCAGCCGCCGCTGCAGGCGGCCGATGAGAGCGAGCACCTCGGCCTGCACCCGGCTGTCGAGGCCTGTGGTCGGCTCGTCGAGGATCAGCAGGCGCGGCCGCGCGGCGAGCGCCATCGCGATCATCACCCGCTGCTGCTGGCCGCCCGACAGCTCGTGCGGGTAGCGCGCGGCGAGCCGGTCCGGGTCGTGCAGTCCCACCTCGGCGAGCGACTCGTGCGTCGCCGCGCGCGCCGCGGGCCTGTCCAGTCCTCGCAGACGGTGCGCCTCGGCGACCTGCGCGCCGACGGATGCCGTCGGGTTCAGCGCCCGCGACGGCTCCTGGTACACGACGCCGATGTCGTCGCGGCGGTAGCGGCGCAGCGCAGGGGTGTCGAGTGCGAGCACGTCGCGCCCCGCGACCCGGAGCTGATCGGCCCGCACCCGCGCCCCCTTGGGGAGGAAGCGGGTGAGCGCGAGCGCGATCGTGCTCTTGCCGGAGCCCGATTCGCCGACGAGCCCGTGGGCCTCGCCCTCGGCGATGTCGAGGTCCACGCCGTGCACGGCGGTGCGGAGCCCGCCGTCGACGCGGTGCTCGATCGTGAGCCCGCGCACCGAGACGAGTCCGGTCATCCGCGCAGCACCTCCTTGAGGTTGTCGGCGACCAGGTTGACCGAGACGACGAGCGACGCGATCGCGAGGGTCGGGAACACGAGCGTCCACCACGCCCCCTGCAGGTACGCGCGGTTCTCGTTGACGGCGAGCCCCCAGTCCGGCGACGGCGGTGCGGCCGCGAGGCCGAGGAACGACAGCGAGGATGCCACGAACACCGCGCCGCCGATGCTGAGCGCCGCCTGCACCGCGACCTGCGGCCACACGTTGGGCAGCAGCTCCCGCGAGAGGATCCACCCCGCGCGCTCGCCCTGCAGCTGGGCGCTGGTGACGTAGTCCTTGCCCATCTCGACGAGCACCTCGGCGCGGATGATGCGGGCGATGCCCGGCGCGAACAGCACCCCGATGGCGGCCGCCAGCACGAGCGGACTGCTGCCGAAGGCGCCGACGATCACAAGCAGGAAGATGAGCGTCGGGAGCGCCAGGAACACGTCGAACGTGCGCATGAACAGCTGGTCGACCCATCCCCTCCGGTATCCGGCGACCAGGCCGAGCACCGTCCCGAGGACGGTGGCGATGAGCGTGCCGAGCGGTCCGATGAGCAGCGCCGACTCTGCCCCGGCCAGGACGCGCGCGAACACGTCGCGCCCGATGCGGTCGGTGCCGAACCAGTGCTCGGGGCTCGGCGGCGCGAGCTTCGCGCCGGTGTCGCCGAACGGGTCCAGCCCGAACCAGCGCCAGGCGATCGCGACGAACACCCACCACGCGATGACGACGGCCGAGAGGGTGAACGTCGGGCGCCTCAGCAGGGCGGCCCACGCCCCGCGGGCGCGGGGGGATGCGGCATCCGCCGCAGTCACGAGGTCCACGCGGCCTTCGAGCAGCACGTCCGCCGCCATCTCACTCCCCTTCCGTGAAGCGCACGCGCGGGTCGACGATCGTGAACGCGATGTCGGTGACCAGCAGCGCGCACAGCGAGATGAGCCCCGTCACCATGACGCCGGCGGCGAGGATGAACACGTCCTTCTTCTGCGTGGCCGTCACCAGCAGCTCGCCGAGTCCGGGATAGCCGAACAGGGTCTCGACGACCGCGCTGCCGCCGAGCAGCGCGCCCAGGTACACGCCGATCAGCGAGATGGTCGGGATGAGGGCGTTGCGCGCCACGTGGCGGCGGAACAGGGCCCCGCCGTGGAGCCCCTTGATCACCGCGGTGCGAAAGAACTGCGACCCCGTCGCCTCGACCACCCCGGTGCGGGTCATGCGCGCGAGCACCGAGACGTACCCGAGCGCGAGCGTCACCGCCGGCAGGGTCATCGCCCGCAGTTGAGGGAAGAACCCGGCGCCGACCGCGTCGCCGGACTGGATCGGCAGCACCGGGAAGATCAGCGCGAACACGATGAGCAGCAGCACGCCGACCACGAACTCCGGCACCGACGCCAGCGACATGAGCCCGACGGTGGCGGCGCGATCCGTGCGCGACCCCTCTCGGCGGGCTTGCCATGCGCCGATCCCGATCGCCAGGGGCACGAGGATCACGAAGGCGTACAGCCCCAGCAGCACGGAG
Source organism: Microbacterium sp. (assembly GCF_051953575.1). Lineage (GTDB taxonomy): Bacteria > Actinomycetota > Actinomycetes > Actinomycetales > Microbacteriaceae > Microbacterium. Next base: position 6,895 of record NZ_JBQCIP010000088.1, read on the forward strand.
TTGCCCAGGCGCTCCAGCACGAGCGGCGCGACCGGCTCGCCGTAGACGAGGCTCGTGCCCCACTGCCCGGTGACGAAACCGCCCAGCCACGACAGGTAGCGGTCGACGAGACCGCCGTCGAGGCCGTGGGCGGCATTCCACTGCTGCACCTGCTCCGCGGTCGCGTACTGCCCGAGGGCGTTGCGGCCGGGATCGCCGGGCACGACCTGGATGAGCCAGAACACGAGCACCGACACGACCAGCAGCACGGCCGGGATCTGCACCGCCCGCTGCGCCACGAGCCGCCTGATCCCGCGGTGACGGGCGCGCAGCACCGCCGGCCCCCGCCCGAGGCGGGGTCCGCTCCCGAGACGGAGGCCGGCGGTCATGCGTCACTCCTCGATCGAGATGCCGGAGAAGTCGTAGCCGGTGTAGAAGTCCAGCGCACCGGCGAACTCGCCCTTGACGCGCTTGTCCTGCAGCGACTGCGCCTTCGAGAAGGCCGGCACGATGACGGGCAGGTCGGTCCACTGGATCTCGGCGATCCGGTCGGCGAGCTGCTGGCGCTGGGCCGGATCGGTGGTGGCGTCGAACTGCCCGGTCAGGTCCTCCAGCTCGGGGTTGGAGTAGTGCGACGCGTTCCACGACGAGCCGGCCGCGTAGATCAGCGACACGTACTGCGAGGGCACGCGCTTGGCCCAGTTGGTGACGGTGACGCCCGCGGTCAGCCAGGGGGTGTCGTCACCCTCGGCGTAGTACTGCTCGCCGGTCAGCACGTCGAGGTCGACGTCGAAGCCCGGCACCGCGTTGAGCTGCTGCTGCAGCACTTCGCCGAACAGCTGGTTGTCGGTCGTGATCGTGAACGACAGTGTGCGTCCGTCCAGCAGCTCCGCGACCTTGTCGAGGTCCTGCTCGCGCTGCTCGAGCCCGGCGGGCTGCGGTTCGTAGTCCGGGAAGAACGTGACGTCGTCCGCGATGTCGGCGTTGCCCTGGTACACGTCGTCGACGAGGCCCTGCCGGTCGATCGCCCACGCGAACGCCTCGCGCGCGGTCGGGTCGTCGAAGGGCGCCGCGGTGACGTCGAGGAAGATGCCGTCGATCTTGTTGTAGCCCGACGAGATCGTGTTGTACTTCGACGCGTCGACGGTGGCCGCCACGTCGGAGGTCAGCCCGATGCGGTCGATCTCGCCGGCCTGGAAGGCGAGCAGCGTCGCCTGCGTGTCGCCGTAGACCTTCAGCTCGACGCCGTCGAGCTTGATCGCGTCGGCGTTCCAGTACTCGGGGTTCTTGACGTAGGTCGCCCCCTTGCCCACCGTGTAGTCCTTCAGCAGGAACTGGCCCGCCCCGACCGGGTCGTCGAGCCACGTGCCCGGCTTGTAGTCGGCGGGGAGGATGCCGGTGTTCGTGCCGGTGAGCAGCAGCGGGAAGTCCGAGAACGGACGCACGAGGGTGAACACGACCGTCTCGTCGCCGTCGGCGGCGACCGAGTCGAGGATGCCGTCGAAGGCGCTGCGCCCCGGCGACTGGCTGTCTTCGCCGGTGATGGCCTGGAAGGTCGCCACCACGTCCGCGGAGGTGACGGGGGTGCCGTCGTTGAACACCGCGCCGTCGCGCAGCGTCACGGTCCACGTCAGGCCGTCGTCGGACGCGGCCCAGTCGGTGGCCAGACGCGGATTCAGGTCGCCCGCGGCGTCAAGGCTGATGAGCGGCTCGGTGACCAGGCCCGAGATGATCTGAGCGTTGTAGTCCGCGACCGTCAGCGGGTCGATCTCGCTGCCCGGGTCCGTGATCGGCAGACGATAGACGTCATCGGATGCCGCGCCGGACGAGCTGCCGCCGGCCGTGCCGGTGGCGCACGCGGTCAGGCTGAGGGCGAGCGCACCCACGGCGAGCGCGGCGATCGCCGCGCGCAGTGGGCGTCGGGGGTGGAGCGAAGGGGCCATGGTGTTCCTCTCGGGCGGGACGGGGTGCGGCACGGCGGGCGTGGCGCAGGCTGTGGTGAGCGATCGTGGCCCGCGTGTCGCGGCGTCGCCAAACGGCGCGGGACGCGGCGCGACACCCTCGGTCACGATCTGTCACGCGGCGTCACGCAGAGCCGACGGGGATGCCGTCGACCTCGACCGTCACGCGCTCGGAGTAGAAAGCGATGCGGCCGGCGATGGGCGCCACGGCCGGGAGCGGCGCGGGGTACGACCAGGCGATCTCGCGTTCGGGGCGGTCCGCGGCTGCCCAGTACTCGGTCGCCTCTCCCTTGTAGGGGCACTCGCTCCAGCGGCTGATCTCGCGCAGCGCCGACCAGTCGATGTCTTCGCGGGGCAGGTAGTAGCGGGGTACGAGGCCGGTCTCGTAGACGATGACGGATGCCGTCGAGTCGGCGATGACCCGTTCGCCGTCGCGCACCACGATCCGTCGGGTGGACGGCAGCGTGTCGACGCGGTTGCGGGGGTCGCGCGGGTGCGCGAACACACGCTCCTCCTCTTCCGTCCACCGGTCGAGCACGCCGGGGAACCAGGCGAAGGCGATGAAGCCGTCGAGCGCGTCGACGTCCCACGTCCAGGCGGCGGCCTCGATGCGCCGATCCCCGACGACGAGGTCGAACCACTGCCGGGCCGGGATCCGCGGCCGGTAGTACGCCGCGGCGGGCGGCTCGCCGGGGACGAGCAGGTCGCGGCGGACGTCGTCCAGCGGGTAGCCGTACTCGGGCACCTTCGCACCGGGCTCCCACACCAGCACGGGACGGCGCGAGTCCACGACCGCGAGGTCGCCGACCCAGCCGCGCACCCAGCGTTCGCTGGGCTCCCACGTCCAGGTGGAGGCGTGCACCGGCTCTCGACGGGCGAGACCCTCGCCGGTGCGGGGCTCGACACGCTCTGAGCGCGCGACGGGGGGACTGCTCGGAGTGGTCACAGACACGGTTCCTCCTGAAGGCGGCGGTTCGACGCCCCCATGAAAGCCCCGCGGACGCGCGTTCCGTGCGGGAGTTGCCGTCGATGAACGCAGATGACCGCGTATGACGACGCATGCCGTCGCGTGACATCGTGCGCGCGGCGGGCGCACGGACCGCGCCTAGCGTGACCGCATGCCTCACCCCGACATCGCGCCCCCGGTGCGCACGCCGCTGCAGACGCGTCCGCCGCTGCACGTGGGTCTGTTCGCGCACCTCGCCGAGCACCGCGGCACCGTCGAGCAGACGTATCTCGACTACCTCGACCTCTTCGAGTACTCGGAGTCGGTCGGGGTCGAGTCGGCGTGGGTGCGGCAGTTCCACCTCGCCAAGCCCGACGCGGGACGCCTCGGCGGTCTGCCGTCGCCCTTCGTATTCCTCGGCGTGCTGGCCGCGCGCACCACCACCCTGCGGCTCGGCACCGCCGCCATCACGCTTCCGCTGGAGCGCGAGCTGCGCGTCGCGGAGGACGCCGCCGTGCTCGACGCCCTCAGCAGCGGACGCGTCGAGCTGGGCCTGGCGAACGGCGGGCAGCCGCAGGCCGCCGCAGCCCTCGGGGTGACCCGCATCGACGACCGCGAGCAGAGCCGTCGTGCCTACCTCGAGGCCGTGGACCGGGTCGCCGCCGCGCTGCGGGGCGAGCCCGTCTCGCCCGACGGCGAGGTCATCGCTCCGTCCCGCCCGGCGCTCGCCGAGCGCATCTGGCACGCGACGCTCACCGAGCACAGTGCGTTCGAGACCGGCCGGCGCGGCGAGGGCGTCCTGATCGGCACCACGCAGGTCGTGCCGGGCGAGGTCTCGGCCGCCGCCTACCACCGCGGACTCCGCGAGGGCGTCACCCCGCGCCTGGGCCTGTCGACCTGGATCTTCCCCGGGCGCTCGCGCGAGGACGCGCTGCGCCGCGCCGAGGCGGGCCTGCTCGCCAAGTGGGAGTGGGCGAAGGACTTCCTGCCCGCCGCCGACAGCACCGCCGAGGTCGCCGAGCGCCTCAACCTGCACTACGGCACGGCGGCCGATATCGCGGCATCCATCGCGCAGCACCCGGCCTTCGCCTACACGACGCACGTGCAGCTGCAGCTCGACGGGCTGTACCGCGACGTCGAGGAGCAGAAGCAGGCGCTCGCCCTGTTCACCGCAGAGGTCGCCCCCGAGCTGGCCTCGGCCGACCGCGCGGCGGTGGCGGCGTGAGCCGCGCGCCGCTCGTCTTCGCGGCGGGCATCTTCTACCCGGGCGGCGAGCACATCACCGGCTGGCGCGCACCAGGCTCGGAACCGCATGCGTATCTGGATCTCGACTACTACACCCGCTTCGCGCAGACCGCCGAGGCGGGGCGGTTCGCCACGCTGTTCCTGGCCGACGAGCTGTACGTGTGGGACCGCTTCCGTTCCGGCATCGACCACGGCGTCAACGTGCGGCTGGAGCCCTTCACGCTGCTGAGCGCACTGTCGCAGGTGACGAGCCGGATCGGCCTGGCGGCCACCGTGTCGACCACCTACAACGAGCCGTACCACGTGGCCCGCAAGCTCGCCTCGCTCGACCACATCAGCGGCGGCCGCGCCGCCTGGAATCTGGTCACGAGCGCGAGCGACGAAGAGGCGCGCAACTTCGGCCGCGACGCGCACCTCGAGCACGGGCTGCGCTACCGCCGCGGCGCAGAGTTCGTCGACGTGGTCAACGGGCTGTGGGACGGGTGGGACGACGACGCGTTCCTCTTCGACAAAGAGACCGGCTACTACGCCGACCGCACCAAGCTGCACGTGCTCGACCACCGCGGCGACCACTTCGCCGTGCGCGGACCCCTCAACATCCCGCGCCCCGTGCAGGGGCATCCTCCCCTCTTCCAGGCCGGGGCGTCCGAAGCCGGACGCGACCTCGCCGGCCGCACGGCCGACGCCGTCTTCACCCTCGGCGGCGGATCGCTCGAGACGTCGCAGGGCCTGTACGACGACTACAAGCGCCGCGCCGTCGCCGCCGGCCGCGGTGCCGACGACCTCAAGGTGCTGCCCTGGTTCTCGCCCATCATCGGCGACACCCAGGCCGATGCCGAGGAGCGCTTCCGCGAACTGGCCGCGCTGACGCCGGATCGGGTGCAGATCGACCTGCTCTCGCACTACCTCGGGGCCGATCTCGGCGAGCGCGACCTCGACGAGCCCTTCACGTTCGACTTCGATCTCGACGGGTTCAACCAGTCGAAGTCCGGCTACCAGTCCATCGCCGCGCTGCTCGCGCAGCGCCCGTACACGATCCGCGAACTGGCCTGGGACGTGCTGCGCCGCCGCTTCACCGTCGGCACGCCCGACACCCTCGCCGCCCACCTCGTCGAGCGCTACGAGAACGGCGCGGCCGACGGCTTCATCCTCATGGCTCCCACGCTCCCCGACACCCTCGTGCGCTTCGTCGACGACATCGTCCCGCGCCTCACCGACGCCGGTGTCTACCCCCGCGAGTACGCCGGCGACACGCTGCGCGAGAACCTCGGACTCGCCCGCCCCGCAGGAAGGTACGCCGCATGACCCGCCGACTGCTCCTCGGAGCGTTCCTGTTCCACCCCGGCGGCTCGCACGTGTCGGGCTGGCGTCACGCCTCGGCCGAACCCGACCGCCACGTCGACATCGAGTACTACGCGCGCTTCGCCCAGACCGCCGAGCGCGGCGTGTTCGACACCATCTTCCTGGCCGACGGCCTGTACTTCTGGGACCGCTTCCCCTCCGGCGTCGACCACTACGGGCAGACCCGCCTCGAGCCGCTCACCCTGCTGTCGGCGCTCGCGGCCCGCACCAGCCGGATCGGGCTGGCCGCGACGGTCTCGACGACCTACAACGAGCCGTACCACGTGGCCCGCGCCATCGCGTCGCTCGACCACATCAGCCGCGGCCGCGCCGCCTGGAACCTCGTGACCTCGCGCTACGACGAAGAGGCCCGCAACTTCGGCGGCGACGATCACCTGGACCACTCGCTGCGCTACGAGCGGGGCGCCGAGTTCGTCGACGTCGTGCACAAGCTCTGGGACAGCTGGGCCGACGACGCCATCCTCGCCGATCGCGAGAGCGGACTGTTCGCGGATGCCGGCGGCCTGGCGGCCGCCGACCACCGGGGCGAGCACTTCACCGTGCGCGGGCCGCTCAACGTGTCGAGGCCGCCGCAGGGCTACCCGGTGCTGTTCCAGGCGGGCGGCTCGGAGGCCGGCCAGGAGCTGGCCGCCGCCACCGCCGATGCCGTCTTCGCCCGCTCGCTCCCCCTGGCCGAGGCACAGCGCTTCTACGCCGGGCTCAAGGAGCGCGTCGTCGCGCACGGGCGCGGGCCCGACGAGGTGGCGATCCTGCCCCAGCTGCGGCCGGTGGTCGCCGAGACCGAGGCGGCGGCACGGGAGCTCGCCGCCGAGCTCCTCGCGTCGACGCCCGACGCCATCATCGTCGAGGACGTCGCGCACTCGATCGGGCAGTCGCTGCCCGCCGACCCCGACGCGCCCATCACCCCGGCCGCAGACACCGACATCGCCAACGAGTCGAAGTCGCCGAACCGTCGTCTCGCGCGCCTGCTGTCGGGCGAGCGGCTCACCGCCCGCGACCTCTACGCGGAGTCGTTCTGGGAGTCCGTGACGGTCGGCACGCCCACGACGATCGCCGACGACGTGCAGGAGCGCTTCGAATCCGGGGCCGCCGACGGCTTCGTGGTGCAGGCGCTCACGCAGCCTCTCGGGTTCGAGTCGTTCGTCGAGCTCGTCGTGCCCGAGCTGCAGCGCCGGGGCCTCACCCGGACGGCGTACGAAGAGACGACGCTGCGCGAGCGCCTGGGCCTCGCGCGCCCGGCCCGTCGCGTCGCGGAACGGGTGACGGCATGACCCGCGACGACCACGCCCGCCTCGGGTTCGCCACCCGCCAGCTGCACGCCGGCGACCGCTCCCCCGGTCCGCACCGACCGCGCGCCACGCCCATCTACCTGACTGCCGGGTTCGAGTTCGACGACTTCGACCAGGCGCACGCGCGGTTCGCGGGCACCGACGAGGGCTTCAGCTACACGCGGGTGGGCAACCCCACGAACGTCGCCGCCGAGCAGCGCATCGCCGACCTCGAGTCCGGCGTCGGCGCGCTCCTGCTGGGCAGCGGTCAGGCGGCGGTGGCGACCACCGTGCTGGCCCTCGTCTCGGCCGGCGACCACGTGCTGGCCTCGGCGAGCATCTACGAGGGCACGCGCGAGCTCCTGCGGGACGACCTTGCCCGCCAGGGCGTCGCGGTGGATTTCGTCGAGGACCCCAACGACGCCGCTGCGTGGGATGCCGGCATCCGGCCCAACACCCGGCTCGTGTTCGCGGAGTCGATCCCCAATCCCAAGAACGACGTGCTCGACGTCGCGGCGCTCGCGGCGGTGGCCCACCGCCACGGCGTGCCGCTCGTGGTCGACAACACGCTCGCCACCCCGTACCTGCTGCGACCGCTCGAGCACGGCGCCGACATCGTGGTCCACTCGGCGAGCAAGTTCCTGGCCGGCCACGGCACCGTCCTCGGCGGCGTGATCGTCGACGGCGGCACGTTCCCGTGGGGCGAGCACCCGGACGCGTACCCGCAGCTGGCCCGCGACAGCGGCCTCGACGGCCTGACGTTCGCGGAGCGCTCTCCGCGGACCGCGTTCCTTGACTTCGCCCGACGCGTCGCGATGCGGTACGGCCCGGTGCCGTCGCCGCTCAACGCGTTCCTCATCATCCAGGGCATCGAGACCCTGTCGCTCCGCGTCGCCCGGCAGTCGGCGACCGCGCTGCAGCTGGCGACGTGGCTAGAACGGCATCCCGGCGTCGAGAGCGTCGACTACAGCGGGCTGCCGTCGAGCCCGCACCACGCGATCGCGGCGCGGTACCTGCCGCTCGGGCAGGGATCGGTCTTCGCGGTCACGATCCGCGGCGGCCGCCAGGCGGCGCAGGTCTTCACCGACGCGCTGCGCCTGTTCACCCGCATGACGCACCTCGGCGACGTGCGATCGCTGGTGCTGCATCCCGGGACCACCACGCACGTCCTGCGCGACGACGAGCAGCTCGCCGCCAGCGGCATCGGCCCCGGGCTGCTGCGACTGTCGATCGGCCTCGAAGACCCCGACGACCTCGTGGCCGACCTCGACCGCGCCTTCGCGGCCGTCGCGGCCGCCGACCTGCTGAGCACCCTGGGAGTGTCATGACCCGTCCGCAGCACTTCGGCTGGTTCCTCTCACGCGGCTTCGGGCCGCACGGCTGGGCCCGCCCGTACCACGAGTGGAACTACGCGTGGCAGCGCCCCGATCTCTACCAGCAGTCGGCGCGCGAGCTCGAGCAGGCGGGGTTCGACTTCGTCCTCATCGAGGACGCCCTCTCGGTGGGCATCACGCCCGAGACGCTGAACCTGCGTGTGCGCAAGGCGTACGGCGGGCCGAAGCACGACCCCTGGACGCTCGCACCGTACCTCTTCGCGGCGACGCGGCACCTCGGCGTGATCCCGACGGCGAACCCCGTCTCTCTGCATCCGTATCAGGCGGCGCGTCAGTTCGCGTCACTGCAGCACCTGAGCGGAGGGCGCGTCGGCCTGAACGTCGTCACCGACGTCGGCAGCGCCCACCACTTCGGCCAGGAGCGCCTGCCCCACGACGCGGCGTACGACCGTGCGCAGGAGTGGCTCGACGCGCTGCGCCTGCTGTGGCACAGCTGGGACGACGACGCCCTCATCGCCGACCCGCGGACGCAGATCTATGCCGACGGCACGAAGATCCGGGCGGTGCAGCATCGCGGCGAGTACTACTGGTTCGACGGGCCGCTCAATGCCGAGCCGCTGCCCCAGGGCCCCGCCGGCGAGAGCGGCGACCCGATCGTCGCGTCCCCCGGCGGCTCGCCGCGCGGCATCGGCTTCGCGGGCCGCAACTCCGAGATCCAGCTGGCGCTCTCGAACCTCGACGTCGACGCGATCCGGGCGTATCGCGAACGCGTCCGCGAGGCGGCGGTCGCCGCCGGGCGCAGCGCCGACGACATCAAGACGCTGTTCGTGTTCAAGCCCATCGTCGCCGCGAGCCGTGAGGAGGCCGACCGCATCGTGCAGGCATCCGAGACGCCCAGCGATGCGACTCTGCTCGAGGTCGCCGAGGCCTGGTCGAGCGACCTCGAGACCGACCTCACCGCACTGGACCTCGACCGCCCACTGGATCCCGCGATCTTCGGCGACCATGTCTCGCAAGGGACCATCAAGGGCCTGCGCGGCCGCTTCGACAGCTTCGCGGACGTGCCCCTGCGCGCGATCCTCGCCGGCAAGGCACGGCTCGGACGGATCGGCGACGGGATCAGCGGCACGGTGGGCACCGCCGACGAGCTGGCCGACCTCATCGAGGAGCTGGGTGAGGATGCCGGCAACGACGGCCTCATCTTCTCGGGCGACCTGCACCCCGTCACGATCCATCGCACGCTCGACGAGCTGGTGCCGATCCTGCGTCGCCGCGGCATCCTCCGCTCCGAGTACACGGGCGGCGGCCTGCGCGCCGACCTCTCCGCGTTCTGACCCGCCCGCCCGCCTCGCCCGCCTCGCAAGGAGCACGCCTCATGTCGTCGATCGTCGTCCTCGTCGGAAACCCCCAGCCCGCATCGCGCACCCGCCTGGTGGCCGAGGAGGTCGGGCACCAGCTCGCCGCCCGCAGCGGCGCGGACCTGCGGCCCACGATCGACCTCGCCGATGTCGCGGACCGGCTGTTCCGGTTCCCGGACGCGACGGTCGAGGCGCTGCTCGACCAGGTCGCCGCCGCCGATGTGCTGGTCGTCGCGAGCCCGACCTACAAGGCCACGTACACGGGGCTTCTCAAGGCGTTCCTCGACCGGTACGGCGCAGGCGCGCTCTCGGGGGTGACGGCCGTGCCGCTGCTCACGATCGGGGGCCCGGCGCACGCACTCGCGGTCGAGCACGCGCTGCGTCCGCTGCTGGTCGAGCTCGGCGCCTCCACCCCCACGCGCGGTCTCGCCTTCCCCGCCGGAGAGGTCGAGCGTCGCACCGAACTCGTCTCGGCGTGGCTCGAGACGGAGTGGCCGCGCCTGGCTCCCGCGCTCAAGGTGGCGCGGATCCGCGCCTGACGCAGCCCGCGCGGCTCGGCATCGGTCACTGGCCGGGGTCTGCCCCGGGTTCCGCCCCCGTGACCCTGATCCGGTGACCGATCGCGACAGTGGTCTCACTCACCGCGTGATCAGCGAGCCGTCCCTGCAGTGCTGTTCGACGAGCTCCGGCAGGACCGGCTCGGGAGCATCCCACACCGACCGCAGCCACGATCCGACCCGGCGTGCGGCGACGGCGCACCGCCGGACCACGCGCGGGCCATGCCCCGGTTTCTCCGAGAGGACGCTCATCCCCTCAGCGTGGGCCGATTCGGCTGTGAACGGGCCGGGAATCCCGAGGCGCGGCCGCCCGCATCGGTCACGACAGCTGCGCGGCCTCCAGCAGGTCGCGCGCCACCGGTGACAGGTCGCGCGCGGCGCCCCGCCAGATCGCGGTGATCGGGCGCGTGATCGGTGCGGTGTCGACCGGCACCCGGGCCAATCGCCCGAGCCGCAGGTCGTCGGCGACGACGCGGCTCGACAGCACGGCGGGGGCCAGCCCGCTCGCCACGGCCGACCGGATCGCCGCGCTGTTGGCGAGCACGACCGCCGGGTCGGCGGGAGGGCGCCCGAGGCGCTCTCCGACCGTGAGCTCCCAGCTGCGCCGGGTGCCGCTGCCGAGCTCGCGCGCGACCAGACCTGTGCCGGCGACGTCGGCCAGGGGGACGGCATCCCGCACCGCCCACGGGTGATCCGTCGCCACGACGACGACCAGCTCGTCGCGCGCGACGACACGGCTCGACAGGTCGGTCAGCGGTTCGGGGCTCTCGATGAACCCGAGGGATGCCTCACCTCCGCGTACGCGGGCGCACGTGTCGGCGCTGTTGGCGGTGAGCAGGCGCACCTCGGTCGGCGTATGGCCGGCCGCGAGCTGCGCGGCGCGCAGCGCGACGAGCCACCGCGGCAGGAGGTGCGACGCGACGGTCTGGCTCGCGGCGACCGAGAGCTCGCGACCGGTCTCGCCGCGCAGCTGTCCGATGCCCGTCTCGAGCCGGTCGGCCGCGTGCAGCAGCTCGTCGGCCCACGCGACGAACACCTCGCCGGCGGGGGTGGCGGTCACGCCCTGCGGCGAGCGCAGCAGCAGTTCCAGGCCGAGGGCGCGCTCCATCGCGCGCAGCCGGGCGGACGCGGACTGCTGGGTCACGCCGCGTTCGCGCGCGGCGGCCGAGATCGAGCCGAGCTCGCACACGGCACGCAGCAGGCGCAGAGCCTCGATGTCGGGCACATATCCCACGGCTACAGCCTACGCCTGTACCCCTACACGGTCGGGAGGGATACCGGCGCAGGTGGCGAAAAGCGAATGTGGAAAGGTGTTCCGCCCCGATCCGACCGCTCCCCGCATCGTCCGCCTCGTCCCGGGGATCGCGCTGTGCCTGCTGATGGCCGGTGTCTCGTTCGCCATCGGCACCGTCGCGCCCGTGGTCGGCAGCGCCATCCCGGCGATCGCGATCGGCGTGGCCATCGCGGCGATCCGGCGGCCGGGCGGGCTCGTGCAGCCCGGCATCGCGTTCTCGGGCAAGTGGCTGCTGCAGATCGCGATCGTGCTGCTCGGAGCCCACCTGTCGCTGCAGGATGTGGTCGCCGTCGGCGCCGAGTCGCTGCCCGTGATGCTCAGCACGCTGACGGTGTGCCTGCTCGCGGCGTGGGCCGTCGGCCGATGGATGCGGGTCGACGGGCGGCTGCGGACGCTCATCGGCGTCGGGACCGGGATCTGCGGCGCCTCGGCGATCGCCGCCGTCGCACCCGTGATCGCGGCCACGACCGGTGAGATCGCGTACGCCGTCTCGACCATCTTCGTGTTCAACATCGCCGCCGCCGTCGCCTTCCCGCTCCTCGGTCACGCGCTCGGCCTCGACGCGCACACGTTCGGCCTGCTCGCCGGCACCGCGATCAACGACACCAGCTCGGTGGTCGCAGCGGCCACGACCTTCGGCGCCGGAGCGCTGGGGTTCGCCGTGGTCGTCAAGCTCGTCCGCACGCTCATGATCGTGCCGATCGCCGTGGGCCTCGCGCTGCGTCAGCCCCGTGAGTCCGGGCCCGGCCTGCTGCGCCGGCCGTGGCGCATCGTCACGCTCGTCCCGTGGTTCATCGTCGGCTTCACCCTCATGGTGCTCGCGAACTCGGCCGGCCTGATCTCGGACGCCGCACATACCGTGATGGCTGTGGCGAGCGCGCTCCTCATCGCGGCCGCGCTGGCGGGCATCGGCCTGTCGACCGACCTCGTGGCGATACGGCGAGCCGGCTGGCGGCCGCTCGCGCTCGGCGGCATCCTCTCGCTGCTGGTCACGGCGACCGCCCTGGGCGCCCTCGCCCTCACCGGCGGGCTCGGCTGAGCCCGCACCGCCGGCAGCGTCTCAGAGCGCGACGTGGAACTTGGGGCCCGGCCCGGCTGCGGGCGGCCGCACGCCGGAGAGAATCGCGGGCAGGTCGTCCAGCGTCAGGGTCGCCGCGATGAGGGGCCGCGGGTCGACGACCCCCGCCGCGTACGCGTCTATCGTTCCGGCCAGACCCGGTGAAGCGCTGAGGACGCCGACGGCCGTCACATCCTTGAGGGCGAGATCCCGCGTGTCGATGCGGCTGGGGGTGCCGGCCAGGCCGATGTAGACCACGCGTCCGCCGGGTTCGACGAGCTCCAGCGCCCGCGCCGGCAGCAGCGGGGAGTTGGATGCCTCGATCACGGCGTCCCACGGCAACGCGGGCAGTCGCTCCTCGGTCCAGACGTCGTCGAAGCCGAGCGAACGGGCGAACGCCGCCGAGACGGCATCCCGCGCGAGCAGGTGCACCTCGGCGCCCGCCGCCCGGGCGAACAGCTCGCACAGCAGGCCGATGGTGCCGGGCCCGAGCACCAGGCAGCGATCACCCGGCTGCAGCCCCGCGCCCTGCACGGCGCGGAAAGCGTTGCCTCCCGGTTCCACGAGGGCACCCATCGCGTCGTCGACGGCGTCGGGCAGCCGATGCAGCGACCGGGCGGGCGTCGCGACCTTCTCGGCGAGCGCTCCCGCCTTGCCTCCGCGGATGCCGAGCTCCAGACGCTGCTCGCACACGTGCTGCCGGCCGTGCTCGCAGCGCCGGCACGCGCCGCAGCCGAGCATCGTGTCGCCGGTGACCCTTCGTCCGATCCAGGCCGGGGCGGCGCCGGCGCCGCCCGCCGACACCCTGCCCCGCCCATCGTGGGCGCTGCGGCCCCGAGTGGCGGGGCCCGGGGGCGGCGGGCGGCGCCGGCGGCGCCCCGGCCTGGATCGGACGAAGGGTCACCGGCGACACGAGGCTCGGCTGCGGCGCGTGCCGGCGCTGCGAGCACGGCCGGCAGCACGTGTG
>NZ_JBQCIP010000089.1:0-2595 GCF_051953575.1 Microbacterium sp.
CGTCGTGCTGCGCCTGCGCGCCCCGGCCGCCGATCCGTTCGTCGTGCCGATCGCGACGCTGCTGACGGGCCTCGGGATCGCGATGATCTACCGGATCGATCTCGGCAAGGGGTGGGAGGGCTGGGACGCGTTCTCGCTGCGCCAGCTGGCATGGTCGGCGATCGCCATCGCCGCCGCCATCGCGATCGTCATCGCGCTGCGCAACTACCGCGTGCTCTTCCGCTACACGTACGTCTTCGGTTTCGCGGGCATCGCGCTGCTCCTCCTCCCGTTCGTCCCGGGCCTCGGCGTCGAGGCCGGCGCCGACGTGTGGGTGTCGGTAGCGGGGATCTTCTCGTTCCAGCCCGGCGAACTCGCCAAGATCGCCCTCGCGATCTTCTTCGCCGGCTATCTCGTCCGCACGCGCGAGTCGCTCACCTCGGTCGGCACGCGGTTCCTCGGCATCACGTGGCCGCGAGCGCGCGAGCTCGGCCCGCTCCTCGTCATCTGGCTGGTCTCGCTCGGCATCATCGTGATGCAGCGCGACCTCGGCACCGGCCTCCTGATCTTCGGCATGTTCGTCGCGATGCTCTACGTCGCGACCGGCAAGACCAGCTGGGTGCTCATCGGTGTCGTGCTCGCCGCCGGCGGCGCGTGGGTGGCATCCCGATTCCTTCCGTACGTGGGCAACCGGTTCACGATCTGGCTGGATGCCTTCAACCCCGACCTGATGGACGGCGCCAGCTATCAGCTGGTCAACGGCATCTTCGGCATGGCCAACGGGGGCCTGCTCGGCACCGGCCTCGGCCAGGGGCGGCCGTACCTCACGCCCGTGTCGGAGAGCGACTACATCCTTCCCGCACTCGGCGAAGAGCTCGGCCTCATCGGCGTGTTCGCGATCCTCTGCCTGTACATGGTGTTCACGAGCCGCGGCATCCGCATCGGCCTCGCCGGCCAGGACGACTTCGGCAAGCTGCTCGCGACCGGACTGTCGTTCACGATCGCCCTGCAGGTGTTCATCATGGTGGGCGGGGTCACGCGGCTCATCCCGCTGACCGGTCTCACCACGCCGTTCCTCGCCGCGGGCGGATCGTCGCTCGTCGCGAACTGGATCATCGTCGCCCTGCTGCTGCGCATCTCGGATGCCGTCCGCAGCCGGCCCCGGGTGGTGATCGGCTGACATGACCAAGGAACTCCGGCGCCTCAGCATCCTGATGCTGGTCATGTTCCTCGCCCTCTTCGGATCGGCGAGCTGGATCCAGGTGGTGCAGTCGGACGCGCTGGCGGCGAATCCCGCCAACAAGCGGTCCCTGTACGACTCGTACGAGGTCCAGCGCGGCTCCATCATCGCGAGCGGGTCGGCGATCGCCTCGTCGGTGCCGTCGGACGACGTCTACAGCTGGCAGCGTGTGTACACGGATGCCGCCATGTGGGCGCCGGTGACGGGCTACATCAATCCCGCCCTCAACTCGGCCACCGGCATCGAGCAGGCGATGAATCAGGAGCTCAGCGGCACGGCGGGCTCGCAGTTCCTCTCGCGGGTCGAGCGCATCTTCACCGGACAGCCGCCGCGCGGATCGAACGTCGTGCTCTCGCTCGACGCCGACGTGCAGCGCGCCGCGTTCGAGGCGCTGGGCGACCTGCAGGGCGGCATCATCGCGATCGAGCCATCCACGGGGCGCGTGCTGGCGCTCGTGACCAGCCCGAGCTACGACACCAACGTGCTCGCCTCGCACGACACCGACGCCGTCAATACGGCGTACGACCAGCTGGTGTCCGATCCCGGCCAGCCGCTGTCGGACCGCGCGATCGCGGGCGACCTCAATCCGCCCGGCTCGACGTTCAAGCTCGTGGTGGCGTCCGCGGCCCTGGCATCCGGCGACTACACGCCGCAGTCGACGCTGCCCAACCCGGCGCAGTACCAGCTGCCGCAGTCGAGCAGCATCGTGCACAACGCGAGCGGCGGCGCGTGCGGTCCGGGCGACACCGTCACCCTCGCCGACGCGCTGCGCCTCAGCTGCAACATCCCGTTCGCGGAGCTGGCGGTCGAGCTCGGCGACACCGCGATCCGCGAAGAGGCCGAGAAGTACGGGTTCAACCAGACGTTCGACATCCCGCTCACCTCGACCGCCTCCGGCTACCCGCGCACCATCCAGGACGACGCGCAGACGGCGCTCAGCGGGTTCGGGCAGGGCCAGGTCACCGCCACGCCGCTGCAGATGGCGATGGTGGCCGCCGGCATCGCGAACGGAGGAATCGTCATGAACCCCCGCATGGTGGACCGGGTGATCGGCCCCGACCTCTCGGTGCAGAAGACGTACGACGACACCGAGTTCGGCCGTGCTCTCGACACTGCGCTAGCCAACGAACTGGTCACGATGATGGTCGCCAATGTCAGTGACGGTGCGGCGTCGGGTGCAAGAATAGACGGCGTCGACGTGGCCGGAAAGACGGGCACTGCGGAGAGCACGGGCGACGAGCCGTACACGCTCTGGTTCACCGGGTTCGCACCCGCGCAGAACCCCGAGGTCGCCGTCGCCGTGGTCGTAGAGGACGGCGGCGGGCAAGGACAATCGGGAAGCGGCAACACGATCGCCGCTCCCATCGCGAAGAAGG
>NZ_JBQCIP010000090.1:0-2841 GCF_051953575.1 Microbacterium sp.
CCGGTGCCGTTGGAGATGATGTACGCCGACGTGAACACCTGGAAGGCGCCGATGAGGCCCAGCAGCAGGTTGAAGAAGATCACGGGCGAGAGCATCGGGATCGTCACGGCGGTGAAGCGGCGCCAGGCGCCTGCGCCGTCCATCTCGGCCGCCTCGTAGAGCTCCTTGGGGATCTGCTTGAGGCCGGCGAGGAAGATCACCATCGTCGAGCCGAACTGCCACACGTGCAGCAGGATCATCATCGGCATGATCATGGCGGGGTTTCCGATCCAGCCCCCGATGTCGATGCCGAAGAACGACAGGGTGTTGTCGACGGGACCGTCGGTCGAGAACATCGCTCGCCACACGATCGCCACGCTGACCGAGCCGCCGATGAGCGAGGGCGCGTAGAACGCGGAGCGGAAGAAGCCCGAGCCCCGGTCGCGGAAGTTCAGCAGCATGGCCACGGCGAGGGCCGCCGCCATCGTGATCGGCGTGCCGATGAACACGTAGACGAGCGTGATCTCGGCCGACTGGATGAACACCGGGTCGTTCGTGAACAGCCGGATGTAGTTGTCGAGACCCGTCCACTTGGGCGGCTGGAAGATGTTGTACTTCGTGAACGACAGGTACAGCGAGTACACCATCGGGATGGCGGTCAGGCCGAAGAAGCCGAGCAGCCACGGGCTGAGGAACGCGTAGCCGGCCGCCGTCTCGCGGCGTGACCGCGCGCGCTGGCCGGGTCGCTGGAACTTGCTCTCGGGTCGGCCGCTGCGGATGAGTCCGCGCTTGGCCGGACGATCGGTGACGATGACTCTCGTCGCTGTCGTGCTCACCGCGGCTCCTTTCGGGTGGGAGGGGGTGCCGCCGGGCCGGTGCGTCCGGCCCGGCGGCAGGGTGTCACTGGTTGAGGACGGTGTCCATCTCGGAGAAGAACTGCGAGACCGCGTCGTCGACCGAGATCGTGCCGTAGCCGAGCTCCTGACCGATCTCGAGGAACTTCTGCTCGAGCGTCCCGTAGCCGTTGATCGGGACGGGCGGGGCGTCGCCCAGACGGTCGGCGATCGACGCCTCGTAGTCCTTGATCTGCTGCGCGATCGGGTCGAGCGTCGCAGCGCCGAGGGCCGTCTCGGATGCCGGCAGACCGCGGTTGGTGCCGAAGATCTCACCGGACTCCGGGGAGTTGACGAGGAAGTTCACGAGCGTCGCCGCAGCCTCGGGGTGCTTGGTCTTTGCCGACACCGCCTCGAGCATCGACGGCTTCAGGTAGAGGTCCTTCGCGCCCTCCTTCGTGACCGGCGGGGCGACGAGGTTCAGCTCGGTGTAGTCCGCGCCGAGGTTCGCGAGGTATCCGGCGCCGAAGTTGTCCCACGTGAGCTCGCTCGCGGCGGTCGCGCTGTCGAAGGCGCCGAGGGGCTTCAGCTCCTCTGCCTTCTGGGCGGGCACGCCGATGCCGTCGCGGATGGGGGCTCCCTGCTCCCAGAACGCCTTGAGGTCCTTCTCGGTGAAGTTCGCCTTGCCGTCGTCGGTGAAGAGGTCCTCGCCCTTCGCGCGCTGCTGCACCTCGAAGTTCTGGATGCGGCCGGTGTAATCGCTGCCGCCGTAGACGGTTCCGCCGCCCGCGTCGGTGACCTCGCCCATCCACTCGGTGTAGTCGTCCCAGCTGCCGCCCTCGAAGTCGTCGACGCCGACGGATTCGAGCAGCTTGGGGTTGGTGAACAGGCCCCAGGCGTTGGTGGAGGTCGGGATCGCCGTCGTCTTGTCGTTCACGACGCCGATGCTCAGGATGTTCTCCGGCAGCGGGTCGGTCTCGATGATGTTGCCGAGGTAGGGGTCGAGCTCGAGCAGCAGGCCGTTCTCGGAGTACTGGCGCAGGTAGGAGTAGTCGAACTGCATCACGTCGGGCAGACCGCCGCCGGCGGCTTCGGTCTGGCGCTTCTCCCAGTACGAGGGGAAGTCCAGGAACGACGTGTTGACCGTGATGTTGGGGTATTGCTCCTCGAACGCGGCGATGACCTGGTCGTACAGGCCGGCACGGACGTCGTTGCCCCAGAACGACATGTTTAGGGTGACCTTCTCGTTCGGGTCGAGCGTCGGGGTGGCGTCGGGGCTGTCGCCGCTGCCGCTCGACGCGCAGCCGGCCAGTACCAGGGCGGCGCCTGCGGCGACCGCCGCGGCGGTGAGCGCACGCTTCTTGCTGAACATCCTTGTCCTCTCTCGAACGTCTGTGTTCTGTCTTTCCGCTCAGACGTTCCGTTGTCTGTGTGTGCGGGGTGAGCGCATCCCTCGGTGCGGATGGGCGATGCTGGAAAGCGCTTGCCCGCCACGGTACCCCGTCTAAAAACGTTTCGCAAGATACCCGGCGCAGAAATTTGAACGATTCAGTAACGGGATGCCAGACACGCCTGTGTCCGGTCCCAGTCTGCCGCATGCGCTGATCAGGCGAAAACGCTTCGAAGGTCGGCGGGAGCCGCCTGCCAGGCGCCCCGCGAGGCGGTCTACAGTCCGGCTCGCAGGTCGATCACCGTGCTGGCGAACCCCGTGCGGTGCGTCGGATGCGCGGCGAGATCGGCCGGAGTCACGACGGCGCCGTCCGCATCGGCCGAGGCGTAGATCGCGGCGACGATCTCGATCGAGCGTGCGGGCGCATCGGCGACAGGCGGCAGCGGCGCTCCGCTGCGCAGCGCGTCGAACACCGCGCGCAGCAGCGGCTCGTGCCCGCTGCGCTCCTCCGTCTCGGGCAGCGCCCAGGCCTCGGCCTCGGCGGGGTCCACGTGCGGCGCCGGCGTGATGCGCCAGTTCTCGTGTCCGTGCCCGTAGAGGTGGTCGACGGTGATCGTGGCCTTCTCGGTGTCGATGCGC
>NZ_JBQCIP010000091.1:0-3443 GCF_051953575.1 Microbacterium sp.
GCCTCTATCAGGCCGACGAGGGCGACATCCTGCTGGACGACGCGGTCCAGCACTTCCGCGGCCCGGGCGACGCCATGGCCGCCGGCATCGGCATGGTGCACCAGCACTTCATGCTCATCCCCGTCTTCACCGTCGCCGAGAACGTCATGCTCGGCCACGAGACCACCAAGGGCCTCGGTGCGCTCGATCTCAACTCGGCGCGTCAGCACGTCCGGGACGTGGCCGCCCGGTTCGGGTTCGAGGTCGACCCCGACGCGATCGTCGGCGATCTCCCCGTGGGCGTGCAGCAGCGCGTCGAGATCATCAAGGCGCTCGCCCGCGACGCGAAGGTGCTGGTCTTCGACGAGCCCACAGCCGTGCTCACTCCGCAAGAGACCGACGAGCTCATGGCGATCATGCGGCAGCTGCGTGACGAGGGGACGTCCATCGTCTTCATCACGCACAAGCTGCGCGAGGTGCGCGCCGTCGCCGACCGCATCACCGTGATCCGCCTGGGCAAGGTCGTCGGCGAGGCGTCGCCGACGGCATCCAACGCCGAGCTCGCCTCGCTCATGGTGGGCCGCGCCGTCGAGCTCACCGTCCACAAGGATCCGCCGCGCCTCGGCGACGGTGCGGGCCTGCAGGTCGACGCGCTGCGCGTCATCACCGCGGAGGGCGCCGTCGTCGTCGACGATGTGAGCTTCGACATCCGCCCCGGCGAGGTGCTCGCTGTCGCGGGCGTCCAGGGCAACGGCCAGACCGAGCTCGTCGAGGCCATCATCGGCCTCGCCGATCGCGTGAGCGGTTCGGTGATGCTCGGGGGAACCGAGCTCGTCGGCAAGAGCATCCGCGGCATCCTCGACGAGGGGGTCGGGTTCGTGCCCGAGGACCGCACCGAGGACGGCCTCGTCGGCACCTTCACGGTGGCCGAGAACCTCATCCTCGATCGGTCGGGCGACCGCGACTTCGTCGGCGGCGGCACCATCCGCCGTGCCGCGCTCGAGGAGTTCGCGAAGGCGCGCATCGCCGAGTACGACATCCGCACGCAGGGGCCCGACGTGCCCGCAGGCACCCTGTCGGGCGGCAACCAGCAGAAGGTGGTCATCGCCCGGGAGATGAGCCGCGACCTCAAGCTGCTCGTGGCCGCCCAGCCGACCCGCGGCGTCGACGTCGGCTCGATCGAATTCATCCACCAGCGCATCGTCGAGACGCGCGACTCGGGCGTGCCCGTACTCGTCGTCTCGACGGAGCTCGACGAGGTCGTCGCGCTCGCCGACCGCATCGCGGTGATGTACCGCGGGGCGATCGTCGGCATCGTTCCCAGCGATACGCCCCGCGACGCGCTGGGCCTCATGATGGCGGGCGAGACGCCCGAGAGCGGAGCAGCCGCGTGAACGACGAGTCCACGGGATCCACTCCCGCAGCCGAACCGGCGCGTGGTCTCCCGCCCGAGCAGCTCCCGTCGGTGTCCGGGCCCCTGACCGGTTCGCCGGATCTTCCGGCGCCGACGGCGGATGCCCCCGGTGCGGTGGACGGCGACGTCCCCCCGCCGCCGCGCCAGAACGTCTTCATCAAGGAGCTGCTGCGAGGCAGCGCGGTCACGACGATCCTCGCGATCGTCGCGGCGATGATCGTCGGCGGCATCCTCATCGCCTTCACCGACGAGGACGTGCGCGCCGCGTCGTCCTACTTCTTCGCTCGGCCCGGCGACACGTTCGTCGCCATCTGGAACGCGGTGTACGGCGGCTATGAGGCGCTCTTCCGAGGCGCGATCTTCAACGCCCGCGTCGACGACTTCGCGGCCCAGATCCGGCCGCTCACGAACACGCTGGGCTTCGCCGCCCCGCTGATCGCGGCCGGTCTCGGCGTGGCGCTCGCCTTCCGTGTGGGCCTGTTCAACATCGGTGGCCGCGGCCAGATGCTGATCGGTGCCGCCACGGCCGGACTGGTCACCTTCCAGCTGGGCCTGCCGATGTGGATCCAGCTGCCGCTCACCCTCATCGCCGGCATCGCCGGTGGTGCGATCTGGGGTGGCATCGTCGGTCTGCTGAAGGCACGCACCGGAGCGCACGAGGTGATCCTCACGATCATGCTCAACTACGTCGCTCTGTACCTTGTGATGTGGCTCGTGCGCACCCCGGGTCTGCTTCAGGCGACCGGCAGCAACCAGCCGATCTCGAACCCCACCCCCGCGAACGCGCAGTTCCCCGACCTGCTCGGCCCGCGCTTCCCGCTGCTGGACTGGGGCTTCGTGATCGTCATCGGCGCGACGGTCTTCGTGTGGTGGCTCATCGAGCGCTCCAGCCTCGGCTTCCGCCTGCGCGCCGTGGGCGAGAACCCGCACGCGGCACGCGCCGCCGGCATCTCGGTGCAGCGCATGTACGTCTACGCGATGCTCTTCGCCGGTGGCCTCGCGGGCCTCGCTGCGATGAACCAGATCCAGGGCTCCGTGGTCAGCGGCTTCGACGCATTCATCGACGCGGGCATCGGCTTCGACGCCATCACCGTGGCGCTGCTCGGCCGCAGCCGGGCCTGGGGCACCTTCGCCGCCGGCATCCTGTTCGGCGCGCTCAAGGCGGGCAGCTTCACGATGCAGGCCTCGCAGGGCATCCCGGTCGACATCGTGCTCGTGGTGCAGTCGCTCATCGTGCTGTTCATCGCTGCGCCGCCGCTCGTGCGCACGATCTTCTTCCTGCCCAAGACCGATGCCGAGAAGGCCGCCAAGGCGCGCGCGAAGGCCGCCAAGCGACCCTCCGAGCCCAAGAACCCGAAGGCGGTGTCGGCATGACCTCGGTCGCCGTCGTCGATCACCCCGTCGCCGCTGCGGCGCCGGTGAAGCTGCGCCACTACAAGCTCGCGGTCTCGCTGGCGATCGTCACGGGCCTGCTCGCACTGCTGTTCCTGGCCGCGCCGCGCAACGGCGTCAGCCGGTTCCGTCTCGGCGACCCCCGGTCGGCGCTCGACCTGCCCACGGTGGCGGTCCCGACGGCGGTCACGGCCTGGTCCGTGTGGGTCGTGCTCCTCGGCCTCACGATCTACGCCCTGTGGGCGGCCTACAGCTACCGGCGCCCCGGCCCGTGGCTGCCGATCGTGTACGGCGTGCTCGGCATCTTCGCGTTCCTCGTGTGGGCGGCCTCGGGCGGACTGGTGCCCGTCACCGGCCTCCTGTTCGGCGCGGTGTCGCTGTCGATCCCGCTGATCTTCGGTGCGCTCGGCGGCGTCATCGGCGAGCGGTCGGGTGTCGTCAACGTCGCGATCGAGGGGCAGTTCCTGTTCGGCGCGTTCGTGGCGGCGCTGCTGTCGAGCATCACGCACAACCCGTTCGTCGGCCTTCTCGGCGCGATGATCGGCGGCGTGCTGGTGGCGTTCGTGCTGGCGGCGTTCTCGATCAAGTACCTCGTCGACCAGGTGATCGTCGGTGTCGTCCTCAACGTGCTGGTCGCCGGTCTGACCGGATTCCTCTA
>NZ_JBQCIP010000092.1:0-6479 GCF_051953575.1 Microbacterium sp.
AGCGGCTCGAGGCGGCCGGACTCGAACGCGGCGGCCACCTCGATCAGCAGCGGCACGACGCCGAGGCCCGCCACCGGCAGCGTCACGAAGTCGTCGCCCGAGAGCACCGACGTGCCGCGGTCGAGGTCGGTGATCCTCACCGAGATCTTCGCGCCGGACGCGGCGAGGTCGTCGAGCGCCTTCAGCGTCGACGCGAACGAACGACGACCGACGGCTGCACGCTTCGGCAGTCGTTTTCCGGTGCTTCGTCGCGCCCCCCGCAGCGACTCGGCATCCTTTCGGGGCTCCATGCCCACGGAGCGTCCTTCCCCAGTTCTCGGTGTGGTGCGGTGGTGACGCCGCTTCCAGCGCGGCGTCGGGGGCAGGGGGTCGGACGTCACCAGATGGTGACGCGCTGACCCTCGTCGAGCCAGAGCGCGTCCGACTCGGTGACACCGAACGCGTCGTAGAACGCGTCGATGTTGCGGACGATCTGGTTGCACCGGAACTCGTTGGGCGAGTGCGGGTCGATCGTCAGCAGGCGGATGGTCTCGGCGTCGCGGCCCTTCTGCTGCCAGATCTGCGCCCAGCTCAGGAGCAGACGCTGGATGCCGGTGAAGCCGTCGATCTCGGGCGCCTCCACGGCCACGCCCTCTTCATCGGTGCCGAGCGACAGGGCGTACGCGCGGATCGCGATGCCGAGACCGCCGAGGTCGCCGATGTTCTCGCCGATCGTGAGCGCGCCGTTGACGTGGTTCTCCTCGGCGAGCCCCTGCGGCACGAGCGCGTCGTACTGCGCGATGAGGCTCTTGGTGCGCTCCTCGAACGCGGCGCGGTCGTCGTCGGTCCACCAGTCGCGTAGCGAACCGTCGCCGTCGAAGCGGCTGCCCTGGTCGTCGAAGCCGTGGCCGATCTCGTGCCCGATGACCGCGCCGATGCCGCCGTAGTTCGCAGCGGCGTCACGTTCGGCGTCGAAGAACGGGTACTGCAGGATGGCCGCGGGGAACACGATCTCGTTCATGAGCGGGTTGTAGTACGCGTTGACGGTCTGCGGCGTCATGAACCACTCGTCGCGGTCGATCGGCTGGCCGACCTTGGCGAGCTGGCGGTCGTGCTCCCACACGTGCGCCCGGCGCACGTTGCCGACGAGGTCCTCGGCGTCGATCTCGAGCGTGGAGTAGTCCTTCCACGTCGTCGGGTAGCCGATCTTCGGCGTGAAGGCGTCGAGCTTGGCGAGCGCGCGCTCGCGGGTCTCGGGGCTCATCCACTCCAGGTCGGTGATCGACTGGCGGTACGCCTCGATGAGGTTGCCGACGAGCTCGTCCATCGCGACCTTGGCCGCCGGCGGGAAGTGCCGCTCCACGTAGACCCGGCCGATGGCCTCGCCCATCGCCGCCTCGGTGAGGCTGACGCCGCGCTTCCAGCGCTCGCGGTTGACCGGGACGCCGGTGAGCTGCGTGCCGTAGAACCCGAAGTTCTCGGCGACGAACTCCTCCGAGAGGAACGGCGCGGCCGAGTGGACGACGGCGAAGCGCAGCCAGGCCTTCCAGTCCTCGAGGCGGTCCTCGACCAGCAGCGCGCCCAGGCCCTCGAAGAAGCTCGGCTGGTAGACGTTGATCTCGGCGAACGCGTCCGCGTGCTCGGGGGCGGCCCCCTCGCGCCACGGCGTGAGGTCGACGCCGACGAGCGCCTGCACCTCGTCCCACGTCTTCAGGTTGTAGGTCTTGACGGCATCCCGGCTCGACACGTTGTCCCAGTGGTGGGTGGCGAGCTCGGTCTCGAGCGCGACGATGCGGTCTGCGGATGCCTCGGCCTCTGCCACTCCGGCGAGCTCGAGGATGCGGTGCACGTGCGAGCGGAACGCGATGCGCGTCTCTTGGAAGTTCTCGAGCCGGTAGTAGCTCTCGTCCGGGAGCGACAGCCCGCCCTGCAGGAAGAACGGCACGTACCGCTGCGGGTTGCCCGGGTCGGGCTCGATGTAGAGGTGGATCAGCGCGGCGACGCCGTCGCGCTCGAACTCGCCGATCGTGCGGAGGAACCCGGGGATGTCGGCGACCGCCTCGACGCGCGCCAGCGTGTCGGCCAGCGGAGCCGCGCCCTGCGCCTCGATGCGCTCGGTGTCCATGAAGCTCGTGTAGAGGTCGCCGATCTTGCGCGCCTCGGTGCCCGCCTCCGCCTGCTGCGACTCCTCGACGATCGCGTGGACGTCCTTCTCGGCCTGCTCGGCGATCAGGTGGAACGAGCCCCAGCGCGCCTTGTCTTCGGGGATCTCCGTCCGCTCGATCCACGAGCCGTTGACGTGGCGGAACAGGTCATCCTGAGGGCGGATCTCGGCGCTGAGTTCCTCGAGCGCGAGACCGGAGCGGGGGGCGTCGGTCATGCGTTCCAGGTTAGCCGCCCGGCCGACCGCGGGAAGCCGCGCGCCGGGACCGTAGCGCGGTCGTTACCCGTGGATCCCGTGGTGCGCGCATGGGCTCGGCCTGCGGCATCCCTCCACGTCCTCGACCGAGGGAGCCCGCACAGGGGCGCCGCGATCCGGCGTCGGCGGCCCGCCCTAGGCTCGGAGGGTGACGAGCGCCCGAGACACCCTGAACCGCGACATCCTGCGGCTCGCCGTGCCGGCGCTCGGCGCACTCATCGCCGAGCCGCTGTTCCTCATCGTCGACTCGGCCCTCGTCGGGCACCTCGGGGTGGTGCCGCTGGCGGGCCTCGGGATCGCCTCGGCCGTGCTGCAGACCATCGTCGGCCTCATGGTGTTCCTCGCGTATTCGACGACACCCGCCGTCGCCCGCCGGTTCGGCGCCGGCGATCCGTCGCGCGCGGTGTCGGTGGGCATCGACGGCATGTGGCTCGCCCTCGGTCTCGGCGCGGTGCTGGCGGTGGTCGGCTACTTGGCGACCCCCTTCCTGGTGACCCTGTTCGGCGCACCGGCGGGCGTCGCCGAGCAGGCCGAGATCTACCTCGGCATCTCGATGTGGGGCCTGCCCGCGATGCTCGTGGTGTTCGCGGCGACCGGCCTGCTGCGCGGCATGCAGGACACGGTGACGCCGCTGTGGATCGCAGGCCTCGGATTCGGGGCCAACGCGCTCCTCAACTGGCTCTTCATCTACGGCCTCGGCTGGGGCATCGCCGGTTCCGCCTTCGGCACGGTCGTGGCCCAATGGGGCATGGTGGCCGCGTACGTGCTGGTCATCGGCCGGCTCGCCCGCCGGCACGAGGCATCCATCCGCCCCCAGCGCGACGGCGTGCGCGGATCGGCGCGGTCAGGTGGGTGGCTGTTCCTGCGCACGGTGTCGCTGCGCGTCGCACTGCTCGCGACGGTCGCCGTCGCGACCGGCCTGGGCACCGACGAGCTCGCCGGCTGGCAGGTCGCGTTCACGATCTTCTCCACGGCGGCCTTCGCGCTCGACGCGCTCGCCATCGCCGCGCAGGCGCTCGTCGGCAAGGGCCTCGGCGCCGACGACCCGCACACCGTGCGCCGCGTGCTCGGCCGCACCGTCGCGTGGGGCGCCTGGTTCGGCATCATCACCGGCGTGGTCATCGGTGCGCTGTCGGGCGTCCTCGGCCTGCTGTTCACCGGGGACGCGGCGATCGCCGCCCTCGTGCAGCCCGCGCTCATCGTGCTGGCCGTCGCGCAGCCGGTGTGCGGCGTGGTCTTCGTGCTCGACGGCGTGCTGATCGGAGCCGGCGACGCCCGGTACCTCGCGATCGTCGGGGTGCTGAACCTCGTGCCGTTCGTGCCGGCGCTCGTGATCATCGCCATGCTGCACCCGGGCGGCGCGGCCGGTCTCGCCTGGCTGGCCGTCGCGTTCTTCGGCGTCTACATGCTCGCGAGGCTGATCACGCTCGGGTGGCGCGTGCGCGGCTCGGCCTGGATGACCGTCGGCGCCTGACGAGGCTCACGCCCAGCGGCGGCACCACTCGTACATCACGACGGCCGCAGCCGCGCTGGCGTTGATGGAGCGCGTCGAGCCGTACTGCTCGATCTCGACGGTGGTGGATGCCGCGGCCAGCGCCTCGGGCGAGAGCCCGGGCCCTTCCTGCCCGAACAGCAGCACGCAGGCCTCGGGCAGGTCGGCGGCGGGCAGCGGCACCGAGCCGTCGACGTTGTCGATCGCGATGACCGGGAGGGATGCCGCCGCAGCCCACTCCGCGAACGCCTCGACCGTCTCGTGGTGGCGCACGTGCTGGTACCGGTCGGTGACCATGGCGCCGCGGCGGTTCCAGCGGCGCTTGCCGATGATGTGCACCTCGGCGGCGAGGAACGCGTTGGCGCTGCGCACGATCGAGCCGATGTTCATGTCGTGCTGCCAGTTCTCGATCGCGACGTGGAAGCCGTGGCGCCGCTCGTCGAGGTCGGCGACGATGGCGTCCATCGTCCAGTACCGGTAGCGGTCGACGACGTTGCGGGCGTCGCCGTTCGCCAGCAGGTCGGGGTCGTAGCGCGCGTCGTCGGGCCAGACCTCGGGTCCCCCCGGCCACGGTCCGACCCCGACCGGCAGCAGGGGCTCGCTCGGCTCGGTGTGGGGTGCGGGCTGCTCGGGTGCGGTCACCGGCCCAGGGTATCCGCCGAAACGTGCGGTTCCGCAGGCTCGGTGTGACTAGAGTCCGGTCTGCGCCGCGCCCACACGCGATCCGCTCCCGGCCTGCCTGCACTCACGCACGATTGCCGACCTTTCGGCATGCCGAAATCTGCCGTATGTTTTCGGTATGCCGAAAACAGCGACGGGTCCGGATGCCTCGACCGCCGTTCGCCGGGCACCGAGCGTCCCCCGCGCCGCGTGGCTGATCGGCCCCGCCCTGGTCGCGGGCGTCGCGTATCTCGACCCCGGCAACGTCGCCAGCAACATGACCGCCGGTGCCCGCTACGGCTACCTGCTGGTGTGGGTCGTGGTGCTCGGCAACGTCATGGCGTGGCTGATCCAGTACCTCTCGGCCAAGCTCGGGATCGTCACCGGCCGGAGCCTGCCCGAGACCCTGGGCGGCCGCATCCGCCGCCCGTGGGCGCGCCGCGCGTACTGGCTGCAGGCCGAGCTCGTCGCGATGGCGACCGACATCGCCGAGGTGATCGGCGGCGCCGTGGCGCTCAACCTGCTGTTCGGTCTGCCGCTGGTGTGGGGCGGCGCCATCACCGGCGCGGTGTCGATCGCGCTGCTGCTGATCCAGTCGCGGCGCGGCCCGCGCACCTTCGAGTTCGTCGTCATCGGCCTGCTGGCCGTCATCGCGCTGGGGTTCACGTTCGGGGTGCTCGTCGCGCCACCCGACCCCGCCGGCGTGGTCGGCGGTCTCGTCCCCCGCTTCGAGGGGACCGACTCGGTGCTGCTGGCTGCCTCGATCCTCGGCGCGACGATCATGCCGCATGCGATCTACGCGCACAGCGCCCTCGCGCGGGACCGGTTCGCGCCGCGCACCGGCACCGCCTCGGGTCCGGGGCACGAATCGTCCGTCCGGGGCGCGCTTTCCACGCCCCACGGCGCCGCTTCGCGCACCGAACCCGAGGAACGAATCGTCGTGCGCCACTCCGGGGCGACCGACCTCTCGGCATCCGGTGCTCACCCGCTCAGCGACCGCGGCTCGGCCGACCCGACCCTCGCCGAGCTGCGCGGCATCCCGACCCGGCGGCTGCTGCGAGCGACGAGGTGGGACGTGTCGATCGCGATGCTGATCGCGGGCACCGTCAACCTGTGCATCCTGCTGCTGGCGGCCGCGAACCTCGCGGGGGTGCCCGGTACCGACTCGCTCGAAGGCGCCTATGCCGCGCTCTACGCGGGCCTCGGCCCTCTCGTCGCGACCTTGTTCGCGGTCGGACTGCTCGCGAGCGGGCTGGCGAGCACGTCCGTCGGCGCGTACGCGGGCGCTGAGATCATGCACGGCCTGCTGCACATCCGCGTGCCGCTGCTCGCGCGGCGGCTCGTGACGCTGGTCCCGGCGCTCATCATCCTCGCGCTCGGGTTCGATCCCACGGCCGCCCTCGTGCTCAGCCAGGTGGTGCTGTCGTTCGGGATCCCGTTCGCGCTGGTGCCGCTGGTCGCCCTCACGGCGAACCGCGATGTGCTCGGCCCGTTCCGCAACCGCGCGTGGACGACGATCGCGGGGGTGGCGGCATCCGTCTTCCTCATCGCGCTCAACGCAGTGCTGCTCTTCCTCGTGCTGACCGCCTGAGCGAGAGGGTGAGGGCCGGGGGCCGCGGGTAGCCTGGTGGCCGTGCCCTCACCCGCGGTCGATGACTACCTGAAGACGATCTACCACCACACCGAGTGGCAGGACGACCGCATCACGCCGTCGCAGCTGGCGGCCGAGCTGGGGCTCGCGCCGTCGAGCGTCACCGAGATGGTGCAGAAGCTCGCCGCGCAGGGGCTCGTGACCCACCGCCCGTACGGTCCGGTGTCGTTGAGCGAGGCCGGCGAGCGGCGCGCCGCCGCGATCATCCGGCGTCACCGCCTCATCGAGACATGGCTGGTGCGCGAGTTCGGCTACTCGTGGGACGAGGTCCACGACGA
>NZ_JBQCIP010000093.1:0-7299 GCF_051953575.1 Microbacterium sp.
GGACATGCTCGCCCGCACGCGCATCCTCGACGCCCGGGGGCTCGGCACCCTCGCGCTCGGGATGCACGAGGCCTCCCTCGCCATGGCGGCCGACGACGCGGATGCCGCGGCACGCGCCATGCGGAAGTACGCCAACCTCACCGAGAGGTTCGAGGCGCTCGGCGGCTACGCGGCGGAGGCGGAAGCGGCATCCATCGCCCACAACCTCTCTCTGCCCGATCGCATCCTGGATCAGCCGCTGCGCACGCTCTCGGGTGGTCAGCGCCGCCGGATCGAACTCGCGCGCATCCTGTTCTCCGACGCCCAGACGATGATCCTCGACGAGCCCACCAACCACCTCGACGCCGACAGCGTCGTGTGGCTGCGCGAGTTCCTGAAGGGCTACAAGGGCGGGCTCATCGTGATCTCGCACGACGTGGAGCTCGTCGGTGAGACCGTCAACCGCGTGTTCTACCTCGACGCGAACCGCCAGGTGATCGACGTCTACAACATGAACTGGAAGAACTACCTGCGCCAGCGGGTGGCCGACGAGGAGCGCCGCAAGAAGGAGCGCGCCAACGTCGAGAAGAAGGCCACCGTGCTCCAGCAGCAGGCCGCCCGGTTCGGCGCCAAGGCGTCCAAGGCCGCCGCCGCGCACCAGATGGTCGCGCGCGCCGAGAAGATGCTCGCGGGCCTCGACGAGGTCCGCCAGGAGGAGCGCGTCGCGAAGCTGCGGTTCCCGAAGCCCGCGCCGTGCGGCAAGACGCCGCTCATGGCCTCGGGCCTGTCGAAGTCGTACGGCTCTCTCGAGATCTTCACCGACGTCGACCTCGCGATCGACCGCGGCTCGAAGGTCGTCGTGCTCGGCCTCAACGGCGCCGGCAAGACGACGCTGCTGCGCATCCTCGCCGGCGTGGACCAGCCCGACACCGGGCAGCTCGAGCCCGGCCACGGCCTGAAGATCGGCTACTACGCGCAGGAGCACGAGAACCTCGACGTCGACCGCTCGGTGCTCGAGAACATGATGTCGGCGGCGCCCGACATCAACGCCACGGAAGCGCGCAAGGTGCTCGGATCGTTCCTGTTCACCGGCGACGACGTGCTGAAGCCCGCCGGCGTGCTGTCGGGCGGCGAGAAGACGCGCCTGTCGCTGGCGACGCTCGTCGTGTCTTCGGCCAACATGCTGCTGCTCGACGAGCCGACCAACAACCTCGACCCGGCCTCGCGCGACGAGATCCTCGGCGCGCTCGCGCACTACGAAGGCGCCGTCGTGCTCGTCTCGCACGACGAGGGCGCGGTCGAGGCCCTCAACCCCGAGCGGGTGCTGATCCTGCCCGACGGCGTCGAAGACATCTGGGGTCGCGACTACGCCGACCTTATCTCGCTCGCGTAGGCGTCAGCGGCCCGCGGCGTCGATGAGGGCGTCCTCGTCCTCGGCATCGCGGTCGCGACGGCGACGGGATGCCGCAGCCGCCGCCGGTGCGGCATCCGGCGCTCCTTCGGGGTCGCCGCCGGCCGTCGCGTCCTCGGCATCCTCGCGACGGTGCTTGCGCTCCGTGCGGATGACGTAGCCGATGAAGATGAACCCCATGAGCGCGAACATGATCCACTGGATCGCGTACGACAGATGAGGACCCGGGTCGTCCGACGGCGGCTCGAGCGCGTTCGGCACGGTCGCGGGCGCCGGATCCTCGCTCACCATCACGCCATAGGCGCTGCGCTCGAGGTCGTCGCCGGCGTTCGACGGGATCGTGTCGGCGATGAGCCCGAGGTTGATCGTCGGCACCTGGCCGTCGGGCGCCGAGCGGCCCGACGAGGGCAGCGCTTCACCGGGGCGCAGGCGCACCACGATGGTCGACGCGCCGGCCGGGGGAGCGGGCACGGCGTCGGGCACGGGCAAGTCGTCGCCGGGCGGCACCCACCCGCGGTCGACGAGCAGCACGCGCCCGTCGTCGAGGCGGAACGGCACCAGCACCTCGAACGCCGACGTGCCGCCGTGCGGGCGGTTGCGGACCAGCAGCTGGTCGTCGGTGAGGTACTCGCCCGTCAGGGTGACGGGACGCCATTCGTCCTGGGGGTCGAGCGTGCCGCCGGCGGGGATCGCCTCGGCGAGCGGCACGGGGTCGGCGTCGTAGTTCTGGGCAACGAGCGCGAGCTGATGCGAGCGTTCCTCGTTCCGGCTGAACTGCCAGTGCGACAGGAACGCGCACGCGATGGCGAAGACCACGGCGTGGGCGATGTAGATCGCCCAGCGACCCGCGCGCGGCAGGTTCTGCATGCTCACGCCCCGGCTCATCGGGTCACCTCGGTGCCGGTGAGGGGAGTGACGTCGAGCGGGAAGTCGCGCGCGGCAAGGAAGTCGCGGAGGTAGTCGACGTGCTCATCGCAGGCGACCCACGTCTTGCGCCGGTCCGTCGTATGGATGCGGGGGTTGCGCCAGTCGATCCGCCAGCGGGCGCTCTCGCGGCAGCCCGCACGCGAGCAGGTCGCGTCGATGCCCTCCTCGCTCATGCCGCGGGGTCCGCGTCGTCCGCGGGATCGGCAGCACCTGCGGGATGGGCGGGTCCTGCGGGACGGGCGGGACCTGCGGGATCCGCAGGAGCCGCGGGATAGGCGGGACCGGCGTCACTGGTGGGCTCTGCCCGGCGTTGCGGCGTCGCCGCGTCGCGGTTCTCTTCGATCCGGATGACCCGGGTCTCAGGCGCGCCGGCGATGCCCGGAACAGCCGGCAGCGACGGCTCGGGGTCCTCGCGGCGATTGCTGCGCGCCTCTTGGCCGACGTTCGCCGACACGACGGCGATGTAGGGAAGGAAGACCGCCGCGGCACCGAAGACCCACGTGTACCAGCCGTAGGGCGTGATGACCACCATGAGGATGAAGCACGCGATGCGCACGCCCATCATCACGAGATAGCGCGTCGAGCGCGCGCCGACATCGTCGCGCGGAGCGCGCGGCAGAGACGTGGCCGAAGGGGCGTGGCTGGAGTTCTTCACGGTGCTTCCAGGGTACGCCGGTTGCACGCGCAGATCGCCCCGGAGCGGGGCTCCGGGGCGATCTGCGCGTGCGTCAGGAGGAGTAGTTCCCCGTCGAGGAGTAGACCGCGAAGCTGAACATGAAGAACAGGATCATCGCGATGATGCCGAGGAGCGCGAGTCCGAGCCCGACCCAGCCGACGATCGTGCCGGCCAGCGCCATGCCTCGACCCTGCTCGCCGCTCGTCTTGAGCTGCTTGAGCGACATGTGGCCCGTGATGACACCCACCACTGATCCGATGAACGGAAGGATCACGAAGCTCGAGATCGACGCGATGAGCGACACGATCGCCAGCGTGTTGGTCTTGGCCGGAGCGCCGTAGCCGTAGCCCGGTGCCGCAGCGTAACCGGGTGCGGCCCCGTAGGCCGGTGCGGTGCCGTATGCGGGTGCCGAACCGTACGGCGCGGGCGTCGACGGTGCGCCGTAGGCGGGAGGCGGGTAGGCGCCCTGCGCCGGAGGCGGGTAGGCGGCGGGCTGCGCCGCGGGCGGCGCCTGTGGGGCGGGCTGCGGCGTCGGCGCTGCCGGCGGGTACGCGCCGGGCTGCGCGGCAGGAGGTGCCGGCGGGACGGGCGGGTTTGCGCCCGGTTCGGGCGCGGGAGTGGGGGAGGTGTCGCTCACGGCGATGCCTTTCGTCGGTGTCTGGGTCCAGCGTCCCAGCGGCGCGCAGGGGTGTCAAACAGATCCGGGTTCCGCCGCCGCCCGCCGCTAGGCTGGTGCGGTTCCGTCGTAGACCCCCGGGAGAGCCCTATGTCCACCGATCGCGTCGTCCTCGTCACCGGCGGCAACCGCGGCATCGGCCGCGCCATCGCCGAGCGCTTCGTCGCCGCCGGCTACAAGGTCGCTGTGACCGCCCGTTCCGGGGAGGGCCCCGAGGGGACGCTCACGGTGCGCGCCGATGTGACGGATGCCGCAGCCGTCGACGCCGCGTTCACCGAGGTCGAGAACACGCTGGGACCCGTCGAGATCGTCGTCGCGAACGCCGGCATCACCAAGGACACCCTGCTGCTGCGGATGACGGAGGACGACTTCGACAGCGTCGTCTCGACGAACCTCGGAGGTGCGTTCCGGGTCGTCAAGCGCGCATCGAAGGGGATGCTGCGTGCCAAGTGGGGCCGCGTCATCCTCATCTCGAGCGTCGTCGGTCTCTACGGATCGCCGGGGCAGATCAACTACGCGGCGTCCAAGAGCGCCCTGGTCGGCTTCGCGCGGTCTCTCACGCGCGAGCTCGGCGGCCGCGGCATCACGGCGAACGTCGTCGCGCCCGGCTTCATCGAGACGGACATGACCGCCGAGCTCTCGGACGCGACGCAGGCCGAGTACAAGAAGAGCATCCCCGTCGGCCGGTACGGCTCGGCCGACGAAGTGGCGGGTGTCGTGACGTGGATCGCGTCGGACGATGCGGCCTACATCTCGGGCGCCGTGATCCCCGTCGACGGCGGCCTCGGCATGGGCCACTGATGCGGATCGCCTAGCCGATCGCGCGCAGGATCGCCTCGGCCACGGCGCCGGGGCGCGAGAACTGCGGCCAGTGACCGGTCGGATCGCCGGGCGCGCCGAGCTCGATGATGTCGAGGTGCTCGAGCGCGACCAGTTCGGCGGCCCACTCCGGGCCGGCGGCGATGATCTCACGGATCTGAGCCGCGGGCACCGTGCCGGTGACGATCGTGACGGGCACGCTGCGCCGCCGCTGGTCCGACAGCCGGATGGGATCCGTCGGGACGCGCGCGGGCACGGACTTCGTGCATGCCGCCGCATCCGCCCGCGTCTGGGGATCGAGGTCGGCGATATCCGGCTCGTCGAAGAAGTCCCATCCGGGGAACGGCACCACGCCGTCGACGATCGGGAACTCCGAGACCGAGCCGCCGTCACTCGGGGGCCATGTGTCGAGCAGGACCAGGTGTGCGACGCGGTCGGGCCGGGCATCCACTGCGCCGTACGCCACGTTGCCGCCGCCGGAGTGCCCGACCAGCACGACCTCGCCGTCGAGGGCGTCGAGCGCCGTGACCGTGGCATCGACCCAGGCGGCCATGCCGATGCCGGCGGTGTCGGGGCCGGAGCCGCCGACGCCCGGCATCGTGAGCGGATGGGTGCGATGGCCGGCGGCTTCGAGAGCGGGCGCGACGTCGCCCCATGACGACGCGTCGAGCCACAGGCCGGGGACGAGGATGATGTGCATGCCCCGAGGCTAGCGATGGGTGCCGACATGCGTGTCGGCCCTGTCGGTCAGGGAAGCAGGGGGATGACCTCGCGCAGATCGACGGGGCCGATCACGACGTCCGCCTGCGCGCGCACGGCCGGCTTGGCGTTGAAGGCGACGCCGAGCCCCGCCTCGGCCATCATCACGAGGTCGTTCGCGCCGTCGCCGATGGCGATGGTGTGTGCGAGATCGACCCCGCGCTCCGCCGACCACTCGCGCAGGGCGTCGGCCTTGCCGGTGGCATCCACGATCGGCCCATCGACGAGACCGGTGAGGACGCCGTCGCTCGACGCGAGCCGGTTGGCGCGCCAGACATCGACGCCCAGGTCGGGGGCGACGGTGTTGAGGATCTCGTGGAACCCGCCCGACACGACGCCTACGGCGCCGCCGCGCGCATGCACGGCGTCGATGAGCTCGCGGACACCGGGCGTCGGCTCGATACGCGCCAGCACGCGCGCGAACGCCGCGACGGGGACGCCGGCGAGTGCCTCGACGCGCGAGCGCAGGCTCGTCGCGAAGTCGACCTCACCGCGCATGGCGGCCTCGGTCGCTGCGGCCACCTCGGGTCCGCGGCCGGCTTCGTCGGCGATCAGCTCGATCACCTCGTTGCGGATCAGGGTCGAATCGGCGTCGAGCACGACGAGGAAGCGGGCGGGAGCGACGGGCATGCTCCCACGCTAGCCGGAGCGGGACGCCGTGCCCGACCGCATGTCAGGCGGCGACGTCGTCAGCGCTCGACGCGCACGCCCTTGCCCACGACGGTGATGCCGCTGTCGGTGACGGTGAAGCCGCGCGCGAGGTCCCGCTCGCGGTCGACGCCCACCGTCGCCCCGTCGTCGAGCACGACGTTCTTGTCGAGGATCGCGCGGTGCACGCGGGCGCCCGCACCGACGTGCACGTAGTCGAACAGCACCGAGTCGGTGATCGTCGACCCGCCGCCGGCCAGTGTCCACGGGCCCACGACGCTGCGCTCCAGGTGCGTGCCCGACAGGACGGATCCGAGCGAGACGATCGAGTCGATCGCGTTGCCGATGCGCCCGACCGAGTCGCGCACGAACTTCGCCGGCGGGGAGTTGACGGCCTGCGAGTGGATCGGCCAGTCGGTGTTGTAGAGGTTGAACACGGGGAGGGTCGAGATGAGGTCGCGGTGCGCGTCGAAGAACGAGTCGATCGTTCCCACGTCGCGCCAGTAGTAGCGGTCGCGATCGGTCGAACCCGGCACGTCGTTGCGGTTCATGTCGTACACGCCGGCCTCGCCGCGCGACACGAAGTAGGGGACGATGTCGCCGCCCATGTCATGGTTCGAGGTCGGCAGCTCGCCGTCGGACTCGACGGCCTCGATGAGCGCGTCGGTGTCGAAGATGTAGTTGCCCATCGATGCCAGCACCTGGTCGGGCGCGTCGGCGAGGCCCACCGGGCTCTGCGGCTTCTCGAGGAACTCGCGGATGCGACCGGGGTCGGACGGATCGACGTCGATCACGCCGAACTGGTTGGCGAGTGAGATCGGCTGACGGATGCCGGCGACCGTGGCCCGCGCGCCCGATTCGATGTGGGCGGAGAGCATCTGCCGGAAGTCCATGCGGTACACGTGGTCGGCGCCGATGACGACGACGATGTCGGGCTTCTCGTCGGTGATCAGGTTGAGGCTCTGCAGGATCGCATCCGCCGATCCCGAGAACCATCGCTTGCCGAGCCGCTGCTGAGCGGGCACCGACGCGACGTACGAGTCCAGCAGGGCCGACATGCGCCACGTCTGCGAGATGTGGCGGTCGAGGCTGTGGGACTTGTACTGCGTCAGCACCACGATCTGCCGGAGACCCGAGTTGATGAGGTTCGAGATCGCGAAGTCGATGAGCCGGTACTGACCGCCGAAGGGGACGGCCGGTTTGGCGCGATCCGCAGTCAGGGGCATCAACCGCTTCCCCTCGCCGCCGGCGAGGATGATTCCGAAGACCTTGGGCGCTGCTGGCATGAGACCCACACTAGGACGCGTTCCGACCGATGTACTAGCGTTCGAGCATGCGAGTCGACATCGTCACGAAGGAGTACCCGCCGGAGATCTACGGCGGGGCCGGAGTCCATGTCACGGA
>NZ_JBQCIP010000094.1:0-3573 GCF_051953575.1 Microbacterium sp.
TGCCCCTCGTGTGGGGCGGCGCCATCACGGGCGCGGTGTCGATCGCGCTGCTGCTGATCCAGTCGCGGCGCGGCCCGCGCACGTTCGAGTTCGTCGTCATCGGGCTGCTGGCGATCATCGCCCTGGGCTTCACATTCGGGGTGCTCGTCGCGCCTCCCGACCCCGCGGGCGTGATCGGCGGCCTCGTCCCCCGCTTCGAGGGCACCGACTCGGTGCTGCTGGCGGCCTCGATCCTCGGCGCGACGATCATGCCGCACGCGATCTACGCCCACAGCGCCCTGGCGCGCGACCGGTTCGCGCCGCGCACCGGCACCGCCTCGGGTTCGGGGCGCGGACCGTCCGTTCGGGGCGGACTTTCCACGCCCCAAGGCGCCGCTCGGCGCCCCGAGCCCGAGGAAGGATCCGGCGGGCGTCACTTCGGCGCGACCGACCGCCCGGCACTCGCCGCTCACCCGCTCAGCGACCGCGGGTCGGCCGATCCGACCCTCGCCGAGCTGCGCGGCATCCCTACCCGGCGGCTGCTGCGGGCGACCAAGTGGGACGTGTCGATCGCGATGCTCATCGCGGGCACCGTCAACCTGTGCATCCTGCTGCTCGCCGCGGCGAACCTCGCCGGGGTGCCCGGCACCGACTCCCTCGAAGGCGCCTACGCCGCCCTGTACGCGGGCCTCGGTCCCCTCGTCGCGACGCTGTTCGCGGTCGGGCTGCTCGCGAGCGGCCTGGCGAGCACGTCGGTGGGCGCGTACGCGGGCGCCGAGATCATGCACGGCCTGCTGCACATCCGGGTGCCGCTGCTCGCCCGGCGCCTCGTGACGCTGATCCCGGCGCTCGTCATCCTCGGGCTCGGGTTCGATCCCACGGTGGCCCTCGTGCTCAGCCAGGTGGTCCTGTCGTTCGGGATCCCGTTCGCGCTCGTACCGCTGGTCGCCCTCACCGCGAACCGCGAAGTGCTGGGCGCGTTCCGCAACCGGGTGTGGACGACGATCGCGGGGGTGGCGGCATCCGTCTTCCTCATCGCGCTGAACGGCGTGCTGCTGTTCCTCGTGCTCACCGCGTGAGGGCCGCGGGTAGCCTGGTGGCCGTGCCCTCACCCGCGGTCGATGACTACCTGAAGACGATCTACCACCACACCGAGTGGCAGGACGACCGCATCACGCCGTCGCAGCTGGCGTCCGAGCTGGGGCTCGCGCCGTCGAGTGTCACCGAGATGGTCCAGAAGCTCGCCGCGCAGGGACTGGTGACCCACCGCCCGTACGGTCCGGTGTCGTTGAGCGAGGCCGGCGAGCGGCGCGCCGCCGCGATCATCCGGCGTCACCGCCTCATCGAGACATGGCTGGTGCGCGAGTTCGGCTACTCGTGGGACGAGGTCCACGACGAGGCCGAGGTGCTCGAGCACGCCATCAGCGACCGCCTGCTGGAGGGCATCGACGAACGGCTCGGACGCCCCCGCTTCGACCCGCACGGCGATGCGATCCCCGACGGCGAGGGCCGGGTGCACCGCGAGCCGTTCGTGCTGCTCGGACAGGCACCGGCGGGCCACGTCGGCCGGGTGCTGCGGGTCAGCGACCGCGACCCCGACCTGCTGCGGGCCGTGGAGGCGTCCGGTGTGGCCGTCGGGGCGTCGGTGACGGTGTTGGATGCCGCATCCCTGCGGATCGACGACGTCGAGGTCGCCCTGCCCGCGGCCGCCGCCGGCGCCGTGTGGCTCAGCGCCTGAACCGCCGCCCCAGGTCTCAGAAGAAGAGCACGCCCGCGAGGTAGCTGACGCCCATCGTTCCCAGGCCCACGATCAGGCTGCGGATCAGCATCCGCACCGCCGACAGCCGGCCGACGCCCGCCGCGACCAGCGACGTCAACGCGAGCGACACCACGACCGCGACGATGATCGCCCACGTCTCGATGGCCACCGGCGCCAGGAACGTGATGATCACGGGGATGGCGGCGCCGATCATGAAGGCGATCGCGGTCTCGACGCCCGCCCACCACGGCGCCGAGGCGTGGGTGATCTCTTCGATGCCGTGCTCGGCGTCGAGCTGCGCCCCGACCGCGTCGCGGGCCATGAGCTGCTGCGCCACCTCGTGCGCGAGCTCCGGCGTCAGGCCACGCCCCTGCCAGTACGTCGCGAGCTCGGCCAGCTCACCCTCCGGGTCGCGCTCGATCTCGGACCGCTCCTCGGCGGCGAGCTCCAGCTCGCCCTCGCGCTCGGCGGCGACCTCGGCCCACTTGGCGCCGCCGGCGCTCAGACCGCCCGCGAGCATCGCGGCGATCGAGGTGAACAGCAGCAGCCGGTCGCCCGCTCCGGCGCCGGCGAAGCCCTGCAGCAGACCGGCGGTGGCGATGATGCCGTCGTTGGCGTCGATGGCCCACGAGGTCTCACGGACGCGCGCGACGAGCCGCGACCACCACGAGAGCTGCTCCGCCATGCGACCTCCTGGGGTCAGTCTGGCAGTCGAGCAGGCTGTCTCAGCGGTGCGCCGCGATCTGCGCGGCCTTCTCGAACGGCCAGGCCACGCCGGTCGCGGCCTCGGCGAACGCCCACAGACGGGCGGCGATCTCGGGGTCTCGCGTCACCTTGGCGGCGGTCTGCCGACGCGGTTCCCCACGCGATCCCGATCGGGGTCCCCAGAACTCGCCGCCCTCGATGGCGGGGTCGGCGAGCGCCCGCACGAGCGGCCATGCGCCGT
Organism: Microbacterium sp.; assembly: GCF_051953575.1. Classification (GTDB taxonomy): domain Bacteria; phylum Actinomycetota; class Actinomycetes; order Actinomycetales; family Microbacteriaceae; genus Microbacterium. The sequence continues at coordinate 2,685 of NZ_JBQCIP010000094.1, forward strand.
GCTCCTTGGACTGCGCCGCGACGGCCTGCAGGTTGTCGGCGAACCGCTTGGCGCGCGACGGCTCGTTGACCCCCACGATGCCGGGTGTGCGGCCGCCGGTCGAGTACCCGGGGTGCGCGACGACGCTCTCGACCGGTATGCCGGCCTCGCGCAGCCGACGGTCGGCCTCGAACCCGAACGAGGTCGTCGCGACCTTGGACTGCACGTAGGCGCGCCACGCCGAGTATTTCTCGGACAGCTGCGGGTCGACGGGGTCGTACGGGGTGAGCGCGGTCGACATGCTGCCCACCCACACCATGCGGCCCGCGGCCTCGGCGAGCGCCGTCAGCAGCTCGCCGGCGAGCGCGAAGTGCCCGAGGGCGTTGGTGGCGAACACGACCTCGTGGCCGTCGATCGTGGTCTCGCGGACCTTGGGCGCGTGCACGATCCCGGCGTTCAGCAGCACGCCGTCGAGGCCCCCGCGGCCGCGCACGCTGGCCGCGGCCGAGCGCACCGAGCCGAGGTTGGAGGTGTCGAGGATGAGGGGCTCGGTGGCGTCCGGTGCGGCATCCGGGGCCCTCCGCCGGATCGCGGCGCGCGCGGCCGACAGACGGTTCGGGTGACGCGCCGACATGATCACGCGGGCGCCCGCGCGCACGAGCTGCTCGGACGCGAAATACCCGAGGCCGGCGTTCGATCCGGTCACGAGGTACACGCGGCCGGTCAGGTCGGGAAGGCTGCGGGGATCCCACGTCACGGCATCGACCCTACGCCTGCGCGGCACCTAGTCTTTACGCATGCGCACCCGGTCCGACATCGAATGCTGGCTCACCGACATGGACGGCGTGCTGGTGCACGAGAACACCCCGATCCCGGGCGCCGCCGAACTGCTCGCGCAGTGGCGCGAGCA
>NZ_JBQCIP010000095.1:0-23914 GCF_051953575.1 Microbacterium sp.
TCTCATCACTCACAAGCTCACGGTGCTGCGCGACCAGCGCACGCCGTCGCCGGTGTTCCGTCAGCTCACCGAAGAGCTCGTGACACTGCTCGCGTACGAGGCGACCCGCAACGTGCGCGTCGCGCCGATCGAGATCCAGACGCCCGTCACGACGACGACGGGCGTCCGCATCGACGACCCGCGGCCGCTCGTCGTGCCGATCCTGCGCGCCGGCCTCGGCATGCTCGAAGGCATGGTCAAGCTCATCCCGACCGCCGAGGTCGGCTTCCTCGGCATGGTGCGCGACCACGAGACGCTCGAGCCGTCGACGTACGCCGAGCGTCTCCCCGACGACCTCAGCGACCGGCAGTGCTTCGTCCTGGACCCGATGCTCGCCACGGGCGGATCGCTCGGCGCCGCCATCGACTTCCTGTTCCAGCGCGGTGCGCAGGACGTCACGGCGATCTGCATCCTCGGCGCCCCCGAGGGCGTGGCCGCGATCGAGAAGCAGGTCGCGGGCCGCGACGTCACGCTCGTCCTGGGCGCGCTCGACGAGAAGCTCAACGAGAAGGGCTACATCGTGCCCGGCCTCGGCGACGCCGGCGACCGCCTGTACGGCACCGTCTGACGGCGACGGATGCCGCGGGCCGCGGCATCCGATTCCGCCCGGTCCGGTCCCACACCGGGTGGGCGGTGGGCGAGGGTCATACGATCGGCACGCGGCGCACGTCCGCGGCCACAGCGACCTCGGCCGTCGTCGCAGGACGGTCGAGTGCGGCGATGGGCGTCAGCGGCCGCCCGTTGAAGCGGGTCGCCGTCACGGTCGTGTAGGCGCCCATCGTCGGGCTGACAAGCAGGTCGCCGACCGACAGCTCGGGCAGCAGCACATCGCGCGCGATGACGTCGGACGAGTCGCACGTGGGCCCGCCGAGGGTCGCCCAGCGGTGGTCGGCGGTCTCGCGCGTGCCTGCGCCCAGGTCGTCCCCGGCGAACACGAGCGGATGGACGTCCTCGGTGAGCACGTTCGAGTACGCCCCGTACAGCCCGTCGTCGACGTAGTACCAGCGGCCGTCGCCGCGCTCGGCGATGCCGACGACGCTCGTCACGAGCGTCATGGCGTCGGCGACGAGCACCCGGCCCGGCTCGGCGATGACCCGCAGCCGGCGCACATGCGGTGCGAGCACCGGGCGCAGGACGGCGGCGACGTCCTCGATCTCGGCGGCCTCGGAGTCGTACGAGGCGGGCAGCCCGCCGCCGATGTCGAGCGTGTCGAACCGCACCTTCAGCCGCCGTTCGAGCACCGCCATCAGCTCGAGCGTCTCGGCGGCTGCGGCGGCGAACCGTGCCGGATCGTCGAGCTGGCTGCCGACGTGGTAGCTGAAGCCCGCGACCCGCACCCCAGCGGCGACCGCGTGCTCGACGAGCCGTGCCGCCTCGAACGGGCCGACGCCGAACTTGCTCGACAGGTCGCTCTTCGCGTGCGGGCTGCGGTACGCCAGCCGCACGAGCAGCCGGGTGTCGCACGGGGCTCCGCGGAACTTGTCGATCTCGACGTCGTTGTCGACGACGAACGTGCGCACTCCGGCCGCCAGCGCCTCGGCGATCTCGGCGGGCTTCTTGATCGGATGCGTGTGGATGATCCGGTCCGCCGCGACACCCCGGCAGGTCAGCATCCCGAGCTCCTCGCCCGTCGCGATGTCGAATCCGCAACCGGCGTCGTCCAGGGCCGCGAGCACCGCGTCATGGGCGAGCGCCTTGACGGCGTAGTGGAAGCCGACGAACGGCAGCGCCCGCCGCAGCCGCGCGTACTGCCGACGCACCCGGTCGGGTTCGAGCAGCAGCAACGGCGTGCCGTGCAGCGCGAGCGCCGCGCGCGCCGCCACCGTCGAGAGGAGTGCGGATGCCTCACGCCTCCGCCGCTCGTCGAGCGACGGTGCCGGGTGCGGGGCGCGCAGCGCCGCCTCGACGCCCTGCGCGGTCATGGGGCCACCCCCGGCGCTGTCTCGGGAGCACCGGTGCGCTTGCGCGATCCGTCGCGCAGGCCGGTCTTGGCGGTCAAGGTGAACGAGCCCGCCGCGATCGCGTAGAACACGATGTCGGCGGCGATCTTGCCGACGAGCATGCCCCACACGGGATCGGGGATGAACCAGACGCCCAGCAGGAGCGCGGCGGGGCGCACGAGCAGCGTGTCGAGCAGCTCGGCAGCACCGAACTCGGCGACCAGAAGCACGGCCGTGCGTCCGATCGCGCCCCGCCGCGTGGCGGCGACCTGCGACTGCTCGAGGTAGATGGTGACGGCCAGCACGAAGTAGAAGCCGATGATCTCGCCCACGAGGGCCGCGAGCGCGACGAGCGCCGGCGCATCCGTCCACATCGTGGCGAGCATGCCGGCGATCACCATGGCGGCTGTCCCGACGAGTTCTGCCGGCAGATAGCGGACGATCCAGAACACCAGCCTGCGACGTGCAGGCTCCGTCCTGTCGTCGGCCGTGCGCTCCGGGGCGGTCGCCCCGGCGAACGGCTGCTCGATCGTGGTCATGTCGTTCCCCCTCGTGTGAGAGAGGAGGAACGACCGCTCACGGTGATACCGGAGCACGGCGGCGCACGTGCCGCGGGGCGCTCAGTCGCCCAGCTGCGGCTCCTGCGGGTTGCGGCGCCCGGTCTCGCGCTCCCAGAACTCCAGCTGCTGGGTCAGCGCCTTCGCGAGCTCGAACACCTGCTCGGGAGGGATCCGGATGCGGCTGACGACGCGGGCCGGCACCACCGTGTGGCGCTGCCCGGTCTCGGCGTCGACGTCTTCGCGAGGCGGCTGGGCGAGCGTCAGGAAGTCCATGACGAACACCGTCGGCGTGTGCCAGACGTTCGCGAAGTCGGCGTAGGCGCCGCCGATGAGCTCGGGCGGCAGGTCGATCTCGAACTGGCGTGGTGCGTCCTCGGCCATGCGGGCTCCTTCTGCCAGTTCGTCCCGGCGGTGTGCGCGATTCTAACGGGCGGCGGTGCTCAGTCGCTGTCGACGAGCCGCGCGAAACCGCTCAGTCGTGCCACGCCCTCGGGGGTGTACGGAAGGTCGTCGAGCAGCCCGGGCGAATAGACGACGTACGCGGTGTGCATCGCCCGCGAGATCGCGACATTGAGACGGTTGCGCAGCAGCAGGAACTCCAGTCCGCGCGGCGCATCGCGCCCGCTCGACGCCGCGAGCGACACGATCGCCACGGCGGCCTCCTTGCCCTGGAACTTGTCGACCGTCCCCACCGGCACGTCCGGGAAGCCCGCGGCGGCGAGCGCCTCTTCGACCGCGACCTGCTGCGCGTTGTACGGCGTCACCACGATGAGGTCGCTCTGCTGGAGCGGGCGCGGCTGCAGGGCGACGGACACCCCGTCGGTGTCGTCGGTGCGCGCGTCGGTCCAGGCACGGCCGACGAGATCGCCGACGATCCGCGCGACCTCGGCCGCCTCTTCGGGGGACTGCGTCGCGTTGCCGTGGTGGCGCATCGGGACGGGCACCAGACCGGGCCGGATGCCGTCGATCCGGCGCAGCGCCGTCGACGGATGCGCTTCGAGCTCGCCGCGGTACGACAGCGTCGAGACGGTCGCCGCGACCTCGGGCCGCATGCGGCGGGTCTGCGCGAGGAAGTACCCGAACTCGTGCGGGATCACGTCGGCGCCGTCCATGACCCAGCCGAGTGCCGAGGTGTCGACGGGGGCGGGGTGCGTGCCCTGGCTGACCTGCGGCAGCTGCTGCGGGTCGCCCAGCAGCAGCAGCCTCGGCGCCGCGAGCGACACGGCGATGGTCGAGGCGAGCGAGAACTGCCCCGCCTCGTCGACGACGAGCAGGTCGAGGCTGCCGCGCGGCACGCGACCCTCATGGCTGAAGTCCCACGCGGTGCCGCCGATGACGTAGCCCTCGCGCTCGTGCTCGGCGGTGAAGGCCGCGACGCCGTTCTTGGGCAGCACCGTGAACAGGTGCTCCGCCGCGGGGTCCTTCGGCGCCTTGCCGACCTGCGAGGCCGGAACGCCGGCCGCGATGACCCGGTCGAGCAGCTGCTCGATGGTGGCATGGCCCTGCGCGACCACGCCGACCTTGTACCCGTGATCCCGCACGAGGCGGGCGATCACGTGCGAGCCGACGTAGGTCTTTCCGGTGCCCGGGGGACCCTGCACGGCGAGGTAGCTGCGGTCGAGGTCGCGCACCGCACGCGCGATCGCGTCGACCATGTCGTCGCCCGCCTCAGGCAGTGCGCCGGTGAGCGTGCGCGGAGCGCGGCGGGCCAGGATGTCGGTCGCGGGATCGGCCGGCAGCTCGGGTGCGGCCGCGATGACGGCATCCGCCCACGCATCGATCGCCGACTGCTGGTTGCCGGCACTGGGCGGGGCCTGCGGCGTGAGCGCCAGCGGCAGCTCGCTCCAGGTCACGCCGTCCACCGCGGTCTCTTCGATCACGGCGCCGTCGTCGAGCACCTCGATGACGGTCACCGACCGGTACGAGTGCATCCATCGTGCGCGTGCCTCGAACGGGTACGGCGCCGGCAGCTCGTACAGCGCGAACGGGTTCGTCCCCTCGCTGAGCCGTGTGCCCGGGGCGAGATCGCCGTGGATCTCGATCGTGCGCCGCTCGCCGCCGCGCCCGCTCTCGGCGAAGTGCCAGTCCTCGCGCACCGTGCTGCGGGCGCGGTCCACGACGACGACAGCGCGATTCTCGTCCCACAGCGACACGGGTTCGCGCAGCCGCAGGAAGTGGGTGGCCCAGAACGACTTCGCCTCACGCGGGTAGTAGTCGATCGCGGCCGCGCCGAGCCGAAGCGACCGGCCGGCGTCGGAGTCGACGGGGTGCTCCTGTGCGAGCTTGTCGAGCATCGTGGCGCGCGGCGACGGCTCGTATGCGCGCTCGTCCGGCTCAGGGTCCGTGGACGGGCGCAGATCCGCCTCGCGCGCGCGGTCGACCAGCCAGTCCCGCAGCCGTCGCGTCGAGACGCAGTCGTAGCGGTTGTAGTCGGCGAGGTCGTCGAGCACGAGCCCCGCGGCCGCTTCGTCGCCGTCCGCCTGCAGCGCCCGCGCCTCGACGTAGCGGACGATCGAGTCGTCGCCCTTCTGCACGTCGCTGGTGCGCACCTCGTCGCCCATGTACAGCGGCTCGAGCTTCTTGATGGAGTACGACCGCGAGCCGACCCGCAGGGCGCGGCGGACGATCGGGTACAGGTCGACGAACACCCCGTCACGCAGCAGCCGGTCGACGTCGGCCTCGCGCACACCATGACGTGCCGCCATCGCCAGCAGGTGCGTCGGCTCGTACGGCGCGTAGTGGTAGATGTGCATGCCCGGGAACTGCTGCCGGCGCAGGTTGACGAGGTCGAGGAAGACCTCGAGGGCCCGCCGCTCCTCCGCGAAGCTGTGCGCCCACAGGGGCGTGTACTGCTCGCGGGTGTCGACCCAGCCGAACAGGTAGTCGATACCCCACTGCGTGGGCTCGCCCGGCACGGGCGGCTCGGTGTACAGCGGGTCGCCCTCGAAGTCGAAGAACAGATCGCCGTGGTCGGGACGGGGCAGCGCACCCAGTGCCTTCGGCGCGACGACCTCGTACACGGGCATCGGCGGGGCGACCGGCGCTTCTTCCGCGACGGCGACGACGACACCGCCGTCGCCGCCGAGGACGGCGGCCTCCACGATCTCGGTCGTCTGCTTCGGCGTGACCAGGGGCGGCGTGCCAGCGGGACTGAGCAGCTGCAGTCGCGCCTGCGTGCGCAGCGACGCGAAGACATCGGGGTTCATGCCGGCGGGCGCCGCCGGGGCCTCTGCGAGCTGCTCGATGGTCTCGACACCGCCCCCGTGCAGCCGCTCGCGCTGCACGGGACGCATACCGGCCACGAGCAGCAGATCTCGGGATGCCACGACCTCGGCGTCGCATGTCGCACAGCGGCCGCACGCCATCACGCCGAGGTCGCCGCGCGGATCGCCCCATGCGATCGGCTCGCCGGCGGCCCCCAGGTCCAGACGGCGATCGGCCACGAGCGCCGCCAGGCGCTCCCGGCGCAGCTCGAACACCGGCAGCAGGTCGTCGACCTCGTGCTCGCTGACACTCCCGTCGCCGAGCAGCAGCTGCACGCGATCGGACCGCGGCACGCCCAGCCGGTCGAGCTGGTGGACGTAGGCGGCGAGCTGCATGAGGGCCGTGACACGGGCGTGGCGCGCGAGCTTGGTGTCCTGCACCAGCCAGCGGCCCTCGGCGTCGCGCACCAGGAAGTCGGCGAACCCGACGAACGAGTGGGTCGAGAAGGCGGCCTGGTAGACGACCTCGGCGTCCGAGGCGAGGGCCGCGTTCGTCCGGGCCACCGCGTCGGCGAGGGCGGCGGCATCCGTCGATCGCGTCTCGGGGATCTCGACCACGCGATCGCCGAACCGCGCCACGTAGTCGGCCAGCACGCGCCGCTCGTGCACGGTGCCGAGGCGCCCGGCCCGCTCGAGCGTCAGGTCTTCGGGCTCTTCGACCGCCGCGACCCTGCCCAGCCGCGCGTCGATCGCCCGCAGCCACGCGAACTCGCACTCGGCGGCGGCCTTGAGGTCGCTCGCGCTCCAGACGATCCGGCCTTCGCCCTCGATGTATCGCATGCCCTCCCCTTCTCCCCACGCCCTCTCCACGCATCGCTTCGCGCTGCGCGGAGCCTCGGGGCGCGTGGGCCCAATCCGACAGTAGCCGCGCCCTACGACAACACCGGACGGCCGGGCGCGGCGTCGTCCCCACCTGCCAGACTGGACGCATGAGCCTGCCCTTCGAGAGCGCGTACCGGCACGGGTTCGCCCGCGTCGCGGCATGCACGATCCCGGTCGCGATCGCCGACCCGGCCACGAACGCCGAGGCCGTGCTCGACAGCGCACGCGCGTGCGACGCGGACGCCGTCGCGGTCGCGGTGTTCCCGGAGCTGTGCCTCACCGGCTACGCGATCGACGACCTCGTGATGCAGGACCCCGTGCTGGATGCCGTCGTGGACGCGGTCGAGCGGCTGGTCGAGGCATCCGCGGATCTTCTCCCGGTGCTCGTCGTCGGCGCGCCGCTGCGCCACCGCAACCGGCTCTACAACTGCGCGGTCGTGATCCACCGCGGCGAGCTGCTGGGCGTCGCCCCCAAGTCGTACCTGCCCACCTACCGCGAGTTCTACGAACGGCGCTGGTACGCCCCCGGCGACGACCAGTCGGGGCAGGACATCCGCGTCGGCGAGCTCGAAGCGCCCTTCGGCCCTGACCTGCTGTTCGAGTCGCTGGACGTGCCGGGCCTGGTGGTGCACGCCGAGGTGTGCGAGGACGTCTGGGTTCCGATCCCGCCGTCGTCGCGCGCCGCGCTCGCCGGCGCCTCGGTGCTGCTCAACCTCAGCGGCAGCCCGATCACGATCGCCCGCGCCGAGGACCGCAAGGACCTCGTGCAGTCCCAGTCGCTGCGCTGCCTGGCGGCGTACGCCTACGCGGCCGCGGGCACCGGCGAGTCCACGAACGACGTGTCGTGGGACGGCCAGACGATGATCTACGAGGGCGGCAACCTCCTGGCCGAGACCGAGCGGTTCCCCGACGGGCCGCGCCACTCGATCGCCGACGTCGACCTCGACCGGCTGCGTCAGGACCGCCTGCGCCAGGGCACCTTCGACGACAACCGCCGGACGAGCGGCGTCGACGCCGAGTTCCGCACCGTCCACTTCCGGCTCGACCCGCCGCGCGCCGACGTCGGCCTGATGCGCACGCTCGACCGGTTCCCGTTCGTGCCCGACGACCCCGCGCGCCTCGCGCAGGACTGCTACGAGGCCTTCAACATCCAGGTCTCGGGGCTCGTGCAGCGCATGCGGGCGATCGGCGACCCGAAGCCCGTCATCGGCGTCAGCGGCGGGCTCGACTCGACGCACGCGCTGCTCGTCGTGGCTCGGGCGATGGACCGCATGGACCGCCCGCGCAGCGACATCCTCGCCTACACGATGCCCGGGTTCGCGACGAGCGACCACACCAAGTCGAACGCGATCGCGCTCGCCGAATCCGTGGGCGCGTCGATCGAGACCATCGACATCCGCCCCGCCGCGACCGAGATGCTGCAGCGCCTCGGCCACCCGTTCGCCGACGGCGAGCCGGTGCACGACGTGACGTTCGAGAACGTCCAGGCGGGCCTTCGCACCGACTACCTCTTCCGGCTCGCCAACCACCACGGCGGCATGGTGATCGGCACGTCCGACCTGTCCGAGCTCGCGCTCGGCTGGGCGACCTACGGCGTCGGCGACCAGATGAGCCACTACGCCGTGAACGCCGGGGTTCCGAAGACCCTGATCCAGCACGTGATCCGCTGGGTGATCGCGCACGGCGAGGGCGTCGACGAGACCGAGGCCGCGGTGCTGCAGTCGGTGCTCGACACCGAGATCTCACCCGAGCTCGTGCCCGCGGGGCAGGACGGGAAGATGCAGTCCACCGAGGACCGCATCGGACCGTACGCGCTGCACGACTTCGCGCTGTTCCACATCCTGCGCTTCGGCTTCCGGCCGTCGAAGATCGCCTACCTCGCCGAACACGCGTGGCGCGACGCCGAGGCCGGCGCGTGGCCTCCGGGATTCCCCGACGACGACCGCTACGCGTACGACCTGCCGACCGTCGCGAAGTGGCTGCAGGTGTTCCTGAAGCGCTACTTCGCGTTCGCGCAGTTCAAGCGCTCGGCGATCCCCAACGGCCCCAAGGTGTCGCCCGCCGGGTCGCTGTCACCGCGGGGCGACTGGCGCGCCCCCTCCGACGGCAACGCGCGCGCGTGGCTCGCCGAGCTCGCGGCGGCGCTCCCCGACCTCGTCGAGGACTGACGGGCAGGGTCTGATCGGCCCCGGGCTGATCAGGCCGGGGCCTGCGCGTACGCGAGCGTGATGATCCAGCTGTCGCGGGACACGTCGGCGAGCCGGTACTGCACCTTGCGGTCGGGGATCCAGCCCTTCGCGAGCGGGCTGTCGAGCCGCACGTGATCGGCGGCGACGCGGGCACCGCGGCCGTCGGCGTCGCGCACCGCCTGCACGCGGGTCCAGTGCGCGAGCAGCTTGGGCAGATCGCCCTCGTCGGCCGTGAACAGGTGCGAGTGTCGCTGCATCATGTGCAGCTCGTTCTCGTCGGGGTGGCCGTCGCGCAGGTCGATCCCGAGCTGCACGGCCGGATCGACGATGGCGACGACGGTCGCCGCGCGGAAGCTGGCGTTGCGGATCTTGAGCGGCACCTCTTCGCCCGCCACCTCGGCGATCAGCTGCGTGTGGAAGCCGAAGGTGCCGGGGGCCTCGCGCTCGACGCGGACGTCCTTCGGCTCGACGCCGAGACGCGCCGCCACGAGTTCCTTGGCGAGCAGTCGCTTGCGGTCGTGCTCGGGGAGCTTGGGGTCCCAGCCCAGTCGCGCCGTGATTCCGTCCGGAGTGTCCAGAAGCACCGATTGCATGATCCACCTGCTCTCCGCGGGCCGTCCGCGCCTCCATCCTGTCCCGGGCGCGCGGCGGGGGGAAGCTCGCCACGCCCAGACGATCACGGCGAGCGCAAGGGGGATCCGCGATGCCGCGGAACCGGTGCGAGGATGGGGTCATGACCAGGCAGGCGACGGTGGTCGGGAGCGGGCCGAACGGTCTCGCGGCTGCGGTCGCGCTCGCCCGGGCGGGGTACGACGTGCGGGTGCTCGAGGCATCCTCGACCGTCGGAGGCGGCACCCGGACCGCGCCGCTGACGCTTCCGGGCTTCCACCACGATGTCGGCTCGGCCGTGCACCCCGCGGCACTGTCGTCGCCGTTCTTCCGGGCCTTCGGGCTCGGCGAGCGCATCGGGTGGGTGCATCCGCGCGCGTCGTACGCGCAGCCGCTGGACGGCGGGCGCGCCGCGATCGCCTGGCGCGACCTGGAGCGCACCGCCGACGCCCTCGGGCGCGACGCGCGCGCCTGGCGCGCCGTCGTGCGACCGCTGAGCCGTCACCTCGGGGCGCTGGTCGATTTCACCGGGTCGCAGCTGCTGCGGGTGCCGCGGCATCCCGTCACCGCCGTGCGGTTCGGACTGCGCGCACTGCAGCTCGGGTCGCCACTCGGCCGTCGCACGTTCGCGACCGAGGAGGCGAACGCGCTGCTGGCCGGCGTGCTGGCGCACGCGAACACGCGCCTGCCGTCGCTGGGGGCGGCGGCCTCGGGGCTGTTCCTGGCCGCACACGCGCACACGGCCGACGGCTGGGCGTTCCCCCGCGGCGGCGCGCAGATGATAGCCGACGCGCTGGTGGCCGATCTGTACGCGCACGGCGGCACCGTCGAGACGCGTCATCACGTCGCCGACCTCTCCGGGCTCGACTGGGGCGATCCCGATGCCGGCGACCTGCTGCTTCTCGACACGACGCCGCGACTGCTGCTGACGCATCCCGGCCTGCCGCCGCAGTATCGGGAGGCGATCCGCCGCTACCGCTACGGAGCGGCGGCCGCCAAGGTCGACTTCGCCCTCGATGCCCCCGTGCCGTGGGCGCACCCGGACGTGGCGCTCTCGCCCACCGTGCACGTGGGCGGGACCCGCGAAGAGATCGAGGCGAGCGAGAACGCCGTCGCCCGCGGCTCCCTGACCGAACGGCCCTACGTGCTGGCCGTCCAGCCCAGCGTGCTCGATGCGTCCCGGGCACCGGCCGGCAAGCACGTGCTGTGGGCGTACATCCACGTGCCGTCCGGCTCGACCCTCGACCCCACCGAGCTCGTGGTGCGACAGGTCGAGCGGTTCGCACCCGGGTTCCGCCGTCACATCCTGGCGAGCAACGCGATGACGGCGGCCGAGCGCTCGGCGTTCAACCCGTCCGACATCGGCGGCGACATCCTCGGCGGCGCCTTCACGTTCGCGCAGGCGTTCCGCCGTCCGGTGGTGTCGACGACGCCGTGGCGCACCCCGCTGCGGGGCGTCTACCTCGCATCCGCGTCCACGCCGCCCGGCCCCGGGGTCACCGGCATGCCCGGCTGGTACGCGGCCCGGCAGGCGATGCACGACGCCGCACGACGCGGACTCGGCGAGCGCCACGAGCTCGAGGACCTCTTCGGGACGTGACCCGATGGACGCACTCGCGGCGGTCGATTTCGAGTTCGCACGGCAGGTGCTGCAGCGGGGCATCGCCGCGCTGTACGTCGTGGCCTTCGTCTCGACGCTGAACCAGTTCCGCCCGCTCCTCGGCGAGCGCGGCCTGCTCCCCGCTCCCGACCTCCTCGCCTGGGCGCACGCGCCCGGGCGACGGAAGTGGATGCTGCACCCCACCGTGTTCCGCTACCTCCGGTACACCGACCGTCGCCTGGTCGCCCTGTGCGTCGGCGGGGTGGCGGTGGCCGGCGCACTGGCCGCCGGCATCCCGCAGCTGGGTCCGCCGTGGGTGCCGATGCTGTGCTTCCTCGCGCTGTGGCTCGGATACATGTCGATCACGTCGATCGGCCAGACGTTCTACGGCTTCGGGTGGGAGATGCTGCTGCTGGAGGCCGGGTTCCTCGCGGCGTTCCTCGGCTCGGACGACCAGCCGCCGCCGACGGTGGTCATCGTGCTGTTCTGGTGGCTGGTGTTCCGGCTGGAGTTCGGCGCCGGCATGATCAAGATCCGCGGCGGGCGCGAGTGGCGCGACCTCACGGCGCTGACCTACCACCACGAGACGCAGCCCATGCCGGGACCCCTGAGCCGGCAGGCGCACCTGCTCCCTCGCTGGTTCCACAAGGGCGAGGTGCTCGGCAACCACTTCGCACAGCTCGTCGTGCCGGGGTTGCTCTTCGCGCCGCTGCTCGGGCTGTGGGTGCCCGGTCCGGCTCCCGCGATCGTCGGCGCGGTCGCCGCGGCGATCGTGATCGCGACCCAGCTGTGGCTCGTGCTCACCGGCAACTTCGCGTGGCTGAACTGGATGACGATCGTGCTGGCTTTCTCGGCCATCGGGCTGCCCGGCATCGGCGGAGCGGATGCCGGCGGTGCGGCACGTGTGCTGAGCGAGGGACGAGACGAAGCATCCGGTCTCCCGCTGTACTGGGTCGTCGTGACGTGCGCGGTCGGGCTGCTGTACGTGTGGCTCAGCTGGGCGCCGCTGCGGAACCTGTTCGCCCGCCGCCAGCTCATGAACGCGAGCTTCAACCGCTGGCAGCTGGCGAACGCCTACGGCGCGTTCGGAACGGTCACGAAGGAGCGCATCGAGATCGTCGTGGAGGGCACCGTCGACGACGACCCGCAGACGGCCACGTGGCACGAGTACGAGTTCAAGGGCAAGCCGGGCGAGGTCCACCGCATCCCCCGGCAGTTCGCGCCGTACCATCTGCGCCTGGACTGGCTGATGTGGTTCCTGCCGCTCGGGCGGTCGCTCGACGACTGGTTCACGGCGTTCCTCGTGAAGCTGCTGGAGGCGGATGCCGCCACCCTGCGCCTGCTCGCGCACGACCCGTTCGCCGGCGAGCGCCCGCGGTGGGTGCGCGCCGTCTCGTACCGCTACCGGTTCACCACACGCGCGGAGTTCCGACGGACCCGGGCCCGCTGGGTGCGCGATGACCGGCGGCCGGTGCTGGGTCCCGCGGCGCTGCGGCGCTGACCGCATGCGGCGGACACGTCAGGAGGCAGCCCCGAGTGCCACCTTCGCCTGCGCTCAGGGCACAGGCGTGTCGGCGCCGGCCTCGACCGCGACCCGGCGCCGGTTGCGACGCGCAGTGAGGTCGACGATCGCCACGAGGAACGCGAGCGCGAGGAAGACGCCGACCGACAGCATCCCGAACGCGTACGCGTCGTGGAACACCACCAGGTCGTCGTGCGATCCGGACTCGCGGTAGATCGCCGCGTAGAACATCGACAGGGCGACGGCTGTGCCCACGGCGGCGCCGATGCGCTGGCCGAGCTGGCCGACCGACCCCGCGAGTCCGCCCTGCTTGACGGGGATGTCGGCGAGCGTCAGAGTCTGGTTCGGCGCGATGACCAGGCCGCCGCCCGCGCCGCCGACCGTCATGACCACCGCGGCGATGTACGGCGTCCATGCCGGATCGCTGTACAGCGCGGTGAGCACGAGACCCGCCACGCACAGCAGCATCCCGACCAGGCCCCACACCACGACGACGCGACCGCGCGTGCTCACGAGATTGCCGCCGACCCACGAGGTGACAGCGCTGGCCAGGGCGAACCCGATCGACACCATGCCGGCGTACACCGGTGCGAGCCCGAGCCCGAGCTGCAGGTAGAGCGTCGTCACGAGGAACATCGCGGGCGTGGCGGTGAAGTATGCGGTCTGCAGCAGTGTGCCGTTGCGGAACGATTCGACATTGAACAGCCCCAGCGGCAGCAGCGGACTCCGACCGCGCGAGGCGTACCGGCGCTCCCACGCGATGAACGCCGAGACGAACAGGGCGAACGCGGCGAGCATCCACCACCGCGCGGGGTTGTCGGTCGGCGCGCCGGTCGTGAACAGGAACGGCCACATCAGCGAGATGACGCTGAGGCCGAACAGCACGACGCCGATCGGGTCGAGCTGCACCGGCCGCTGAGACCGAGTGCGCGTGTCGGGCAGCAGCCACAGCGCCAACGCGATCGCGATGAGGCACAGCGGCACGTTCATCCAGAAGATCAGCCGCCAGCCGTCGGTCGGGCCGCCGAGGGCGATCAGCAGGCCGCCGAGCGTCGGACCGAACGCCGTCGCGACCCCGATCGTCGCGCCGAAGAGGCCGAACGCGCGGCCGCGCTGCTTGCCCTGGAAGAGCTCCTGGGTCATGCCGATGACCTGCGGCATCTGCACGCCCGCCGCGACCCCCTGCAGCAGACGCGCGACCAGCAGGAACCCCGCCGTCGGCGCGAGCGCGCACGCGATGCTCGTCAGCGTGTACAGCGACAGGCCGACGACGAACAGCGTGCGGCGCGACCGCTGATCGCCCAGGCGCCCCATCGGCACGAGGGTGAGCCCGAACGTCAGCACGAAGCCCGACACGATCAGCTGCAGCTCGGTGGAACCGGCGCCGAGCACCTCGCCGATCGACGGCAGCGCGACGTTGACCTTCGTCATGTCGAGGATCGTGATGGCGGCGACCGCCGCGCACACCCAGAAGGCCCGCCAGCGCGCCCCCGAGCTGAGCGGGATCACGGCGGTGGTCACCGGCACCGCAGCTGCCTTGCCAGAACGGGACTGATCTGAGGTCGACATCCACTTCAGGCTATCCCCGCGGTCGCGCGATCGGCGGTCAGGCATGCGCTGCGATGCGCGACGGCGCCCGGACGGCGAGAATGGTCGGATGAGACTTCTCGTCGCCGCCCTCGAATCCGAGCTCGTCGCCTTCGAGCCCGAACTGCCCGGATTCGCACGGCTCGTCACCGGTCCCGGCAAGCTGCAGGCGACCTACGCACTCACCCGCGCCCTGGACGCCGAGAGCTACGACGAGATCGTGGTGGTCGGCACCGCCGGGGCGATCGACGCGCGGCTGGAGGCATCCGTCTACGAGATCTCGACCGCCATCCAGCACGACGTCACCGACATCGACGGCATCGTCGGCCAGCACGTGTCGCTGCCGAGCCACGTCGAGGTCGGCCGCGACGGCGTGACGATCGCCACGGGCGACCACTTCGTCGACGACGCCGAGGCGGTCGCGGTGATCCGACCGCTCGGCGCGGGCCTGGTCGACATGGAGACCTACGCCTACATCTGGGTGGCGCAGCGCTTCGGCGTGCCGATCCGGGTGTTCAAGGCCGTGTCGGACCGCGCGCAGGACGGTGCGATCACCGACTGGCACGCCGCCGTGACCGCGTGCAGCCACCAGCTGCGCGACCACGTCCGCGACGAATACGGCGTCTGACCCCGCCCTGCACTGCGGGGTCAGACGCCGACGAGTGGCGCTTCGTCTCGTGCCTCGCTCAGCACGAGTGCCGTCCTTCAGGCGCTCACGACACCCATTGCGTCTTCGCCCACGTGAGGGCCGCCAGCGTGGCCTGCCCCGACAGTGATGGGTGGAAGTAGTCCCGCGTGGAGATGTCGGACTTCACGAAGGCGTAGTTCGCGACCGCGCCGCCGTCGTACCGGCACTTGGCCGTCGCCCCGCACGCCTCGGACAGCGCCTGGTTGAACTCGTTCACGCGCTGCTGCACGGCTGCGCGACGCTGCACGTCGACCGCGGCGGTGCTGGTCGGGTTCGCGAGCATCGACTTGCACGTGCCCAGAAGCGCCCACACGAACCGGGCCGTGCTGCTCCCCTTGTTGAGGTCGTACATGCGCTGAAGGCTCGGGATGCTGGCGACGAAGATCTCCGGCGACGACGGACTTGCGGCAAGCGCGGCGAGCGCGGCCTGCACGTTCGCCTTGAAGGTCGCGGTCGGGGTCATGCCGGCGACCGTGCTGGTGCAGGCGTCGTTGGCGCCGATCTCGATCGTGACGTACTGGGCGCCCTGCGTGACCGCCTTCTGCGCCTGCGCGGGCAGCGCACCGGACGCGGCGCCCGACACGGCGTCGTTGTAGGCGACCAGCCCCGTCGCACCGGCGGCCCGCAGCCGCAGATAGTGCGAGTTGACCGACGTCGTCGAACCGGTGCTCCAGCTGTTGGCGGGACACGACGTGAGGCTCGAACACGTCATGGCGGCCTGCGAGATGGAGTCGCCGAGCGCAGCCATGCTCACGACCTGGGCGGGCGGCGGTGCAGCGTTCGCGGCGGACGCCGAGACCAGCGACCCGGCGAGCAGAAGAGCGGATGCCGCCAGCGCGGCGAGGGCGCGGCGCGCCCCGATGGACGAGTGCATGGTCGACTCCGTACGTCGTCGTGACGGGTGAAGGCGCGGCAGGAGCCGTGGCCGGCGTGACCGGCGGTGCGGGCGGGATCGCGTATCCCCCAGGAAGCGATCTGCCGCGAACGATACACCCGTGTATCGCCGTCGCGACAGTGGGAGTTCTTCCGGTTGCGGCCCGCAGCGCGGCATGCGGGTGACGACGAGTGGTTGACGCCGTCAGGCGACGGCGACCGCGACGGCGACGGCTGCCTGGCTGATGACGCTCGGCCCCTGCGGTGTCGCCTCGACCGCGAGCTGTGCGGGCAGCTGCTCTCGCATCGCCGCCACGTGGCTGATGACGCCGACGGTGCGCCCGCCCTGCCGCAGCTCGTCGAGCGTGCGCATGGCGAGATCGAGCGTGTCGTCGTCGAGCGAGCCGAAGCCCTCGTCGACGAACAGGGTGTCCAGGCGCACCCCGCCGGCACGCGCGGTCACGACCTCGGCGAGCCCGAGCGCGAGCGACAGGGACGCGAGGAACGTCTCGCCGCCCGACAGCGACTGCGCGGGCCGCGCCTGCCCGGTGAATCCGTCGAGGATCTCGAGCCCGAGCCCGGATGCCGCCCCCCTCGCCGCACGGGCGTCGGTGTGCTGCAGTCGGTAGCGCCCCGACGACATGTCGGCCAGGCGGGTGTTCGCGGCGGCCACGATCTCTTCGAGTTCGGCCGCGAGCACGAACGTCTCGAGGTCCATCTTCATCGTGTTGGGGGCGCGGCCGGCGAGCGTGTCTGCCAGGCGGGTGATCGCGGCGGCCTCGTCGGCGCGCACTCCGATGCCGGCGTACGCGTCATCGATCTGCAGCCCGAGGTCGCGCAGGGCCGTCACCTGCGAGCGCGCGGCGTGCTCCGCCTGCAGCGCGGCGGTGCGCGCCTGGTCGGCGGCGGTGAGCGCGGCCTGCGACTCGGTCGTGTCGACCCGCTCCTCCGGTGCGCCCGCGAGTTCCAGCTCGAGTTCGAGCATGCGGGCGCGGGTGGCGGCGAGCTGGGCGTCGTGCTCGGCGAGGTCCGCGGACAGACGGGTGACGACCGCGGGGTCGCGCAGGGCAGCCGCGGCGGCCTCGGCATCGGGGAAGGGCGACGCCGCAAGACGCGTGTCGAGGTCTGCCCGCGCGTCCGCGCGGGCATCTTCGGCGCGCGCGTGGTCGTCTCGCGCGCGCAATGCGGTGCGGGCGGCATCCCGGACCGACGTGGTGTGCGCGACCCGCGCGGCGACCGTGTCATACGTGCCGCGGGCGTCGTCGACCGCGGCGCTCTCGGCCTCGACGGTGGCGGTCAGCGCCGCGACCCGGGCGCGCGCCGCGGTCAGCGACTCGGCGAGCGTGGCCCGCGACTCCTCGGCCTCGGCGGCGAGCGCGACCAACTGCGCACGCTGGGACGCCAGCGTGTCGCGGTGCGCGGTCGCGCGTCGGGCCGCCTCGACCTCGGCATCGGCATCGGCGAGCCAGTGCTGGAGCGCTTCGACCCCTTCGCCGCCCGCACGGCCGGCCGCGGCGGCATGACGCTCGCGTGCGATGCGCGCGGCGTCGGAAGCGGCGCGCTCAGCGGTCGCCGCGGCATCACGCGCGGCCTCGGCGTCTGCCAGCAGTTCGTCCGTCACCGGCTCGGCGGCGGGCTCGGCCGGGTGAGGGTGCTCGGTCGCACCGCACACGGCGCACGCCTGGCCGTCGACGAGATGAGTGGCGAGCTCGCCGGCATATCCGTCGAGCCGGCGCTGCAGGAGGGCGGCGACGTTCGCGGCCGTGGCCGCCGCAGCGGCAGCGGCGTCGCGGTGCGCCCGCTCGGCCGCCTGCCGCGTCTTGACGAGAGCCTCGGCCTCGTTCGCCGCGGCGAGGCGATCGGCGATCTCAGCTCGGCGCGCCTTGGCCGGATCCGCCAGCGCGGCCTGCTCCCGCGCCTCGGCCAGCTCGGTGTCGAGGCGGGCCAGCTCGGCAGGCACGGCGGCGCGCTGCGCGTCGAGCGCGAGGACGTCGGCTTCGAGGCGCACCACCTCCGCGGCCGCCTGCTCCCGCTCGTCCCGATGCCCCGACAGGGCCGCTTCGTGCGCCAGCGCCGCCGTCCACACGGCGAGGTCGCCGGTGAGCTGCTCCACGATCGTCGCGAGCTCGGCGGTCGGGTCGAACCCGGCTTCTTCGGCCGCGCGCTGCCATGCCGCATCGGCCGACGCCGCCGCCTCGGCGGTCATCGCGGCGGCGGATTCCGCACGGCGGGCGGTGTCGAGCGGCGCACGGAGACCCTCGGCGACGCGGGCCTCGTCGAGCGTCGCACGATCCTCCGCGATGCGCTCGGCCGCGTCTTCGAGCGCCGTGAGCCGGTCGCGGGCCCGGGCGAGCTCGGCCTGCGACTTCGCCAGCGCGACCACCGCCGCGTGCGCCGCCTCGGCCTCGGCGCGCGCGGACTCCGCGTCGATCCGCTGATGGCTCGCGGTCTCGAGGCGATACGCCGCCCGCTGGACGGCCCGCTCGACGGCGTCGCGGCGTGCGGCCAGGTCTTGCGGCGACTCGGCGGCGATCGTCTCGTCGCCCCCGTCGGCGGCCTCTGCGGGGGCACCGAGGTCGCTCGTCGAGACGAGCCGCTCGGCCTGATCCAGGAGCGTCCGGGCCCGCTCGCCGAGGGCGTCGACCTCGAGCTGGGCCTGCTTGCTGCGCTCGCCGATCTCGCGCGTGTACTCCTCGTAGCGGCGTGTGCCGAACAGTGCCCGCAGCAGCGACTGCCGTTCCCCGCCGGAGGCCAGCAGGAAGCGCGAGAACTTGTTCTGCGCGAGCAGGATGACCTGCTGGAACTGCTGTGCGTTGAGCCCGAGCACCTCGTCGAGGAGCAGGCCGACGTCGCGCGGCTTTGCCGCACGGCCGACCCACTGGCCGTCGACGAGCTCCTCGAGCTCGGCGCGCGTCGGCTCGGTCGTCAGTCCGCCGCCCCGTCGGGCGGGTCGCTGGTAGTCGGGAGCCCGCGTCACCCGCCACCGGCGGTCGCCGACGGTGAACTCCAGCCGCACCTCGGTCGGATCCTCGGGTTCGCAGTGGTCGCTGCGCAGCCGCTTGTCGCCCGAGTCGTAGCGGGGGACGCTCCCGTACAGGGCGAAGCACACGCCGTCGAGGATGCTCGACTTGCCGGCGCCCGTGCGCCCGGTGATGAGGAAGATGCCGTCGCGCTCGAACGCCTCGAAGTCGACCGTCTGCATCTCGCGGAAGGGACCGAACCCCGTGAGCTCCAGCCGGTGCAGCCTCACGCCGTGGCCTCCGCCCGGACGCGCTCGTCGAGCAGGTCTCGCACCAGTTCGGTCTCGCGGCCCGAGGCGCCCTCGCCGTCGCGGACGTGCGCGAGGAACGCGTCGACGAGCTCGGCGTCGTTGCGGGCGCTGCGCACCCGCTCGGCGTAGGTGCGTGCCACAGCGGCCCCGCCCGCCGGGGGCGTGTGCCGCACCTCGGCGCAGAAGGGGAAGCGGGCGAGCAGCCGGCGCATCGGGTCGCGCTGCGGCAGCGCGTCGGTGTAGACCGCCCGCACCCAGTCGTCGCTGTGGGCGGCGAAGCGCTCGTCGGCGAGCAGCTCGTCGAGGGTCGCGGTCAGCGTCACCAGGGCACGCGGCACCGGGAGCGGCATCCATTCGACCTCGCCGAGCCCGTCGGCGTCGAGCTGCACGAGCCACGAGCCGCGCGGCTTGTGGCCCTCGTCGAAGCTGTAGTGCAGCGGCGCGCCCGCGTACCGCACGTTCGGCGCCAGCTGCTGGCGTCCGTGGATGTGCCCGAGCGCCATGTAGTCGACGCCGTCGAAGGTCGACAGCGGCACGATGTCGAGGCCGCCCTGCTGGATGTCGCGCTCGAGGTGCGGGGTGGGCTCGACCCCCGCGGCGAAGCAGTGTGCGACCGCGACCGTGCGACCGCCGCGGGCGGCGGCATCGGCCCGCACGATGTCCATGGCGCGCGCGAGCACATCGGCCTGCGAGCGCACCCCCGGCCACTCGCCGCGCATCAGCACCGGCTCGAGGAACGGGATGCCGTACACGTGCACGGGGCCGTGCTCGTCGTGCACGGTGACCGGCGTCCCGATCGCCGCCGGATCGGTGAGGACGTGCACCCCGTCGCGCAGCAGGCCGGACTGGAATCCGAGACGCGCGGCCGAGTCGTGGTTGCCGCTCGTGACGACGACGGTGGCGCCGGTGTCGGCGATGTCGCGCAGGGCGTCCGTGAGCAGCGTGTACGCACCGGCCGCCGGCGTCGCGGAGTCGAACACGTCGCCCGCGACGATCACGACGTCGACCTCGTGCTCGCGCACCTGCGCGGTCAGCGCCGCGAGCACACCGCGGAGCGCATCGAGCGTGGCGTGGCCGTGGAACGACCGCCCGATGTGCCAGTCCGAGGTGTGCAGGATCCGCATGCAGCCACCGTACGTTCGGGCTCGGACATCCCCGCCGAGGAACGCCGCGCTCGTCCCGAAACCCCGGCACGCGCGGCGATGCCCCGCCCGACCGCCGGGTGCCGGACGTATCGTGGAGCATGGCGCACATCCCGGATCCTGCCCCGCTGGCGACCGTCGTCGCGCTCGTCGGCGCCGACAGCGACGAGCTGCTGACGGGGCTCGCCGATCTTCCCGCGCTCGTCGCCGTATCGCTGCGCTACGCCGAGCCGACGGCGGCCGCGCACCTCGTGACGTCGGTCTCGCTCCCCTATGTCGTCCACGACGCCGACCCGCTCGTGCACGTCGCGGCCGCCTGGGTGGAGCTGTACGAGGAGCGCGCGACCCTCGGGACGCTCGAGGCCGAGATCGAGGCGATGCTGTCGCTGTTCGCGTCGGGTGGGGCCGTGATGCCCGACTACTACCTGGTCGCGGGGCCGGAGGCGATCGAGGGGACCTGGCGGCACTGGTGGCTCGGCGCGCTCGCCCACCACGCGCCGTCCCGCGTGCTGCCCGTGGAGGCGTCCGGCGCAGCCGTGCGGGCGCGGCTGCGCGCACTTCCCGCCTCGCGGCCGTGGCCGGAGCCGTCGTCGTGGCTGCCCCGGGTGCAGTTCGACATCCCCGATCGCGTCGGCCTCCGCGATCAGCCGGGCGCCGCCTGAGCATGCCGGCGGTGGAGCGGTTCGCGCACGGCGGCGCGACGCTGGTCGTCGAGCGCCACGGACGCGGCGGGCCGGTCTACGTGCTGGTGCACGGCATCGGCATGGGCCGCAGCGTCTTCGCCGATCTGATCCGGCACCTGCATGACGGCGAGGCGATCGCGGTGGACCTGCCGGGGTACGGCGAGGCGCCGGAGCCCGCGCGCGTGCTGACGATGGAGCGCACGGCCGACCTCGTCGCCGCCTACCTGCGCGCGCACCTGACGCAGCCCGCCGTGCTGATCGGGCATTCGATGGGCGCACAGGTGGTGCTGGAGGTGGCCGTCCGGCATCCGGCCGTCGTCGACCGGATCGTGCTCGTCGGCCCGACGGTCGACCCGACCGCGCGCACGGCACCGCGTCAGCTGTGGCGCCTGCTGCGCGACATCGCCGTCGAGAGCCCGCGCGTGATCGGCCGCGGCGCGCGGGAGTACCTCCGGGCGGGTCCGCGCCTGCGGGCCAAGTTCCACGCGATGCTCGTCCACCGCCCCGAGGACGTGCTCTCACGGGCGCATGTGCCGGCGCTCGTCATCCGCGGGGAGGACGACCTGGTGGCACCGCGCCCCTGGTGCCGGCGTGTGGCCGATGGGCTGCCCGAGGGCCGCCTGGTCGAGATCGCCGGGCACGGTCACGAGACGATGATCCGGGATGCCGCACCCGCCGCGCGCCTGATCAGGGCGTTCGCGGCAGACGGGACGTGAGGCCGGTCCGAACCGCCTTCTGACGGCGGATTCCTGCCATGCCGGGCCGACCCGGCAATGTCGGAACCCCCGCGTAGGTTTCCTCATGTCGAGACCAACGGAGGAAGCCATGTTCGCTGTATACGCCGCCGAACAGCAGTACCGCCACGACACCCGCACGAGCGAGAACGAGCGCCGCATCCTCGCCTCCATCCGCGAGCGGTCCACGCTCACGCCGTGGAGCCCGACGGCCGCCGCAGCGCCACGCACGGCCGCCGTCACGGTGCGGACCGCGCCCGCGTGGCCGCGCCCGATCGGGCTGCACGCTCACGAGCGGTCCGTCGCCGCGGCCGCCTAGTCCGCGTCGGCGGAGTCGCCCGTCGACACCTGGCGCGCGAGCTCCTCGATCTCCGCGTCGTCGAGCTCCACGCCGGCCTGCTGCAGGCGGTCGCGCAGAACGTCGACGATCCGTTCCCGCGGGGCTGTGCCGGTGTCCTGCCGGGTCTGGGCGACGACTCCCGACACGGTGTCGAGCGTGGCGGGGTCGTGCGACATCGTCGGCAGGCGCCGCTCCT
The DNA here is from genome assembly GCF_051953575.1 of Microbacterium sp. Classification (GTDB taxonomy): domain Bacteria; phylum Actinomycetota; class Actinomycetes; order Actinomycetales; family Microbacteriaceae; genus Microbacterium. Next base: position 22,059 of record NZ_JBQCIP010000095.1, read on the forward strand.
GATCCCCGTCGAGAGCGTCATCCGGCGCAGACGTGCCGGCCGGCTCCGCGCCGGCGGCTTCCGTCGCCGTCTCGTCGGCGCGCTCGTCATGGATGACCCCGATCCCGACGGCCTCATGACTGGGTTCGTTCGCGGAGTCGCGGTCCTCGTCCCGCCCGTCGCGAGCGTCCGCGGCCTCGCCGCTCATCACGGCTCCTCCCCTCGGTCGGAAGGGGTCGCCAGATCCGGATCGGCCCCTTGCCGCGCCACCTCGCCCTCGACCGGGTCGTCCGGCTGCAGTCCGGCATCGGGCCCCTGTCCGGCAGCGGCGCCGTCGCGCTCGCTCGACTCCTCATCGTGGACGCCTTCCCAGCCGCCGGCGGGGTCGGCATCGATCACACCCTCGGGAAGCTCTCCGTCACCGGGTCCTTCGCGTCGCATGCGCGCTCCTCTCGTCGACCTCCAGCGTCCGTCGAGCCGGGTCGGGGCGACACGGGGTTGACAAGAGCGTCCGACGCCGTGCGCGAGCGCCGGTCGTCAGGAGCGGGGGTTCAGGATGCCGCGATGCGAGGGGTTCTCGTCGAACCAGTCCGCGACGTACCAGCACACCGGGATGATCCGGCGGTCGCCGCTGCTCTCCAGTTCGGCGACGGCGCGGCCCACCAGCTCGCCGGCGTAGCCGTGCCCGCGGAAGGTGGGGATGGTGTAGGCCCGGGTCATGGCGACGGTCCGGCCGTCGTCGCGGTAGTCCAGGACGCTCACGAGGTCGTCGCCGCGGTGCAGGGTGTACCGCGAGGCATCCGGCTCGTTCGAGAAACGCAGCTCGCTCACCCGCACAGGGTACGCCCGCCCGAGCACCCCGGGACGCAGCGGACCGGATGTCGCGGCGATCCCCCAGACGCTCGGGTCTTCACGCGGGAGGCGTGTCGAGCGGCTCGACCACGAGCAGGCGGAACTCGTGCCTGCGCAGGATGGCGAGCACCACGCGCGGTACGCGGCCGAACGCCCGCCGGCCGTCGGCCGTCGGGTACGGCTCGACGGCGACGATGCGGTACCACCGTCGTCGGTGCAGCACGGCTCCCCCTCCGGCCACGATGTTGCGGTACCAGTTGACGCCCGGCCCGTACGTGAGCTCGGCGACGAACCCGCCCTCGGCCTCGCCGAGGATCACGGGCGTCTCGAAGGTCTTGCCGCTCTTGCGGCCGACGTGCCGGACGAGGGAGAACGGTCCGCGGCCGGCGCGTGCGAGATCGAGCGTCCAGGGGTTCAGCCGGCGTTGGATCAGGTCGAGCCACCACCGCTTCAGCGGGCCGGGTTGCGTTGCCACGCCTGTCAGTAAACCGCGCCGAGAGCCCGCTTACCGGGTTCGGAACGCAGGACTGAGCAATCTGTCACATTCCGACACGTTCGGGCCGCGGCATCCGAGCGATTTGACGTATTCCGACAAAGTCGGTCATAATCGGCCTCATGACTGACAACGCGCTTTCTCTGTCCGCCTGGGAGGCGAACAGGACTGCCGGCATGATGATGGCCGGCCGCGCTGTCATGTGTTGTCGAATGTGCCACTAGCACGGTGACCCGCCGGACTCCTTCTCCGCTTCTGAACACGGATCGCATGGAGTCCCCCGAAGCACCGGTCTTGTGCGTCGATCACGCGCACCCGGATCCGCTTCGCACACCGCCCAACGTCGGGCAACCGCCCTCTCCGGGCTCCCGGCCGATCAGGGCCGCAGCACATCCGAACCCGCCACCGTCATACGGGTTCCTTCCGCAAGGACCATCATCATGTCGACCACCGCACTCCTCGACCGTCCCGCCACCGCCCCCGTCCGTCACCTCCGCGCCGTGAACCACCCCGCCCGCGTCGAGACCCCGGC
>NZ_JBQCIP010000096.1:0-8974 GCF_051953575.1 Microbacterium sp.
CGTTGCGGGTCGCCTCGTACGCGAGCAGTGTCACGAGCTCTTCGGTGAGCTGACGGAACACCGGCGACGGCGTGCGCTGGTCGCGCAGCACCGTGAGCTTGTGAGTGATGAGAGGGTGGTCGGCGACGTGCAGGCGCATGACCCCAGATTACTGGGCGCGCGGTCCGTCTCCCAGATCAGGAGATCTCGCGGGATCTCCTGGCTCCGCGAACGGAGACCGCCCGCCGCACCGCCCGCCGGATACGCTCGGGGGGTGAACGTGGACCCGGCCGATCTCGCCGCGATGGATCGTGCGCTGCAGCTCGCCGCGCAGGCGGGCGAGTCCGGCGACGTCCCGGTCGGGGCGGTGGTGACGGATGCCGGCGGCACGGTGATCGGCGAAGGCCTGAACCTGCGCGAGCGCGACCATGACCCGACTGCGCACGCCGAGGTCGTAGCCCTGCGGGCCGCAGCCGCCGCCCACGGCGGATGGAACCTCGACGGCTGCACCCTCGTCGTGACCCTCGAACCGTGCCTGATGTGCGCCGGCGCGGTGCTGCAGTCGCGCGTGTCACGGGTGGTCTTCGGTGCATGGGACGACAAGGCCGGCGCCGCAGGGTCCGTGTACGACGTGCTGCGCGACCGCCGCCTGCCGTACCGCGCCGAGGTGGTCGCGGGCGTGCGCGAGGCCGAGGCCTCCGCGCTGCTGCGCGGGTTCTTCGACGCCCGCCGCTGACGCCGTCGACCCCGTGGTTCGGGGGACTGCCGCGGCGGTTCCGGGGGACAGCCCCCTGCTGGCTGCCCGGCAGCCGGGCCTAGCGTGACGGCCATGACCCGGCTCATCGAACCCGTCCGCACCGCACCGGCGGTCGCGCGCCCGGGCGGGATCCGCTCCCGCATCGGCTGGACGTTCGTCCTGCTCACGGCGGTCGCGATCGTCGCCTACTCGGCCGTCCCGTACTTCACCGCGTCGCTGCAGGACCTCGCCGGGGATGACGTGGGGCTCGCATCCACCTATGCGTCCGCGCCGGGATTCGTGCAGGGTGCGTTCTACGCGCACATCGTCGGCGGAGCGGTCGCGCTCGTCGCGGGGCCGTTCCAGTTCTGGCGCGGCCTGCGCACCCGCGCGCCTCGGGTGCACCGGTGGACCGGCCGCGTGTACCTCGTCGCGGTCGCGGTCGGTGCGATCGCGGGCCTCGTCATCGCGCCCTGGAGCCGGGCCGGCTCCGTCGGGTTCTTCGGGTTCGGGGCGCTCGCCGTCATGTGGTTCGTCACGGCGTGGCGTGCGTACCGGGCGATCCGCCATGGCGACGTGCCGAGCCACCGTGCCTGGATGATCCGCAACTACGCGCTGACGTACGCGGGCGTCATGCTGCGCATCTGGCTGCCGCTGCTGCTCATGGCCCCGCTCCTCTTCGGGCAGCCGTGGGAGTTCGACACCGCGTTCGCGAACGCGTACGCCGCGGTGCCGTTCCTGTGCTGGCTGCCGAACCTGGTGTTCGCCGAGTGGCTCATCCGCCGTCGCGGCCTGCCGTCGTACCGCCTGCCGGTGTGAGCGATGGATGCCGGGCGCCCGGCATCCTCTCTCCTTCCGCACGCACGCAACGCCGGGCCGGCGCGCCGGACGCCGGGCTCAGCGCGGCAGGTGCGGGAGCACCTCGGCGCCGAGGTACTCGACGTGCGACACGTCCTGCAGGTCCATGAGCTGGAAGTACACGCGCTGCGCGCCGAGCGCGGCGAGGCGTTCGACCTTGGCGACGATCTCGTCCCGGCCGCCGACGATGTTCACGTCGCCGCGCAGCTCGTCCGCCGTGCGTCCGATGTTCGCCGCGCGCCGTTCGAGCTCGGAGGCGGATGCTGCAGCCAGCGTGGGCAGGGCGACCGAGAGCTTCAGCGTGCCGGGGTCGCGCCCGATGCGCTCGCACGCGGCGCGGACGCCGGCGAACTTCTCGGCGATCACCGGCTCGGGCTGGAATCCGATGTTGAACTCGGTCGCGAAGCGCGCCGCCAGGTCAGGGGTGCGCTTCGGCCCACTGCCGCCCACGATGATGGGCACGCGCTCCTGGACGGGCTTGGGCAGGGCCGGGGCATCGGTCAGCTCGTAGTGGGCGCCGGCGAAGCTGTACGACCGGCCGACCGGGGTCGACCACAGCCCGGTCACGATCTGGAGCTGCTCTTCGAGCAGGTCGAACCTCTTCGCCGGGAACGGGATGCCGTAAGCCCGGTGCTCGCGCTCGAACCAGCCGGTGCCGAGCCCGAGTTCGGCGCGTCCGCCCGACATCGCGTCGACCTGCGCGACCTGGATCGCGAGCAGCCCGGGGGCCCGGTACGTGACCGACGACACGAGCGTGCCGAGGCGGATGCGCGAGGTCTCGCGGGCGAGTCCGGCCAGGGTCGTCCAGGCGTCGGTCGGGCCGGGTGTGCCGGCGCCGTCGCCCATGTGCAGGTAGTGGTCCGACCGGAAGAACCCGTCGAAGCCGAGCAGCTCTGCGGCCCGCGCGAAAGCGAGCTGGTCGTCGTAGCTCGCACCCTGCTGCGGTTCGGTGAAGACGCAGTACTCCATCGCGCGCGGCCTCTCAGTTGGACGAGGTGATGACGAACTCCGACGTCGGCGGCGCGGGATCGTCCCCGGGGCGGTAGATGTCGGGCTCGAAGTAGATCACGCGTGCCGCGGGCACCGCTTCGCGCACGCGCGCCTCGACCTTGTCGATGTCGGCGGCGACGTGGGCGAGCGGGGCGTCCGACGCGAAGCCCAGCTTGGCGGCGACGAGCAGTTCGTCGGGGCCGAGGTAGAGGGTTTTGATGTGGATGAGCTTCTCGACCTCGGGTCCGGACTCGATGGCGGTGACGATGCGGTCGTAGTCGGCATCCGTCGCCCCCTCGCCGACGAGCAGGCTCTTCGTCTCGACGCCGAGGACGATCGCGATGAGGATCAGCAGCGTGCCGATCATGAGGGTGCCGAGGGCGTCGAAGAGCGAGTTGCCGGTGATGACGGTGAGGCCGACGCCGAGCAGGGCGAACACCAGACCGGTGAGGGCGCCGACGTCTTCGAGAAGGACGACGGGCAGCTCGGGCGCCTTCGCGCGGCGGACGAACGAGACCCAGGACTGCCCCTTCGGGCGGACGTGGTTGCTCTCCTTCACCGCGGTGCGGAGCGAGAACGACTCGAGGCCGATCGAGATGACCAGCACCACGATGGGCAGCCACCACCACTTCTCGTCGAGCGCGTGGGGGTGGAGGATCTTCTCCACGCCCTCGTAGATCGCGAACAGGCCGCCGACCGAGAACAGGATGATCGACACGACGAACGCGTACACGTACCGTTCGCGGCCGTAGCCGAAGGGGTGCTCGCGGTCGGCCTGCTTCTTCGCCTTGCGTCCGCCGAGCATCAGCAGCAGCTGGTTGCCCGAGTCTGCGACCGAGTGGATCGCCTCGGCGAGCATCGACGCAGACCCCGAGAGGAACCACGCGATGAACTTCGCCAGGGCGATGCCCATGTTCGCCAGGAACGCCGCGAGGATCGCCTTGCCACCGCCGGAAGCACTCATGCCGACGAGTCTACGGATGCGGCAAGCCGGGCTCGTACGCGTGTCGGAGCGCCTCGCCCGGCGATCGTCTCAGTCCGACGAGCGCAGGATGATGGCCTCGGTCGGCGGGGCGGGGTCGTGCGGGTGGCCGACGTAGCCGATCGCCTCGAGCAGCGCGTGGCGGAACTCGGCCGGGCGCTCCAGGTGCGGCGAGTGCCCGACGCCCTCCAGGGCGACCTCGACGACCTGGCCGCCGACGGCGGCGTACCGGCCGAGCACGTCACGGGTCTGCGACACCATCTCTTGTGCGGGCGCGACGTCGTCGCCCGGCCAGCCGGGGATCACGCCGAGCTTGCCGAGGTTGTTCAGGTCGTAGAACGACGCGTCCGACACGATCGCGTCGGACGTGCCGCGGATCCACAGGATGGGCGGCTTCGGGTCGAGGTCGACGATGCCCGACACATCGAAGTGCCCCGGCGTCATCGTGTTGAGCACGCCGATCCGGCCGGCGCCGAAGCCGGGCCAGTTCTCGCTCGCGACGGCGTCGCCGGGGTAGTTGCCGGTCGCGGTCGAGGTGCTGAGCATCGACTCGACCCAGACGTCCTCGTGCTCGGTGGTGTAGCCGGAGGCGACGTACCCGGAGCGGAAGACGCTGCGCGGCGACGTCGAGGCCTCGTCAGTCGCGTCCCGATCGTTGAGTCTCTGCACGAAGTCGGGGTTGGCGCCGCCGCCGCCGCACCCGGCGTCGTCGTCGGTGAGGCGTGAGCCGTCGCGGCGCGTGCCGCCGAAACCGTACGGCGATACGGGCGATTGCAGCGTGAGGCTCAGTACCGGGTGATCGAGCGCGTACTGCATGACCACACCGCCGCCCATCGACCATCCGACGAGGTGGGCGGTCTCGATGCCGAGCGCCTGCAGTGTCGCGTGCAGGTCGTCGCTGAAGTCCCGCACGCCGCGCGTCGCGTCGACGGGTGCGTTCTCGGTGTCTCCGAAGCCGCGCAGGTCGACCGCGATGACACGGAGGTCTGAGGGAAGGTCTTGCATCGTCTCCTGCCAGAACAGCGAGGACGACACGTTTCCGTGGATGAGGATCACGGTGCGATCGGGCGGCGCGGCCGGGTCGTCGCCCGCACGCTCCAGGATGTTGACGGACAGCTGGGGCGTCTCCACGATGCGTGCGGTGATGCCGTCGAAGAGGGTCATATCGGGATTCTCCACGTCTCGCGAAGGCCCCTGCGCCCCCGCCATCTCCGAGGATAGTCCCGGCCGCACTCTTTGTGAATCACCTTTCAGGTTGCCGAGTCGGAGAGCGGATGCCGCACCGCGAGCGGCGCGGCATCCGCTCCGTTCACTCCCCGGCGGGTGCCTGTCCGGTGTAGAACCCGAAGGTGCTGTCGGCGGCGCGTCGCGCCGACGCGGCGTCGGCGCCGGCGGCCTCGTGTGCGGCGCCCCATGCGTCGGCGGCGCCGCGGTAGAACGCGCGGCCCTCGTCGGTGAACGCCCATGCCGCGGCCTGCTCGGGGGTCGGCCCCTCGCCGCCGGTGAGGTGCAGCGCCAGCCCGAGCAGCCCGCCGTCCCAGCCGACGCCGGTCGCGCCCGGGCCGTAGGTGTCCCAGAAGCCCGGAGGCATGTCGTCGGTGCGGGCGACGTGCTCGAGCTCGAGGCGCGTCCTGTCGTCGCCCTCCGCCGTGAGTCGCACGGTCAGCCACGTGACGCCGCCGCCGAACTCCCACGTCGCCTTGTAATGGGCCGCACCGCCGGCGGGCGGCGCGCACGCCTGGATGGTTCCCCCGGCGTTGCCCTCGAGCTGGTAACGGCCGCCGACGCGCAGGTCGCCCGAGATCGGGAGGAACCACCGGGTGATCCGCGGCGCGGTCGTGACGGCATCCCATACGTCGTCGATGGGCGCGGGGTACGTCTGCGCGAGCGTCTGCACGCGCGAGGCGAATCCGTCGATGTCTTCGTCGGCGATCTCGCGCGTCACCGCCGCGAGCTGGCCCTGTACGTCGACCATGTCAGTCCTCCTGAGGTTCGGTCGTGTCCGGTCGGTCTGTCTCATCGGTCCCGGCATCGCGCTCGGCCGCCAGCCGGCGTTCGCGGCGACCCCGGGCGAGCTCGGTCGCGAGGGCGTCGAGGTGCGGCTGCCAGAAGCGCCGGAACGGATCGAACCACGCGGCCGCGTCGGCGAGCGGCTCGGCCGCGATCGCGTACAGGCGTCGTGTGCCCTCGGGGCGCACGGTGGCGAATCCGGACTCGCGCAGCACCCGCAGGTGCTGCGACACGGCCGGCTGCGAGATGCCGAACTCGCGCTGCACCTCGTCGCCGATGTCGCCGGCGCTGAGCTCGCCCTCCGCGAGGAGCTCGAGGATGCGCCGGCGCACCGGGTCGCCGAGGATGTCGAGCGCGTGCATGCTTCAATGGTTGCGCGCAAACTTATATAAGTCAAGAGTGATTGAATGGATGCCGTCACGCCCCGCTCATAGGATGACGGCATGCCTGACAATGCTCCCGCCCTCCCGCCCATCGCGATCCTCGGAGCAGGCTCCATGGGCGGAGCGATCGCCCGCGGCCTGTCGCGCTCGGGTCTGGCGAGCGGGGGAGTGACCGCGACGAACCGGTCGCTCGCGAGCGCCCGGTCGCTGGAGGGGCTCGCCGACGTCACGAGCGTCGCCCTCGAGACGCAGCCCACGGGCAACACCGATGCCGCGGCCGCCGCGGATGCCGTGCTGGTCGGCGTCAAGCCCGCGATGGTGCCGGACCTGCTGCGCGAGATCGCGCCCGTGCTGCGCCCCGGAACGCTGGTGGTCAGCCTCGCGGCCGGCGTCACCATCGACACGTTCGAGCAGATCGTCGGCGACGACGTCGTCGTGCTGCGCTCGATGCCGAACACGCCCGCCCTCGTCGGCCGCGGTGTCACCGGCCTCGCCGCAGGCTCGCGCGCCGATGACGCCGCCGTGGCGACCGCCCGCCGGCTCTTCGAGACGGTCGGCACCGTCATCGAGGTCCCCGAGTCGCAGATCGACGCGCTGTCGACCATCTCGGGATCGGGCCCGGCGTACTTCTTCCTGCTCGTCGAGGAGTTCACCAAGGCGGCCGTCGCAAAGGGCTTCGCCGAGGCCGAGGCCCGCGTCATGGCCGAGCAGACCTTCATCGGCGCGGCGGCTCTGCTGGAGGCATCCGATCACGATCCCGCGGGGCTGCGCCGTCAGGTCACCAGCCCCAAGGGCACGACCGAGCGCGCCGTGGCCGTGCTGCAGGACGCGCGCCTCGACGAGGTGTTCGCGCGTGCGACGGATGCCGCGCTCGCCCGCGCGAAGGAGCTCGCCGCCGGCGCGTGAGTGTCAGCTCTTGTGCGCCTGGTCCATCCACCACTCGGTGAAGGCGTCGGCACGGCCGTCGGCGGCGAGGTCGACCACCCACAGATTGTTGTAGGTCGTGCCGGCGACGTAACTCGTCACCCCCTCGATGATCGCCCGCCGGCCGTCGACCGCCGTCACCCCGCCCTCGAAGTGGAAGCTTCCCGGCTCGTCGCGCCGCTGCGTCCAGGCCGCGACGATCGCGTCCTGCCCCTCTACCGGCGTCGTCCAGGGCTCGAACCGGTACACCGCGTCGGGCGCGAAGATCGCGCGGATGTCGTCGGGCGCGTTCGTGTCCCACGCGCGCAGGTAGCCGTCGAGCCACGCGCGCGCGGCCTGCATCGTCTCGTCTCGTTCGCTCATGCCGGCAGTCTGCGCCGGGCCGCCGACATCCGTCGGGATCAGCGCTCGAGCGAGGCGAAGCGCTCGATGTCGGAGTTCGTGCCCGACACGATGATGAGGTCGTGGTTGGTGACCACCGTGTTCGCCTCGGCGTAGCGGAACGGCTTGCCCGGGCTCTTCACGCCGACGACGGTGACGTTGTACTTGCTGCGGACCCCCGACTCGTTGAGGCCCTTGCCGCGGATGAACTTCGGCGGGTAGAGCTTCGCGAGCGCGAAGTCGTCGTCGAAGCGGATGAAGTCGAGCATGCGGCCGCTCACGAGGTGCGCGACGCGCTCGCCGGCCTCGCGCTCGGGGTAGATGACGTGGTTGGCGCCGACGCGGGCGAGGATCTTGCCGTGCGACTGCGACACCGCCTTCGCCCAGATCTGCGGCACCTTGAGGTCGACGAGGTTCGCCGTGATGAGAACGGATGCCTCGATCGACGAGCCGACCGCGACGACGGCGACCTGGAAGTCCTGTGCGCCGATCTGCTTCAGCGCGTCGATGTTCTTCGCGTCGGCCTGCACCGTGTGCGTGACGCGCTCCGACCACTTCTGCACCAGGTCGAGGTTCTCGTCGATCGCGAGCACCTCGCGGTCCAGGCGGTCGAGCTCGCCCGCGCACGCCGCGCCGAAGCGCCCCAGTCCGATGACCAGGACGGGCGCATCGCCCCTCATCCGCTCAACCAACGATCGGCCTTTCGACGGGCAGCGAGTACAGCTGCGAACGGTTGGACGCAGCCACGGCCGCGGCGAGAGTCACTGTACCAACGCGGCCCATGACGATCGTGATGGCGAGGACGTAGACGGCGGGATCGGGCAGCGTCGCGGTGAGTCCCGTCGACAGCCCCACGGTGGCGAAGCCCGAGATGACGTCGAACAGCACGTCGCCGAGATCGGCCTTGGTGATCTGCGTGATGATGATCGTCGAGATCGCGACGATGGTGGCGCCCCAGGCCACGACCGACAGGGCGACGCGCAGCACGTCGCTCGGGATGCGGCGGCCGAACACCTGGTTCGACGCGCGGCCCTTCGCCTCGGAGATCACCGCGAGCGCGATGACGGCGAGGGTCGTCACCTTGATGCCGCCGGCGGTGGACGCCGAGCCGCCGCCGACGAACATGAGCATGCAGGCCACCAGCAGGCTGGACTGGTTCAGCTGCCCGATGTCGAGGATCGCGAAGCCGCCCGAGCGCGTCATCGCCGACAGGAAGAACGCCTGGAACGTCGTGTCCCAGGCGTCGTTCGTGCCCAGGGTCAGCAGGTTGTCGTACTCCAGCACGAGGAACACGACGCCGCCGAGGAAGAACAGCCCCACCGTCGTGATGATCGTGAGCTTCGCGTGCAGCGACCAGCGGCGCACGTGCCACAGCTGGCGGCGCAGCGTGTAGATCACGGGGAACCCGATCGACCCCATGAAGACGCCGGCCATCAGCACGGTGAGGAAGAAGTAGTCGTGCCGGAAGGGCTCCAGGCCCTGCGGGTTCGGCGTGAAGCCCGTGTTGGTGAACGACATGGCCGCGTAGAACGGCGCCTCCCAGAGGGCGACATGCCACGGCACGCCCGCGAAGAGGAGGCCGGGGTACAGCAGGATCGCGATGCCCGCCTCGATGACGAGGGTCGACAGCGCGACAGTCGCGAGCAGGCTGCCGATCTGGCCGAGCTGGACGGTCTGGCTCTCGTTGACGGGGCCGCCGTGGGTGCGCAGCGGGTTGGTGTCGCTCGCGGC
>NZ_JBQCIP010000097.1:0-4803 GCF_051953575.1 Microbacterium sp.
GTGGCCCGGCTCCACGACCAGCGCCAGTTGGAGGCGAGCCGGTCCAGGGGAGCGAGCGAGGCGGCGAGGACGGGACGGACGGTGAACGTTCGGATGGCCTTCACGCTCGCATTCTAGGGGGAGAAGCTGGAAGCGCTTGCACGGACCGGTTCGGGTCTACGCTGGCGTCATGGCCATCGCACGACTTCACGGCGGACCCCTCGACGGACAGATCATCCCGCTCGACCCCGCCATCGACGACTCGTACATCGTTCCCTACGGCGAGGGACAGCTCGTCTACCGCCGCGAAGGCGAGGACGCCAACACCGGCGAGGGGGACGGTCCCACCGAGACCCGCTTCGTCTACGTCGAGGCCACCGAAGACATCGACCCGAATCCCGACGGTCGTGACGACTGAGCCGGGCGGGCCGCACGCCCACCCGGCACGCTCGGTCGAGATCGAGCTGAAGTTCGACGTCGACGACGACACCCCGCTGCCCGACTGGTCGGGCCTGCCGGGGGTCGTCTCGGTCGGCGCGGCGGAGCCGCGTGACCTCGACGCCGTCTACCTGGACACCGCCGACCTGGCGCTCGCCCGCGCGGGCTATGCCGTGCGCCGGCGCACCGGCGGCCCCGACGAAGGCTGGCACATCAAGGGCCCGCGCGACGCCGAGGGCGGGCGCGTCGAGCTGCACTGGCCGCTCGGCCCGGCGGGGACTGTTCCGGATGCCGTCGCCGCCGCACTCGCGGCGGTCGCGGCATCCACCGACTACGTCCCGATCGCGCGCATCCGCAACCAGCGCGCCGCCTACGCACTGCAGGACGCCGACGGCGGGCTGGTCGCCGAGTTCGTCGACGACCACGTCGTCGCCACCGACGAACGCGACGGGAGGCAGCGCACGTGGCGCGAATGGGAGTTCGAGCTCGGGCCGGCAGCCCCCGCGTCAGCGCCCGATCGTGCCGCGCTGTTCGCGGCGGCCGAGCAGGCCGTGCGCGCCGCGGGCGGCCGCGAGGCGGCATCCGCATCGAAGCTCGCGCGGGCGCTCGGCGCCTGACGGACGACGAAGAACGCCCGGAGCCTGAGGCTCCGGGCGTTCTTCGTTGATCCGATCAGAGGTTGATCATGTGGCCGGCGAGGCCGTGGAAGGCCTCCTGCACGGCCTCCGACAGCGTCGGGTGCGTGTGGACGTTGCGGGCCGCTTCGAGCGCGGTGAGGTCCCACTTCTGCGCGAGGGTCAGCTCGGGCAGAAGCTCCGACACGTCCGGGCCGATCATGTGCGCGCCCAGCAGCTCCAGGTGCTCGCCGTCGGCGATGACCTTCACGAAGCCGATCGGCTCGCCCAGGCCGTTGGCCTTGCCGTTGGCCGAGAACGGGAACTTCGCGACCTTGACGTCGTAGCCGGCGTCGCGCGCCTGCTGCGCGGTGAGGCCGAACGACGCGACCTGCGGCGAGCAGAACGTCGCGCGGGGCATCATGCGGTAGTCGCCCAGCGTCTGGGTCTCGGCCTTGCCGATCGTCTCGGCGGCGACGACGCCCTGCGCCTCGGCCACGTGCGCGAGCTGCAGCTTCGCCGTCACGTCGCCGATCGCGTAGATGTGCGGCACGTTCGTGCGCATGTAGTCGTCGATGTCGATGGCGCCGCGCTCGGTGAGCTTCACGCCGGTGTTCTCCAGCCCGAAGCCCTCGACGTTCGGCGCGAAGCCGATCGACATGAGCACCTTGTCGGCGTCGATGGAACCGGCCGTGCCGTCCTTCGCCGTGTACGTGACGGTGACCTTGTCGCCGTTGTCGGTGACCGACTCGACCTTGGTCGAGGTGAGGATGTCGACGCCGTACGACTTGTACTGCTTCGCGATCTCTTTCGAGACGTCCGCGTCCTCGTTGGGCAGCGCGCGGTCGAGGAACTCGATGATCGTGACCTTGACGCCGTAGTTCGTGAGCACGAAGCCGAACTCCATGCCGATCGCGCCGGCGCCCACGATGACGATCGACTCGGGCAGGTCGCGGTCGAGGATCTGCTCCTCGTACGTCACGACGTTCTCGCTCAGCTGCACGCCCGGCAGCAGGCGCACCTTCGAGCCGGTCGAGATGATCGCGTTGTCGAAGGTGACGTCGTCGGTCGAGCCGTCGGCCTTCGTGACGCGGATCGCGTTGGGGCCGGTGAAGAAGCCCCGGCCCTCGTACTCGTCGACCTTGTTCTTCTTCATCAGGTAGTGGATGCCCTTGACGTGGCCGGCTGCCACGGTGCGGCTGCGGTCCCACGCGACCCCGAAGTCGAAGTGCACGTCACCCGAGATGCCGAAGAGCTCGGCCTTGTGGTGGAACTGGTGCGCGAGGTCGGCGTTCTTGAGCAGCGCCTTCGACGGGATGCAGCCCACGTTGAGGCAGACACCGCCCCAGTACTTCTCTTCGATGATCGCGACCTTGAGGCCGAGCTGAGAGGCACGGACGGCCGCGACGTACCCGCCGGGCCCCGCGCCGAGGATGGCGACGTCGTAGTGAGGCATGCTTCCAGCCTAGTGGTCGGCAGGGGAGTCGGAGCCGGGGCCGGAACCGTTCTGACGGGCCTGACGGCGGCGCGCAGACACGATCAGCGCCACGACGGCGCCGACGAGGATGGCGATCGCGAGCCACGTCAGCGGGTTCACCAAAAGAGTGGCGATCGGGTCGACCTCCATGTTGTCCTCGTCGACGAGGGTGGGCGTCGGCGACCCGGGCTCGGTCTCGACCGTCGCGCTCTCGGTGGGTGTCGGAGCGGGCTCGGCCGCGCCCTCGACGGTGAACGAGAATGCGTTCGACGTCGGGTGCCCGTCGCTCGACACGATCTTCCATGTCACAGTGACCACTCCCGACGCCTCGCCCGTGAGGGACTGCGTCACGGTGTTGTCCTGGACGACCGGGGATCCGTCTGTGAGGCTCTTGCCGGCGGCATCCTTCACCTCGATCACCGTTGCTCCCTCATCGTCGGCGACCTCTTCGCTGAACGTGAGGGTGACCTGCTGAGGCAGCTGCGCGACCGTACTGTCGACGGCCGGATCGGTGCCGACGAGCGCGTCGTGGGCGGCGGCGGGGGAGGCCGTGCCCAGCACCGCGAGAAATACCAGGGTCAGCGCCGCGATCAGCGCGGACAGTCGGGCTGTGCGGGGAATGTGAAGAGTTTGTGACATCACCCGATCGAGCCTAATCGGCCCTTCGATCCGGGACGGCCGAGGTCTAGCATGGCCGCAAGGCGGGGGATCTGCCCGCCGACCCGGCGACGGAAGGAAGCGGCGGATGGACGCGATGATGATGGGCGCCATGTCGAAGGACATGATGTCGATGCCCGGCATGCAGAGCATGGACATGGCGGTGATGCAGGCCTGTATGGACGCCTGCTCGGCCTGCGAGCAGGCATGCACGGTGTGCTCGACGCAGATGATGTCGTGCGCGACGGCCTGCATGAACTGCGCCGACATGTGCAACACCATGATGCGCTCGATGATGCGGATGCAGGGCATGACCCCCGCGGTCATGATGTCGATGCTCGACGCCTGCATCGCGATGTGCCAGATGACCATGGACGAGTGCATGGAGCACGCCGACCACAGCGAGGTCTGCAAGATGTGCGCTCAGTCGTGCAAGGCGTGCATGGACGCCTGCATGGCCGTCAAGGACATGATGATGGCGATGAGCTGAGGCTCGTCGCCTTTCTTTTCGGCTGTGCGGACGGGCGACGCCTCAGCCGCGCAGCACGTTGAAGCGCGCCGCGCCGATGGCAAGCACGTGATAGCGCTCGTGCAGCGCCACGGGAGTGCCCGGCGTCGCGGCTGCAGCCGCTCCCGTGCCGTTCCACAGTGCGATCTCTTCGCCCGCGAGCGTGCGGACGACCACGAAGCCCGAGCGCGCGTCCGCCTCGGCGACGATCGCATCGGCCCAGTCGGAGGGGGTCGCCGAGGCGAGCCGCGCCTGGATGAGATGAAGCGCGTGGCCCGGCGCGAACGAGGAGCAGGTGTCGCCGTGGTCGCACATGCACGCCGCACGCTCACGCACCTCGAGGGCGGGAATGCGGCTGTACGGGCTGGACACGGTGTGCTCCTTCTCTACGGATCGGTGCGATCGGTGAAGCCAGGCTAAGGCGGGCACCCGACCGCCGGCATCCCGCGCGAAACGAGGCGAAACATTGCGCGATCAGCGCCCCGCGACGAATGGATCGCGACCGGCAGGCGTTTTCGACCTCGTCCGCGGCCGAGACGATCGGATAGGCTGAACAGACAGAGGAGGACACCGTGGAGCACGACCGCCGACCCGATGAGGGCGACATCCGCCGCGCAGCCGGGGCCGACGCACACGATTCCGACCGTGCGGCCGACACGACGCAGACCTTCGGTCACGACTCCGACTTGTCGTTCGTGCCGTTCGGCAGCGAACTGGGCGAGGCCGAACTCGATGCCATCGACGCGCTGCCTTCGGGCGCCGCGCTGCTGCTCGTCCGTTCCGGACCGACGGCTGGTGCGCGCTACCTGCTCGATGCCGACGTCACCACCGTGGGGCGGCATCCCGAGGCCGACATCTTCTTCGACGACGTGACCGTGTCACGCCGTCACGCCGAGATCACCCGATCGGGCACGACATTCGACCTCGTCGACCAGCGCTCGCTCAACGGCACGTACGTCAACGGCGAACGCGTCGACCGCGCCACGCTCAGCAACGGCGCCGAGGTGCGGATCGGAAAGTTCCGGCTCAACTTCTTCGTCTCGCCGGCAGACCTCGCGCGGGCGGCGGACGCCTGATGCCCGCGGCCTCCGTCCGTGAAAACGCGACGTCCGCGGGTCTTCTCAGCATCG
>NZ_JBQCIP010000098.1:0-13788 GCF_051953575.1 Microbacterium sp.
GCCGGCATGGCCGTCGACGACGTCCGGGCGCTGCTCGGCCTGCTGCGGCTCGAAGGAGTCGTGCTCGTCGGTGCGGACGGATGGCGGCTGCCCTCCTCGCGCGAGTGAGTGGTCGGGGCTCGGCGCGCCGCGACCCGCGCGCCGCGACCCGGGTGCATTGCACAGGCGGCAAGCTGGGGGTATGAGGATCGCCGAGGCCGCCGAGGGCTACCTGCGTCACCTCGAGCAGGTGCGCCGGCTGTCGCCTGCGACCGTGCGTGCCTACCGGTCCGACCTCGCGGGCCTTCAGGCCACCTGCGGGGATGTCGATCTCGCCCAGGTGGATCTCGAGGCCCTCCGGGACTGGCTCTGGCAGGCGGTGCAGCGGGGTGACAGCCGCGCCACCATCGCCCGGCGCACCGCGGCCGTGCGCGGCTTCTTCGCCTGGGCCACCGAGACCGAGGTCATCGAGGCCGATCCCAGCCTGCGGCTCGTCTCGCCCAAGAGGGGCAAGACGCTCCCGAAGGTGGCGACTGCACAGACGCTCGACGGAGTCCTGGCGCAGATGGCCCAGGCCGCTGCCGACGGAGACCCGGCCGCGCTTCGCGACCATGCCGTGCTCGAGCTGCTGTACGGGGCGGCTGTGCGTGTGTCGGAGCTGTGCGGGCTCGACATCGACGATCTCGATCCCGATCGGCGCACCGTGCGGGTCCTCGGCAAGGGCTCGAAGGAGCGGGTGGTGCCTTTCGGCCTGCCCGCGCTGCGTGCGGTGGAGGCATACCTCGTGCGCGGACGCCCGGCGCTCGCGGCCCGGGCCGACGGTGCCGCTGCATCAGCGCTCTTCCTCGGCGCCCGCGGCGGACGACTCGGACCCCGCGCCGTGTACGACCTCGTCTCGCGCCGCCTCGGCCCCGAATTGGGCGGCCAGGTCGGGCCGCACGCCCTCCGCCACTCCGCGGCCACCCATCTGCTCGACGGGGGAGCCGACCTGCGGGCCGTGCAGGAGATCCTCGGCCACGCGAGCCTGGGCACGACGCAGATCTACACCCACGTCTCCAGCGAGCGTCTGACCGCGACGTACCGGCTCGCGCACCCGCGCGCCTGAGGCTCAGCAGCAGGGGAGCAGCACGGCTCGAGGCACTCCTCCGAGGAGGAGCAGCGGGTTGATGTACTCGCCGTGCAGGCGGACTCCGAAGTGGAACGCACCTGGGTCGGCATGACCGCCCAGCGACACCGAGCCGACCGGGTCGCCCCTCCCGACCGGCACGCCCGCCGCCAGCGGCGAGTCGATCGGCTCGAGGGTCGTCACGAGCCCGTCGCCGTGGTCGATCGTGAGGATGCCGCGCCCGGCGACCTGACCCGAGAAGGCGACGATCCCCGCCGCCGGCGCGATGAGCTCAGTCCCCTCCAGCGGTCTCAGATCTATCCCGCGGTGCCCCGGGCCGTAGGCGTGCGGCGGGGCGACGAAGGGGTGCTCCAGGCGGAACGGGCTCGCAGGCCAGACCCAGTCATCCGCGCGCGGCGCCGCGATGACGGGCGCCGCGGCGGCGACGGCGTCGACCGGATTTCCCGCACCCGACGACGCCACGAGGAGCGCCAGAAGACCGGCGAGGGCCCGATGTCGTCGCACGCGCGGGCGAGTGGCTGGCAGCGTCATGGTCCGAGCGTCGCGCACTCCGTGGACCGTGTGATCCCCGTCTCGGCCATCGGGGGAGAATCGGCATGCGCGCGGCCCGGTGGAGGAGGGGCGAGGGTGGCCGCTCCTGGTACACTGGGTGTCGCACTCCGCATGTCGGAGTGACTCCGCGTGCCCACAGCGTGACGGATCTCGGCTCGAACGGGACGACGTCTGTGACGCGGCATCCATTCCCAACGGTCCTTGCGAGCGCAGCAGTGCGAACGCGGGGCGGGCATGTGCCGGGCACCAGGCTCGCCGGCCGACGGTCGGCGCGACACAACCGCAACAGGCGCTCCGCGCGCCAGAACAGGAGACCGGCCATGGCCGTCGTCACCATTCGCCAGCTGCTCGACAGCGGCGTCCACTTCGGACACCAGACCCGCCGGTGGAACCCGAAGGTCAAGCGCTTCATCCTCACCGAGCGCAGTGGCATCCACATCATCGACCTCCAGCAGTCGCTCACGTACATCGACAAGGCGTACGAGTTCGTCAAGGAGACGGTCGCGCACGGCGGCACCATCCTCTTCGTCGGCACCAAGAAGCAGGCGCAGGAAGTCATCGCCGAGCAGGCGACCCGCGTCGGCCAGCCCTACGTCAACCAGCGCTGGCTCGGTGGCCTCCTCACCAACTTCTCGACGGTGTCGAAGCGTCTTGCCCGCATGAAGGAGCTCGAGGAGCTCGACTTCGAGGACCCGGCGGCGAGCGGCTTCACCAAGAAGGAGCTCCTGCTCAAGAAGCGCGAGCTCGACAAGCTGCACAAGTCGCTCGGCGGCATCCGCAACCTCCAGAAGACCCCCTCGGCCATCTGGGTCGTCGACGCCAAGCGCGAGCACCTCGCAATCGACGAGGCGTCGAAGCTCGGCATCCCGGTGATCGGCATCCTCGACACCAACGCCGACCCGGACGAGTTCCAGTACCCGATCCCCGGCAACGACGACGCGATCCGCTCGGTGGGCCTGCTCACCCGCATCATCGCCGACGCCGCCGCCGAGGGCCTCATCCAGCGCCACCAGCCCACCGACGAGACCGCCGACGCCGAGCCCCTGGCCGACTGGGAGCGCGAGCTGCTCGAGCAGGGCGCGGCTGCTGCCGAGGCTGACGCCGTCGAGCTGGCGACCGAGGCCGTCGCGGCCGAGGCCGTCGCCGAGGAGCTGGCCGCCGAGGGCGACCTCGAGGACGCCGTGGCCGTCGAGGCCGTCGCCGAAGAGCTCGCCGCCGAGGCCGTCGTGGCCGAGGTCATCGCCGAGGAGCTGGCCGCCGAGGCCGGCGACGCCAAGGCGTAATCGCATCTTCCCGCCCGGCGGAGTCGTCTGAGGACGGCTCCGCCGCGGCATCCATGAGAACTCACAGAATCAAGGAGCCGCCACCCATGGCAAACTTCACGATCGCCGACATCAAGACGCTGCGCGAGCAGCTCGGCACGGGCATGGTCGACACCAAGAAGGCGCTCGAGGAGGCCGACGGCGACCTCGAGAAGGCCGTCGAGATCCTGCGCCTCAAGGGCGCGAAGGGCAACGCGAAGCGTGCCGACCGCTCCACCAGCGAGGGCCTGGTCGCCGCCAAGGAGCTGAACGGCAAGGTCACGCTCATCGAGCTGAACACCGAGACCGACTTCGTCGCGAAGAACGACCGCTTCATCGCGCTCGCTGAGAAGGTGCTCGACGCGGCCGCCGCTGCCGGCGCCGAGTCGGCCGAGGCCGCTCTCGCCGCTCCGGCGGGCGACCAGACCGTCGCCGAGCTCATCTCGGACGAGGCTGCGATCATCGGCGAGAAGGTCGAGCTGCGCCGCGTCGTCACCCTGTCGGGCGACAAGTTCGAGATCTACCTGCACCGCACCAGCAAGGACCTGCCCCCGCAGGTCGGCGTGGTGCTCGCCTACACGGGCGACGACGCCGAGACGGCGCGCAGCCTCGCGCAGCACATCTCGTTCGCCAACCCGTCGTACCTGTCGCGCGACGAGGTCCCCGAGGCCGAGGTCGAGAAGGAGCGCGAGATCGTCACCGAGATCTCGCGCAACGAGGGCAAGCCCGAGGCTGCTCTTCCGAAGATCGTCGAGGGCCGCGTCAACGCGTTCTTCAAGCAGGTCGCCCTGCTCGACCAGGACTACGCGAAGGACAACAAGCAGTCCGTCGCCCAGGTCGCGAAGGACGCCGGCCTGACCCTGACGGGCTTCGCCCGTTTCAAGGTCGGCGCCTGACCTTCTGAGTAGGCCCGCACCCGGTTTCCGGTGCGGGCCTTTCTCATGCCCTTCGGGCTGTTTCCTGGGTAGTCTGCGGCTTGCCCCGCTAGTTTGTCGTCATCGAGAGGATCACCGTGATCAACGAGAACACCGGACGCCGTCGCGTCCTCCTGAAGCTGTCGGGCGAAGCGTTCGGGGGAGGGCAGCTCGGGGTCAACCCCGACGTCGTCAGCCAGATCGCGCGCGAGATCGCTGAGGCGGTCGACCGCGTCGAGATCGCGGTGGTCGTCGGCGGCGGCAACTTCTTCCGCGGGGCCGAGCTGAGCCAGCGCGGCATGGACCGCGGGCGCGCCGACTACATGGGCATGCTGGGCACGGTCATGAACGCGCTCGCGCTCCAGGACTTCCTCGAGCAGGCGGGCGCAGCGACCCGCGTGCAGTCGGCGATCTCGATGACGCAGGTCGCGGAGCCCTACATCCCGCGCCGCGCCGAGCGCCACATGGAGAAGGGTCGCGTCGTCATCTTCGGTGCGGGTGCCGGACTGCCGTATTTCTCGACCGACACCGTCGCCGCCCAGCGGGCGCTCGAGATCGACGCTCAGGAGGTGCTGGTCGCCAAGAACGGCGTCGACGGCGTCTACACGGCGGACCCCAAGAAGGATGCCTCGGCGACCAAGATCGACCGCATCACCTACCTCGACGCGCTGCAGCGCGGCCTCAAGGTCGTCGACTCCACCGCGTTCAGCCTCTGCATGGACAACCGGATGGACATGCGCGTGTTCGGGATGGAGCCCGCCGGCAACGTGACCCGCGCCCTGCTCGGCGAATCGATCGGCACGCTGGTCACGGCGTGACGCCTGCGCCGTCGGTAGACTTGAGCAGCCCCATCCATATGAAGGAGACACTGTGATCGCGGACGTCTTGGCAGATGCCGGAGCGCGCATGGACCGCGCCGTCGAGGCAGCGAAGGAGGACTTCGCGACGGTGCGCACCGGCCGTGCGAACCCGCAGCTGTTCCAGAAGGTCATGGTCGACTACTACGGGTCTCCGACGCCGCTGGCGCAGCTCGCCTCCATCAACAACCCCGAGGCCCGCACGCTCATCGTCACGCCGTACGACAAGTCCGCGCTGAAGGCGATCGAGCAGGCGATCCGCGACATCCCGAACCTCGGCGTGAACCCTACCAACGACGGCAACATCGTCCGGGTCACGATGCCGGAGCTCACCGAGGAGCGTCGCAAGGAGTACGTGAAGCTCACCCGCAGCAAGGGCGAGGACGCGAAGGTCCACGTGCGCGGCATCCGCCGCAAGGCGAAGGACGACATCGACGCGCTCAAGGGCGAGGTCGGCGAGGACGAGCTCGGTCGTGCAGAGAAGGAACTCGACGCGCTGACGCGCGCCCACGTCGACGCGATCGACGAGGCGCTCAAGCGCAAAGAGGCCGAACTGCTCGAGGTCTGAGGACCGTCCATGACCGACGCTTCCGACCCGCGGGGTGAGGGCGACCGCGACTCGTCGCAGAGGCGGCGCGCGTCAGACGATGCGCGCCGCGCCGGGGAGTCCTCCCTGCCCGGAGCCCCGTCGCCGGATGCGGCGGCGGACGCCGATGCCGGCGCGGTGCTGCAGGCGCACCTGCGCGCCGCGCGGAGCGAGTTCGAGAACCAGGTCGCCCAGGCGAGGGCCGATTTCGAAGAGGCCAACGAGCGCATCAAGGAGCGGACCGGGCGCGACCTGCTGCTCGCGATCCTGATCGGACTCGCGATCGGCGCCGCCCTGCTGGGCTCTCTGCTGTTCGTCAAATGGCTGTTCCTGGTGTTCGCCCTGGGCGCCGCGGTCCTGTCGGTCTTCGAGTTCTCGCGCGCGCTGGCGGCTTCGGGCCGTCGGGTGGATCTCGTACCGCAGCTGATCGCGGGCGCAGTGGTCGTCGGGACCGCGTACTTCGTCGACTCGTGGCTGCAGTGGGTGATCCTCTTCGTCGCCCTGGCGTTCGTGGTCGTCTGGCGTCTGGTCGCGCAGATGGCCTCGCACGACGGCCGCACGTACGGCGCGGTGCTCGGCGACGTGCTCATCGCGACGTTCATCCAGCTGTATGTCGGCTTCCTCGGGAGTCTGTGCGTCGTGCTCCTGAGCAAGGAGGGCGGCGAGTGGTGGGTGCTCGGGTTCATCATCGTCGCGGTCGCCGTCGACACGGGCGCCTACGTCGCAGGCATCTCGTTCGGCAAGCACCCGATGGCTCCGCGCATCAGCCCCAAGAAGACCTGGGAGGGCTTCGCGGGCGCCGCGCTGGCCGCCATCGTCGCCGGCGTGCTGGTCGGGATGTTCATGCTCGGGCTCGACTGGTGGATGGGCGTCGTGTTCGGCATCCTGATCCTCGCGACCGCGACCGCCGGCGATCTGGGGGAGTCGATGATCAAGCGCGACCTCGGCATCAAGGACATGAGCTCCTGGCTCCCGGGCCACGGCGGCGTGCTCGACCGGCTCGACTCGATCCTCCCCTCGACGGTCGCGGCACTGACGCTCTACTACCTCTTCACCCCCCTGGTGGCATCATCATGACGGCATCCGAAGCTCCCGCACGAACGTCCTTCCCCGAGACCCGCGGTCGAGAGAAGGGCTACGAGAAGGAGGCTGTCGACGAGTTCCTCTCGAAGGCGCGCGGAGCCTTCGAGAGCGGCGCGACAGGCATGACCGCCGCCGACATCCGCCAGGTCGCGTTCCCGCTGGTGCGCCACGGCTACGTGATCGGATCCGTGGATGCCGCACTCGGCCGCATCGAGGATGCCTTCGCGGCGCGGGAACGGACCACCGCTGTCGCGGCGTCCGGTGCGGCAGTGTGGGTCGGCCACACGCGCGAGCTCGCGCAGGAGGTGCTGGACCGCCTGTCACGGCCCCGCAAGGAGCGCTTCGACCGGGTGTCCGCGCTCCGCTACGGCTATCGCATCGATGAGGTGGACCTGGTGGCCGACAAGCTCTCGAAGTATCTGGCCACTGGTCGTTCGGTCACCGTCGAGCAGGTGCGCTCGGTCGCCTTCCGGATGCAGCGCGGCGGCTACAAAGAGACCCAGGTCGACGCCGTGCTCGACGCCGTCGTCGAGGTCATGCTCGCCGTCAAGTGACGCCGGGCCGCGTCGGATGGAAAGATCCGATGCGGCTGTGCGAGAATCGGGTCACTGTGACTTCCGGAAACGATCTGACCCCGACCAGACGCTCCCGACGTCAGGACGTGTCGACCAGTGCCCGTCGGCGTGCTGTCGCGGCAAGGTCCGCGTCCACGACGGCATCCCGGCCCGCGTCCACGACGGCGCGCTGGTCGCGGCGGCGCGGGGTCGTCGGCGCTTTCGCCGCCTTCGCCGCGCTGGGTTTCATTGCCGCGTACGTGGGGCCGATCGGTGTCGCACTGGCGGATGTGGATGCCGGTGACGAGCCGGTCTCGCTGTATGCGAGCTCGCTCGATGACGTCCAGTCGATCGCCGGCGACCCGTCGGCGGAGCCCGCGCCCGCGGCCGAACTCGACCGCGGCACGTATTCGGTGTACGTGAAGCCGAAGCCCACTGTTGCGCCTGTGGTGAAGGGGACGAGCGCGTCCAGCAGCGGATGGCGCCCGCCGTTCGTGACTCCCGACCCGGGTAGCGCGCAGGCGATCGCGTACGACATGGTCAAGGCGCGTGGCTGGAGCGACGACGACTTCGCGTGCCTGGTGGCGCTGTGGAAGAAGGAGTCCGGCTGGCGTGTGAACGCGTACAACGCCGGCAGCGGTGCGTACGGCATCCCGCAGGCGCTCCCGGGCAGCAAGATGGGCAGCGTCGCCCCCGACTGGGAGACCAACCCGGCGACGCAGATCACGTGGGGCCTGAACTACATCGGCGGTCGCTACGGCACTCCGTGCGGCGCGTGGGGCCACTCGCAGAGCACCGGCTGGTATTGAGCCATGCCGCGGTCCAACCGCCGCCGGAACGACTCGAGCGGCGACGAGTCCTTCGAGCGTCTGCTCGCCGGCTGGAAGCGCACCGAGTACCGCCGCGGCGTCGAGTGGACCGTGCAGCCTGTGTCGGCGGCGCAGGCGCAGAAGGTGTACCGCTGCCCGGGCTGCGGCGGCCAGATCGACATCGGCGTCGCGCACCTCGTCACGTGGCGCGCCGACGGAGTGCTGGGGGACGCCGCCGATCTCGCGGCGCGCCGGCACTGGCATCAGCACTGCTGGAAGGTGGCCTGACATGGAGATCCGCGGTCCGATGCAGCTTCCTGCGCGTCGCGAGGAGATCGAGCTCGAGACGCTCGACGGACTGACGCTCGTCGGCGAGCTCGCCCTGCCCGAGGACCGGGATCCGGTGGCGACCCTGGTGACGCTGCATCCGCTCCCCACCGCGGGCGGGTTCATGGACTCGCACATCCTCCGCAAGGCGGCGGGGCGCCTGCCTGCTCTCGCCGACCTGGCGGTGCTGCGGTTCAACACGCGCGGCACGTCGTCGCCGCGCGGCACGAGCGACGGCGCGTTCGACGGCGGGCGCGCCGAGGCGTTCGACGTGGCGGCGGCGATGGACTTCGTCCACGCGCGTGGCCTTCCGCGCCCCTGGTTCGTCGGGTGGTCGTTCGGCACGGAGCTGGCGCTGAAGTACGGCCGCGACCACGACGTCGAGGGCGCGGTGCTGCTCTCTCCGCCTCTGCATCGGGCGACGGACGAGGAGGTCGCCGCGTGGGCGGACGATCCGCGCCGCCTCATCGTGCTGGTGCCGGAGTTCGACGACTACCTCCGCCCCGATGCGGCGGCCGAGCGGTTCGCGAGCGTGCCCGACGCCGTGCTGATCCCGGTGGACGGCGGCAAGCACCTGTGGGTCGGTGAGAACCAGACCCGGCGTGTGCTGACCGAGATCGTCGCCGCGGTCAACCCTGACGCGCTTCCGCTGCCCACGGAATGGCGCGGAGCCGTCGTCGCGGACTGAATACGCCTAGCGCTCGTTCTGCCGGGGGATCACGACCTGACGGAAGATGATCAGGATGCTGGCGGCCACCGGGATGGCTACCAGCGCGCCCAGCAGGCCGAGCAGCGACCCGCCGGCGAGGGCTGCGATCACCACGACGGCGCCGGGCACCGCGACGGCGCGACCCATGATGCGCGGCGAGATCACGTAGGCCTCGATCTGCATGTAGACGAGGTAGTAGATCGCGGCGATCAGGGCCGTGACAGGGGAATCGGCGAGCCCGAGGCAGATGAGCACGATGATCGTCGACCCGGTGAGCGTGCCCACGAGCGGGATCAGCGAGAAGAAGAACGCGATCACGGCGAGCACCGCGGGGAACGGCGCGCCGATGATCGACAGGAAGATCGCGCTGAGCACACCGTTGATCACACCGAGGCTGACCTGCCCCATGACGTAGTAGCCGACCGAGTCGGTGATCTGCTCGCCCAGGTCCATGAAGCGTGCGCGCTTCGACGCGGGGACGAGCTGGTAGGCCGCCCGCTTGAGGCTCGGGGTCGAGGCGGTGAAGTAGATCGTCAGGATGAGCACGATGAAGGCGCCTGCGAGACCCGACAGCAGTGCCCCGCCGATCGCGATGATGCTGCCGCCGATCTCGCTGCCGATCGCGCCGTAGTCGAGCGAGTTCAGCCACTCCTGGACCGATTCGAACACGTCGTCGACCTTCAGCAGCGGGAACTGCGCGGTCATCCAGTCCCGGAGATCCTCGACGGGGTTCCAGCTCCCGTCCTCGATCATCTTCTGGATGGCGGCGACCAGCTGGCCGATCTGCTGGACGATCACCGGGACCACGATCAGGATGATGCCGGCGAACGCGGCGAGCACCGCCAGGATGGTGATCAGGACGGCGGCCCAGCGGGGGAGCTTGCGGCGCTCGAGCCAGCCGACGAGGGGGTCCAGGCCCAGCGAGAGGAACAGGGCGGTCCCGACGTACAGCAGGATCGTCTGGAGGTTCTGGATGCTCCCGATCAGCAGGAGACCCAGTCCCACCCCGAGTGTGGCCAGCAGCGCCGTGCGGAACGGGTTGTGGATCTTCATCGAGGTCCCCTCCTGTACGACGTGACGCCGATACCTGTTCGCCCAGGATACGCATCACTACCGTCGAGCCCCGGAATGGCACCCTCCCACGCGCCTCACAGGTCGTGTTCGCTAGTCTGAACTGTCGAATCGAAGGGTCGCGCTCTGTCGGTGCGCCCCGGGAAAGGGTTTCTTCGTGCGTTTCGTGTGGGCTGTGGCGGCTTTCGTGCTGGCCACCGTGATGATCGGTGCGGGCATCGCTCAGCGGACGATCTTCGAGGGACCCAAGACCGAGACGGCGGCGATCTCGGTCAAGGATGCGGCTCCCTACATCCTGATCGACGGGGCTGTGCTCAATCAGATGCCCGGCACCCAGACGCTCCGCGCGCAGTCCGAGGGCGACCTGTTCGCCTCGTACGGACGCACCGCCGACATGCAGGACTGGCTCGCGGACGCCACCTACAACCACGTGTCTCTCGGCAAGAACGGCAAGATCGAGACCACGCTCGTCGAGGCCGACCCGACGGCCGCACCCGCGCAGGGCGATGACGCCTCGGGCGATCCTGCTGCCGGTGACGCGGCGGCCGGCGATGCGGCGGCCGGCGATGCGGCTGCCGGCGATGCGGCCGCCGGAGACACGACTGCCGGTGACGCGGCTGCTCCCGCCGACGGCGCCGCAGCGGCGACCCCCGCAGGGCGGAACCCGGCCGGCTCCGACCTGTGGCTCGACGAGTACTCGCAGAAGGATCTGCTGATCGCTCCGCTGCAGCTGCCGGAGGGCATGAGCGTACTCGTGGCGGCGGACGGCACCGCCCCCGCACCGAGCAAGGTCACGGTGACCTGGCCGCTGCAGACGTCGACCCCCTGGGCGGGGCCGCTGATCGTGGGCGGCGCGATCCTCATGGCGGTCGGCGTGTTCCTCTACATCCTGGCGATCCGCCATGTGCGACGTCGTCGCGGCCCCCGCCGCAAGGGCCTGCCGCTCCCCGTGACCGAGCCCATCGACATCTCGACGATCGACGATGACGACAAGGGCGTGATCACCAGTCAGGCGTCGACGCGACGCGCCGTCTCAGGCCGCCGTGCGTTCGCCGCGATCCCGATCGTGGCCGTCTCGGCCGTCCTGTTCACCGGATGCTCTGCCGACGCCTGGCCGCAGTTCGGCTCGACGCCCACTCCCAGCCCGACGGCGAGCGTGATCGCTCCCGACGGCCAGCAGGCCCCCGCCGTGACCAAGGCGCAGGCGGAGCGCATCCTCACGCGCATCGCGGCGACCGTCGCGGACGCGGATGCGGCTCTCGACGGCGATCTGGCTGAGACCCGCATGTCCGGTGCGGCGCTGGCGGCACGCGACACCAACTACAAGCTGCGGTCGCAGATCGCCGACTACAAGGCCCCGGACCCGATCCACGCCAAGCCTCTGAGCGTGATCCTCCCGCAGGCCTACGACGACTGGCCCCGCTCGGTGATCGTGGTGGGTGCGGACGAGGAGTCGAAGACCTCCAGCATCATGGTGATGTCTCAGGCCGACCCGTGGTCGGACTACCGGCTGTCGTACATCGCCAACCTCGAGGCGTCGACGACGCTCCCGAACCTCGCGCCCACCTACATCGGTGCGCCGCAGGTCGAGCCGGACTCGCCGTTCCTCTCGCTCGCTCCGCAGGACGTGGCGGCGGCGTACGCGGACATCATCGACAAGGGCGAGTCCAGCGAGTACTACGGCCTCTTCGAAGCGGACGGCGACCAGCTGCGCACCAGCATCGCGGCCGACCGCGAGCGTCGTCTGAACGACTTCAACAAGACGGCCAACACCACTGCAGTCACCGGCAACCTGCAGTTCCAGGCGAAGCCCGGCGCACAGGCGCCCTTCGCGCTGCAGACCGTCGAGAGCGGGGCGATTGTCGCCGTCAACATCGACGAGACCGACACGGCCACGCCGGCCAACCCCGACGCGGTGATCAAGAACAACCCGACGGTGACCGCTCTCGCAGGAACCGACCAGTCGGCGACCGGGGTCACCACCACGTACAGCGACCAGGTGTTCTTCTACGTGCCCGGACCGGGTTCGAACGAGAAGATCCGGCTGCTGGGCTACTCTTCCGCCATCCTCGAAGCGAAGGTCATCTCGTGAGCGATCCCTCCCTCGGTGCCGCCGTCCGTGGCGCGGTCGACCTCTCGTCGCTGCGCAATCGCCCGGCAGGGCCCGTTCCGGGGGAGCCGCAGGCGGCGGGTGCCGCGGTGGCCCTCCCGGCACTCGTGTTCGACGTCACCGACGACACGTTCGCGCAGGTGCTCGAGCTCTCGCGTACGGTCCCCGTGGTGGTCGACCTCTGGGCCGAGTGGTGCGGGCCGTGCAAGCAGCTGAGCCCCATCCTCGAGCGGGTCGTCGAAGAGCTCGCCGGACGGCTCGTGCTGGCGAAGGTCGACGTCGATGCCAACCCCCAGCTCTCGCAGGCGTTCCGCGCCCAGTCGATCCCGATGGTCGTCGCCCTGGTCGCGGGTCAGCCCGTGCCGCTCTTCAACGGCGCCGTGCCGGAGCAGCAGGTGCGCGAGGTCTTCGCGCAGCTGCTCCAGGTGGCGGCGCAGAACGGCGTGACCGGCACCGCGGCTGTCGACGGAGAGGCCCCCGTCGGGCAGGAGGCTCCCGAGGAGCCGCCGCTCGCTCCGCTGCACGCCGAGGCGTTCGAGGCGATCGAGGCGGGCGACTACGCCCGCGCGATCACCGCGTACGAGAAGGCACTCGCCGAGAATCCCCGCGATGAGGACGCGCGCGCCGGCCTCGGCCAGGTGCGCCTGCTCGATCGTGTCCAGGGCCTCGATCTGCAGCAGGCCCGCGCCGCCGCGGCGGCGGCGCCCACCGATATCGCGGCGCAGCTCGCGGTCGCCGACCTCGACATCGCCGGCGGCCACGTCGAGGACGCGTTCGGCCGACTGCTCGACCTGTTCGCGCAGCTGCCTTCGGACGAGCGCGGTCCGGTCCGCGAGCGTCTGCTCGAGCTCTTCGCACTCGTCGGCGACGCCGACCCGCGCGTCGCCTCCGCCCGCGGCCGTCTGGCGTCGCTCCTGTTCTGAGTCGATGGCCCGGCACCATGCCGGGCCATCCACCCAGGCCTCTCGCGCGTCAGCCGTTCGTTGGCGACGGCACGTGCGCGGCGGTCTCGTGGCGCAGCCACAGCACACCCAGCGGCGGCAGCACCAGTGTCGCGCGCCCGCCGTCGCCGGCGTGGACGACGCCGAGGTTCCCCACGCCCGACCCGCCGTACGCCTGCGAGTCGGTGTTGAGGATCTCGTGCCACACGCCGCTCTCGGGGAGGTCGAGCGCGTACGCGTTCAGCGGCGTGCCCGAGAAGTTCGCGGCGACGACCACGGTGTTGCCGTGCCAGTCGCGACGGGCGAACACGACGACGTTCGGGTTCCAGGTCGGCGCGCCGAGCCGCGTGAACGCCGCCCCGTCGCTGTCGCGCGCCCACAGTGCGGAGTTCGCGCGGTAGACGCCGTTGAGCGCCCCGACGAACCCCAGGAGCTCGGCGTGGCTGGGCTGGTCGAGCAGCCACCAGTCCAGCGAGCGCGCTTCGGACCATTCGGACAGCTGGCCGAACTCCTGGCCCATGAACAGCAGCTGCTTGCCGGGGTGCCCCCACATGTAGGCGAGGAACGCGCGCATGTTGGCGAGGTTCTGCCAGTGGTCGCCCGGCATGCGTCCGAACAGGCTGCCCTTTCCATGGACGACTTCGTCGTGGCTGATGGGCAGCACGTAGTTCTCACTGAACGCGTACACGAACGAGAACGACAGCTCGCCCTCGTGGTGGGAGCGATGGATCGGGTCCCGCTTGATGTACTCGAGCGAGTCGTTCATCCAGCCCATGTTCCACTTGAACCCGAACCCGAGCCCGGCCTGGTTCGTGGGGGCGGTGACGCCGGGGAAGCTGGTGGACTCCTCGGCGATCATCGCGATGCCG
>NZ_JBQCIP010000099.1:0-26697 GCF_051953575.1 Microbacterium sp.
GACGCCGCGCCGCCGACGGCGACGGTGCCGTCGCGCAGCCCGGCCACCAACAACTTGACCCCGCCCGCCACCCCCACCAGACGGCGGCCCAGCGACTCCGCCACCCGGTCGATGATCATCGACGACACGAGGGTCTTGCCGACTGCGGCGTCGCGCGGCCACTGCTCGCGGTGGGAGAAGAGGTAGTCGATCGCGACGGCGAGGTAGTGGTTGGGGTTCATGAGCCCTGCATCCGGGGTCACGATGCCGTGCCGGTCGGCATCGGCGTCGTTCCCGGTGAGCACGTCGTAGTCGCCCTTGCGGGCGACCAGGGACGCCATCGCCGACGGAGACGACGGATCCATCCGGATCTTCTCGTCCCAGTCGAGGGTCATGAAACGCCAGGTCGGGTCGACCTCGGGGTTCACCACGTCGAGGTCGAGGTCGTGCATCTCGGCGATCAGCGCCCAGTACTCCACCGACGCCCCGCCGAGGGGGTCGGCCCCGATGCGCACGCCCGCGCTGCGGATCGCGTCGAGGTCGATGATCGACGGCAGGTCGCGCACGTACGCGTCGCGGAAGTCGTACCCGGTGATCGCGTCCCAGTCGACGTCGGCGAACCGCTCGCGCTTCACCTCGGTGAGGCCGTCGGCGATGAGCTGGTTCGCGCGGTCGGCGATCCAGCCCGTGGCGTCGGTGTCGGCGGGACCACCGTGCGGCGGGTTGTACTTGAAGCCGCCGTCGCGGGGCGGGTTGTGCGACGGGGTGACCACGATGCCGTCGGCCCGGCCGGGGTCGTCGGTCGCGCGACCCCTGTTGTACGTGAGGATCGCGTGGCTCAGGGCGGGCGTCGGCACCCAGGAGTCGCGGGCGTCGACGCGCACGTCCACGCCGTTCGCGAGCAGCACCTCGATCGCGCTGCGCTCGGCGGGCTGCGACAGCCCATGCGTGTCGCGGCCGAGGAACAGCGGCCCCTCGATCCCCTGCGACCGGCGGTAGTCGACGATCGCCTGCGTCGTGGCGAGGATGTGCGTCTCGTTGAAGCTGCCCGACAGCGACGACCCGCGGTGGCCGCTCGTGCCGAAGACCACGCGCTGCTCGGCGACCGCGGGGTCTGGCGAGATGTCGTAGTAGGCGGCGATCAGCTCATCGATGTCGATGAGGTCGGAGGGTTCGGCGGGCTGTCCTGCGCGACTCATGCGCCTAGTCTGCCTGGCTCGCGGCCCGCGCGCACGGTCCGCGTCGCGAGTGGACCGGAATAGGCTGGCACGCGTGACTTCCGAGCTCCCCGGTACCCAGGACCCCGCCCCCGTGCGCCGCACCTACAGCTACCTGGGCCCCGCGGGGACGTTCACGGAGGCCGCGCTCGCGCAGGTCCCCGAGGCGCGCGGCCACGAGTGGCGCCCGGTGCGCAACGTCGGCGAGGCGCTGGCCGACGTCGTCGAGGGCCGCTCGGACGCGGCCATGATCGCCATCGAGAACTCCGTCGACGGCGGCGTGTCGACGGCGCAGGACGCGCTCGCGACCATCCCCGGACTGCGCATCGTCGGGGAGTACCTGGTGCCGGTCGAGTTCGTGCTCGTCGGCCGTCCGGGTGCCCGTCTCGAGGACGTCGGGCTGATCGCGGCCCACCCGGTGGCGTACGCCCAGTGCCTGCAGTGGCTGTCGCGCGAGATGCCCGCCCACTCCCACGTCCCTGCCGCGAGCAACGTGGCCAGCGCCATGGGGCTCCTCGACGGATCGAGCGACGCCGACGCCGCGATCGCCCCTCCCGGCATCCTCGAGCACCACGAGCTCGAGCTCCTCGCCTCGAACATCGGCGATAACCCCAACGCCGTCACGCGCTTCGTGCTCGTGGCGCGCACGGTGGTCCCGCCGGCGCCGACCGGCGCCGACAAGACGTCGCTCATCGTCGAGCTGCCCGACGACCATCCCGGCGCCCTGCTCGAGATGCTCGAGCAGTTCGCGACGCGCGGCATCAACCTGTCGCTGCTGGCCTCGCGGCCGATCGGCGACGAGCTCGGCCGCTACCGGTTCGTGGTCGACGCCGACGGACACCTGCAGGACGAGCGCATGGCCGACGCCCTCATGGGCCTGCGCCGGTTCAGTCCGCGCGTCACGTTCCTCGGGTCGTACCCGCGCGCCGACCGCGCGGTCGTCCACTACCCCGAGCGCTACGCCGACGACGTGTTCGTCGAGGCACGCGACTGGCTGCGCGGACTGCTCTCGGGCGAGCCCGACGCCGACTGACCCGGACAGGTCAGACGACCAGCGGGACCTCGTGGACCTCGTCCGCGGGGTGGCCGGTGCGCTCGTGGATGCGCATGACCGCCTCCTTGGAGGGCGCTTCGGACAGGCAGAACACGACGCCCGTCTCGGGGTCGGCCCACGCTGTCTTGAAGGTGACGTCCTCCTCGCCCTGGATCGCCAGATCCGCCTCGTGCGCCTCTTTCAGCCCCTCGGCGGTGATGCCCACCATCCCGTGGTGGACGTCCATGAATTCAGGCATGTCGCGCCTCCCCCCCCCGACAGCCCGGGCGGCTGTCGCAGCACCGGTATACGCCCGGCCCGGCGGTGCGTCAATCGGGAGTTCCGGCGGGCGCCTGGGGCTCAGAGCGCGAGCTCGGCCGCCAGGAGCTCGAGCGTCTGCACGCGGCCGGGCGAGGCATCCAGGTCCTCGTTCTCGTACGCGCCGGCGATCGGCGAGATCATGACCTCGTCGACCCCGTGGGTCGTCGCGAAGGCGCGCAGATCGGATGCCACGGCCCCCGGCTCGCCGACGAACCAGTTGGCGCGCGCCGAGGTCATGATCGATTCGCCCAGCGCGTCGAAGTCGGCGGCTCCGACGATCGCCTGCTCCACCGTCTCGAGGGGGATGAGCGGGCGGTTCGTGCGCAGCCGCGCGGTCATGCGCAGGTTCGGCAGGGAGCGCTCGTCGGCCTCGGTCTGCGTCGGGGCGACCAGCACGTTGGCCGTGAGGAACGTGCGCGGCGCCGACAGCGTCTCGGACGGCACGAAGGCCGTGCGGTACAGCTCCAGGGCCCGCTCGAGGCCGGTGCCCGAGAAGTGGTTGGCGAACACGTACGGCAGCCCGAGCGCGGCCGCGAGCTGTGCCGAGTAGTCGCTCGAACCCAGCAACCACACCTCGGGGGTCGTCGTCGCGGCCGGCGTCGCGTGCACGTCGTAGGTGCCGCCCGAGGTGAACCGCAGCGCGGCGCCGTCGGGGGCGACGAGCGACAGGATGTCGCGCACGTGGTCGGGGAACCGCTCGACGTCGCTCGTCGTGCCGCTCTGGCGCAGCAGCTGCGTGATGACGGGGTCGGAGCCGGGTGCCCGGCCGATGCCGAGGTCGATGCGCCCGGGCGCCAGCGCCTCCAGCGCGGCGAACTGCTCGGCGACCACGAGCGGGGAGTGGTTCGGCAGCATGACGCCTCCCGACCCCAGGCGGATCCGCGAGGTGCGCGCGGCGGCGGCCGCCGCCAGCACCGGAGGCGTCGTCGAGGCGACGGCGGGCATGTTGTGGTGCTCGGCGAACCAGTAGCGCCGGTAGCCCAGGCGATCAGCCGCGTCGACGAGGGCGAGGGATGCCGCCACCGCCTGCGCGCTCGTCTGCCCCGTTCGCACGGGCACCAGGTCGAGGACCGAGAGGGACAGGGGAGCCGGGGCGGGGGAGACGTCGTTCATCCTTACCGACAACCCTCTCCGGCGCCGCCTCTATTCCGGATCGGCGGGGAGCTCCGGCATCCGCCCCACACCCGTGCCCTGGAATGCGCCGCCTGCGGGCGGCGCAGGCGGTCGATTCCGGGGACACGGGCGCGCCCGGCGGGGTCAGGGCAGGCGGTTGGCGATCGCGAGGTTCGCGCGCAGCTCGTCGGCGTTCTGCCGGACGACATACGCCGGCCGGTCGCGCTCCAGCCGCCACGACTCGCTCAGCGGGCCGGCGCTGACCGTGTCGAAGCCCAGCGCGTCGTACACGCCCGTGACGAATTCGACGGCGTCGTCGTGGTCGCTCGCGGTGCCCAGCGCGCGACGGTCCGGCGTGCCCGCGGGAAGCCCGGTCGTGTTGATGTCTGCGGCGAGGATCTGGTTGAACGCCTTCACCACCTTCGAGGTGGGCAGGTGCTCCTGCACGATCTGCGAGGTGGTCGTCTCGCCGCGGTCGAGTGCGTCGATGTGGCCGTCGCGCTCGAAGTAGTAGTTGTTGGTGTCGAGCACGATCTTGCCCGCGAGCGGCGCGACCGGCACGTCGCCGATGGCCTTGAGGGGAACCGTGACCACGGCGATGTCGGCGGCCTCGGCGGCGTCCGCGGCGGTCGCCGCGGTGACCTTGGGGCCCAGCTCCGCGACGAGGTCCGCCAGCGTCTCGGGGCCCCGCGAGTTGGCGATCACGACGTCGTAGCCGAGTCCCGAGAAGGCCTGCGCGAGGGCGCTGCCGATGTGTCCTGCACCGATGATTCCGATTGTCGTCATGACGGTGGGCAACCGCGGGGTGCGGCATCCCATTCCGAAGCCGGCGCGTGGCCGCGGTCAGGCGCGTGCCCCCCGCTTGACGCGTTCGTACGCCGCGAGCGCCGCCTTGCGGCTCTCGCCGAGGTCGACGAGGGGGTCGATCGTCTCGCTCGGAGTGCCTGCGGTCCACTCCCGGATGTAGCGGCCGTCGGGATCGAACTTCTTGGCCTGCAGCTCGGGGTTGAACACCCGGAAGTACGGGGCGGCGTCCGCGCCGGAGCCGGCGACCCACTGCCAGTTGAAGGGGTTGTTCGCCTCGTCGGCGTCGACGAGCGTGTCCCAGAACCACTGCTCCCCGTGCCGCCAGTCGATCAGCAGGTTCTTCACGAGGAAGGATGACGCCACCATCCGCACCCGGTTGTGCATGTAGCCCGTCGTCCAGAGCTCGTGCATGCCCGCGTCCACGAGGGGGATCCCGGTGCGCCCCCGCTGCCACGCCTCGAGTCGGGTGCGGTCGAGCGGCGGCCACGGGAACGCGTCGAACTCCGGCCGCAGGCTCTCGGTCGCAAGGCCCGGGAAGTGGAACAGCGTGTGCCACGCGAACTCCCGCCACCCGAGCTCGGACAGGAAGCGGCCGCCGTGGCCGGCCCCGACCGTCTCGTGCCAGACGGTGTGCGGGCTCACCTCTCCCCACCGCAGCCTCGGCGACAGCAGAGACGTCGCGCCGGCGGCGGGTTCGTCGCGCGCCCGGTCGTAGGCCGCGAGGTCATGGTCGAGGAAGTCTCGCAGACGTCGTCGCGCCGCCGGCTCGCCCGGCTCCCACGTCTCGCGCAGCCCGCCGGCCCAGTCCGGATGCTGCGGCAGCAGGCCCCAGTCGTCGAGGGAGTCGGATGCCGGAGCCTGTCGAACGCCGTCGACCTCGCGCGGTTCCGGCAGGGGCGACCGCGGGGCCGGGAGTGCGAGGCACGCGCGCCAGAAGGGCGTGAAGACCGAGAAGTGCGTTCCGGCGCCGGTCGTGACCGTCCACGGCTCGAAGAGCAGCGAGCCGGCGAAGGACGCGACCTCGACGTCGTCCTCGCGGAGGCCGGCTTTCAGTGCGGCGTCGATCGTGCGCTCGGGGCCGCCGTAGCGCCGGTTCCAGAAGACGGCGCCGGCCGAGGCATCCGTCACGAATTCCCGCACCACCTGGGCGGCGGGTCCGCGCCGCAGGACCAGGGTCGCCCCGCGCTCGCGCAGCCGCTCGCCCAGCGAGGCGAGGGAGTGATGCAGCCACCAGCGCGCAGCGCCCCCGAGCGCGCGCACGCCGGGGGACTCCTCGTCGAGCACGTAGAGGGCGATGATGGGCTCGCCGCGGTCGATCGCGGCGCGCAGCGCGGGGTTGTCGGCGAGACGGAGATCATCGCGGAACCACACGATCGACGGTCGGGCCATGGCCCCATCCTGCCCCGCCCGCCTCGCCGGACGCGGACCTTGACAACTGGTCGCCGCGCCACGCGGTATCCGACCGCTTGCGTCCGCTTGCGCGATCCTGCAAGTTCTTGCGTACACTGAGCGCATGTCGAAGCGTCTCGCCGAAGTGGCGCGCAAGGTCGGGGTCAGCGAAGCCACCGTCAGCCGTGTGCTCAACGACAAACCGGGGGTGTCGGATGCCACGCGACAGGCCGTGCTCACGGCGCTCGACGTGCTCGGCTACGAGCGGCCCACCAAGCTGCGCGGCGAGCGTGCCCGCCTGGTCGGACTCGTGCTGCCGGAGCTGCAGAACCCGATCTTCCCCGCGCTCGCCGAGATCATCGGCGGTGGGCTGACGCAGAACGGGTACACGCCGCTGCTGTGCACGCAGAACGCCGGCGGCATCACCGAGTCCGACTACGTGGAGCTGCTGCTGCAGCAGCAGGTGTCGGGCGTGATCTTCCTCGGCGGCAACTACAGCCAGGCCGACGCCGCGCACGAGCACTACGAGCGCCTCCGGCAGGTGAACCTCCCGACGGTCCTGGTGAACGCCCGCATCGACGCACTCGACTTCGCGACCGTGTCCACCGACGACGCCGCCGCGGCCGAGCAGGCGATCCAGCACCTCCACCAGCTGGGGCACCGCCGCATCGGCCTGCTGCTCGGCCCCCTCGACCACATCCCCTCGCAGCGCAAGCTCGCCGCGGCCCGGCGCCTGCTGGAGCGCCTGGGAGCGCCCCTCGACGAGAGCCTCGTGGTGCGCGGCCTGTACTCGCTCGAATCGGGGCAGGCCGGGGCATCCCGCCTGTTCGCCGCCGGCGCGACAGCCGTCGTCTGCGCGAGCGACCCGCTCGCCCTCGGTGCGGTGCGCGCCGCCCGCCGGGCAGGCCTCGGCGTGCCGGAAGACGTCAGCGTGGTCGGCTACGACGACTCGTTCCTGATGAGCTGCACCGAGCCGCCCCTGACGACCGTGCGGCAGCCGATCGAGTCGATGGGCCGCACCGTCATCGACCTGCTGCTGTCGCAGATCGCCGGCACCACCGAGGCGGGCGACGAGCTGCTCTTCGAGCCCGAGCTGGTGCTCCGCGCCTCCACGGGCCCCGCCGCTCGCTGAACCCGCTGCAGCCACTGCGCTGCCCAGCTGCCCCGCTGCGCCCCTACCCTCCTGCGCCGCTGTGCCGCTGGGGTGTACCGCGCCGCGCCGCTGCCCCGGTGCGCCGTCCCGCGCCGCCGCCCCGCCCCCCGGTCCGAGCGCGAACCGTGCCATATGGCCGCCACCGACGCCGTCCTGCGGCGAATTCCGACGGACCACCGTCGCCGCAACCGGATGGAGCGTTGCGCAATCGTGATCTTGCGTGACTTTGTCGAAGAGTTGCGTAAACCGGTCCAGCGTCGTACATTCTCTCCATCGAGTCCTTTCAACGACGAACGAGGAGTTCTGTGGACACCGAGGTCCTGACGCCCGGCGCACATGTGGTGCCCGCGGGCGACGACGCGCTGTGGTGGCGCTCCGCCGTCATCTACCAGGTCTACGTGCGCAGCTTCGCGGACGGGAACGGCGACGGCACCGGTGACCTCGCGGGTGTGCGCGCCCACCTCGGCTACCTCAAGGACCTCGGGGTCGACGCCATCTGGTTCAACCCCTGGTACCCGAGCCCGCTGGCCGACGGCGGTTACGACGTGCAGGACTACCGCGACATCGACCCGCGGTTCGGCACGCTCGAAGAGGCCGAGCTGCTGATCCAAGAAGCCCTGGCGCTCGGCATCCGCACCATCATCGACGTCGTCCCCAACCACGTGAGCGACCAGCACCCCTGGTTCCAGGCGGCGCTCGCCGCCGGACCCGGCAGCCCCGAGCGTGAGCGGTTCTGGTTCCACCCCGGCAAGGGGCCGGACGGCGACGAGATCCCGACGCACTGGGTCTCGAGCTTCCAGGGCGAGACGTGGACGCGCACGACCAACCCCGACGGCACGCCGGGGGAGTGGTACCTCCACATGTTCACTCCCGAACAGCCCGACCTCAACTGGAACCACCCCGACGTCCGGCGCGAACACGAGGACATCCTGCGGTTCTGGTTCGACCGCGGCGTCGCGGGCGTGCGCATCGACTCCGCCGCGCTCCTCATCAAGGACCCCGAGCTCCCCGAGGTCGGCGAGAAGGCGGGCCCGGGCCAGCACCCGACCGAGGACCGCGACGAGCTGCACGACGTCTACCGCTCGTGGCGTGCGATCGCCGACTCGTACCCGGGCACCCGCGTGCTCGTCGGCGAGGTCTGGGTGCCCGACATCGTGCGGTTCACGAACTACCTGCGTCCCGACGAGATGCACACCGCCTTCAACTTCGACTTCCTGGCGCGGCCCTGGGGCGCGGCATCCTTCCGGGAATCGATCGCGGCGACCCTCGAAGCCCACGCGCCCGTCGGCGCACCCAGCACGTGGGTGCTGAGCAACCACGACGTCACGCGCCCGGTGACCCGCTACGGCCGCGAAGACACGGCGTTCGCGTTCCTCAAGAAGCGCTTCGGCGTGCCCACCGACCCCGAGCTCGGCCTGCACCGGGCCCGCGCGGCCGCGCTGCTGGTCGCAGCGCTGCCCGGCAGCCTGTACATCTACCAGGGCGACGAGCTCGGCCTTCCCGAGGTCGAGGACCTGCCGCTGCACCTCATCGAGGACCCGATGCACTTCCGCTCCGGCGGCACGGATCCCGGGAGGGACGGATGCCGGGTGCCGCTGCCGTGGGCCGGCGACCGCGCGCCGTTCGGCTTCAGCGCCGACGGCACCGAGCCGTGGCTGCCCCAGCCCGAGGCGTGGAGCGCGCTCACGGTCGAAGCCCAGGAGGCCGATCCCGCGTCCACTCTCAACCTGTACCGCGCGGCCCTGCGGCTGCGTCGCGACCTGCCCGAGCTCGGCGACGGACCGCTCACCTGGTGGGACGACGCACCCGGTCTCGCCGGTCGCGCCGGCACCGGGCACGGCGCCGACCTGCTCGCCTTCCGGCGCGGCGACACGTTCGCGTGTGTCGTCAACGCCGGCGAAGACCCGGTCGCGCTGCCCCCCGGCGCGACCGTCCTCCTCTCGAGCGCGCCGCTCGAGGCCGGCGAACTGCCCGGTGACGCCGCCGTCTGGCTGCGTCTGGAGACCCCGTCCCACACCCCCAACACCACCACCACGGAGGCGCCCGCGCCGAGAGGCTGACGCGGACGCACCATATGAAAGGAATGACGATGAAGTCACCAGCACGGGTCCTGCTCGCCGGTGCCGCCACCCTCGCGACCGTCGGCGCGCTCGTCGGCTGCTCTGCGGCAGGCGGCGACGGCAGCAGCGACGGAAAGATCGAACTGCGTGTCGCGACGTTCCCGCCCGGCGCGGACGCCGCGGCGTACGACGCGTTCGCCACGCAGGAGAAGCAGTTCGAGAAGGAGCACCCGAACATCGACATCATCGGTGTCGAGTACGAGTGGGAAGGCCCGACGTTCGCCGTGCAGCTCGCCGGCGGCAGCCTGCCCGACGTGTTCACGGTGCCGTTCACCGACTCCAAGACGCTGCTCGAGAACGGCCAGCTCATGGACGTCACGGCCGAGATGAAGGACCTCGGCTACGAGGACAGCTTCAACCCGATCATCCTCGACGGGGTGACCGGCGACGACGGCAAGATCTACGGCTTCCCGCGCCAGGCCTACGCGATGGGCCTCCACTACAACCGCGACCTGTTCGAGCAGGCAGGCCTGGACCCCGACCAGCCGCCGACGACGTGGGACGAGGTGCGCGAGTACGCGAAGAAGATCCACGACGCGACGGGCAAGGCCGGCTACGCGCAGATGGCCACCAACAACACCGGCGGCTGGCAGCTGACGGCGCAGACCGTCGCGCGCGGCGGCCGCACCCAGACCGACAACGAGGACGGCACCGCGACCTCGACGATCGACAACGACGCCACCAAGGCGACGCTGCAGTTCCTGCACGACCTCAAGTGGGAGGACGACTCGTTCGGCTCGAAGGTCGACCTCGACTGGGGCACGATCAACCAGGAGTTCGCCGCCGGCAACATCGGCATGTACACGTCGGGCTCCGACGTCTACACGGCGCTCGTGCGCGACTTCGGCCTCGACCCGGACATCTACGGTCTCGGTGTCGTGCCGGTCGAGGGTGACGATCCGGGCACGCTGGGCGGCGGCGACATCGCCGTCATCAGCCCCACCGTCGACGACCCCACCAAGGAGGCCGCCGTCGAGTGGATCGACTGGTACTACATGCAGAAGCTCATGGACAAGGATGCCGCGGTGCAGGACGCCAAGGCGCTCGCCGACTCCGACCAGGCCGTCGGGACGCCGGTGCTCCCCGTGCTCAGCCGTGAGCTCTACGAGGAGTCGCTCACCTGGATCGAGCCGTACATCAACGTGCCGCGCGACCAGATGACGTCCTTCACCGACAACATCTGGGACCAGACCCCGGTCGGCGAGCCGAAGAAGTCGACCCAGGAGGTCTACGCTCTGCTCGACACCGTCGTCCAGACGGTGCTGACAGACCAGAACGCCGACATCGACGCGCTTCTCGCTCAGGCGCAGACCGACGCTCAGGCGCTGCTCGACGAGTAGCAGACGTCCGGATGCCGCACCCCGGCGCTTCTCGAAGCCCCGGGGGGCGGCATCCCTCCGCCCTGACGCCACTCACCACCCGACACAGCAAGGCCGACGATGACCGCGACCCTTCCGGAGCGACCCGCCCCCGCGGCGGCGCCACCGCCGCCCGCACCGCCCCTGCAGCGCAGACGGCGACGCAGCCCTCTCACGTGGTACCGGGGCGGCGGGCTGACGAACCTGCTGTTCGTCCTGCCGATGGTGTTCGTCTTCACCTTCTTCTCGTGGTCGCCGATCGTCCAGTCGGTGATCATGAGCCTGCAGAAGACGAACCTGATCGTGTCGGAGTGGGTCGGCCTCGACAACTACGTCGCGGTCTTGAGCGACCCGCAGCTGGGGCGCGCCGTCGTCAACACGATCTACTTCGCCCTGCTGGCGCTGCTGTTCGGCTTCCCGCTGCCGCTGCTCATGGCGGTGCTCGTGAGCGAGGTGCGTCGCGGCAAGGGCTTCTACTCGGCGCTCGCGTATCTTCCGGTGGTCATCCCGCCCGTGGTGGCGGTGCTGCTGTGGAAGTTCTTCTACGACTCCTCGCCGAACGGCGTGTTCAACACCGTGCTCGGCTGGGTCGGCATCCCGCCGCAGCCCTGGATCTCGTCGACGGTGCAGGCCATGCCGTCCCTCGTGCTCGAGGCCACGTGGGCCGCCGCGGGAGGCTCGATCATCATCTACCTGGCAGCGCTGCTGTCGGTGCCGCCGGAGCTGTACGACGCCGCCGAGGTCGACGGCGCCGGCATCTGGCGCAAGATCTGGCACGTCACCCTGCCGCAGCTGCGCGGCATCCTCTTCATCATGCTGATCCTGCAGGTCATCGCGACCGCGCAGGTGTTCCTCGAGCCGTTCCTGTTCACCGGCGGCGGGCCGGCGGGCGCGACCAAGACGATCCTGCTGTACATCTACGACAAGGCGTTCCGCAACAGTCTGGGCGGCGACTACGGCGAAGCCACCGCGGTGTCGGTGCTGCTGGCCATCGTGCTCGCGATCCTGTCCTGGCTGTACTTCAAGCTCACGAACCGCTGGAGCACCTCATGACCACCTCGATCACGAACGCCGAGCGCCGCGAAGGGATGCGGGGCTTCCTGTCGCGGCGTGGCCCCGGCGGTGCCCGCAGACGCGAATCCCTCGACGACCTGTCGGAGCGCTCGATCGTCTCGGCGTCGGAGCGCCGCCGCCCCGGCACACGGTTCGGGATGACGGTGACCCACGTCTTCCTCTCGGTATCGCTCGTGATCGCCGGGCTCGGGCCGATCCTGTGGCTGGCCAAGTCCGCGATCACGCCGACGCAGGACACCATCCAGCAGCCGTTCGCGCTGTGGCCGAACGGGGTCGATTGGGCGAACCTGTCGACCGCGTGGAACGACATCCACATCGACCAGTACTTCTTCAACACCATCGTGATCGCCGCGGGGGCCTGGTTCACGCAGCTGTTCATCGCGACCACCGCGGGCTACGCGCTGTCGGTGCTCCGGCCGAAGTACGCGCCGGTGCTCAACGCGCTGGTGCTGGCCACTCTCTTCATCCCCGGCATCGTGCTGCTCGTGCCGCTGTACCTCACGATCGTGTCTCCGCCGCTGCTCGGCCGTGACGCGAGCATGCTCAACAACTACCTGGCGGTGTGGCTGCCCATGGCCGCCAACGCGTTCAACATCCTGCTCGTCAAGAGGTTCTTCGACAGCCTTCCGCGAGAGGTGTTCGAGGCCGCCAAGACCGACGGCGCGGGCCCCTTCCGGCTGTTCTGGTCGATCGTGCTGCCGATGTCGAAGCCGATCCTCGGCGTCGTGTCGGTGTTCGCGATCATCGCCGCCTGGAAGGACTACCTCTGGCCGATGCTCGTGCTGCCGAACCCGGCGGTGCAGCCTCTGTCGGTGCGGCTGCCGGCCGTCGCCAGCCAGACCGAGCTGGACGTGTTCCTGGCAGCCCTCGCGATCGCGACCCTGATCCCGATCGCGATGTTCCTGCTGTTCCAGTCCGTGTTCCTGCGGTCGGCGGGCCTCGGCGGCGCCGTCAAGGGCTGAGAGGGCTTCGGTGGAGCGGATGCCGGGCCCCCGGCATCCGCATCGTTCACAGGCCCGTCGTGTCGTGCCCGCGCGGGACCACTGCGAGCAGGCCGCCGGGAGAGACGTGCACGCGGACGGCGGAGGCCATGCCGAACTCGTCGCCGTCGAGCTGGACGGGCCGCGACTCCTGCGCGGCCAGCTCGATGCCGGCACCGCGCGCGTAGACGACCGAGTTGTCCTTGGTCCGCAGCGACAGCACCTGGCGCCCGGCACGGAACCGGCGCAGCACGCTGTTGTCCCATGCGAC
This sequence comes from Microbacterium sp., assembly GCF_051953575.1. Lineage (GTDB taxonomy): Bacteria > Actinomycetota > Actinomycetes > Actinomycetales > Microbacteriaceae > Microbacterium. The sequence continues at coordinate 12,816 of NZ_JBQCIP010000099.1, forward strand.
GCGGCGCCAGACGAACAGCCAGCCGAACAGCCCTTTCGGCTGGAAGATGACGACGTCGAGGTCGCCGTCGGCGACCGACGCCCCCGGGATGAGCTCCAGGCCGGCAGGCAGCGACCCGCAGTTCGCGAACAGCACGCTCTGCACCCGCGTCGAGTGCAGCCGGCGTCCCGCGAGCTGATACATGACCCGGAACGGCTTGGCGCCGGGCAGCGACCGCGCCGCACCGTCGACGTACGCGACCCACCCGACGGTCTTCTTGAGCTGCGGCCGCGTGTTGGCGATCATCGCGGCGTCGAGACCGATCCCGCCCATCACGACGAAGGCGTGCTCGGCCGTGTCGCCGCCGGGCCGCGTGATGCGGCACCAGCCGACGTCGATCGCCAGGGTGTCGCCCTCGAACACGGCCCGCACCATCGCGGCCGGGTCGGTCAGCGGCAGCTTGAGGTTGCGCGCGAGCAGGTTGCCGGTGCCGCTGGGCACGATCGCGAGGGGCACCCCGGTGCCGTCCATCGCCTGCGACACCGCGCGCACCGTGCCGTCGCCGCCGGCCACCAGGACGGCGTCGGCGCCGGCCGCGAGCGCGTCGCGTGCGACGCCGTCGCCGAGGTCCTCGATGGTGGTCTCGTAGAACAGCGGCTCCGCCCAGCCGGCGTTCGCCGACAGACGCGTCACGGTCGCGCGCAGCGTCGGCGCATCCACCTTGATCGGGTTGTAGACGAGCGCGGCGCGCCTCGCGGCGGCGGCGGCTTCGTTCATGGGTTCACCCTAGTGCGGGCACCCGCGGGCGACGCTCGTCCCGGGCGGGCGGATGCCGCATCCCGGCCCGCGGCTAAGCTTGCAGGGTGATCGATCCCGTGCTGCTCCGCGACAATCCCGAGCTGGTCAAGCGCTCGCAGGAGGCGCGTGGCGAATCGCCCGACACCGTCGATGCAGCGATCGAGGCCGATCGCGCGCGGCGGGCGGCCATCACGGCGTTCGAAGAGCTCCGGGCGGCGCAGAATGCGCACGGCAAGCGCGTCGCGCAGGCTCCCAAGGACGAGAAGGCGGCCCTGGTCGCCGAGGCCAAGGAGCTCAGCGAGCGGGTGAAGCAGGCCCAGCACGCCGTGGGCGTCGCCGAGGAGGCATCCGCAGAGGCGTTCGGCCGCATCGAGAACATCGTGGTCGACGGGGTCCCCGCGGGTGGCGAGGACGACTTCGTCACGCTGCGCACGCACGGCGAGATCCCCGCGTTCGGCTTCGAGCCGCGCGACCACCTCGAGCTCGGCGAGAAGCTCGGCGCCATCGACATGGAGCGCGGCACCAAGGTGTCGGGAAGCCGCTTCTACTTCCTCACCGGCGTCGGCGCGCGCCTCGAGATCGCGCTCATGAACCTCGCGCTCGACCGCGCGCTGCAGGCCGGCTTCACGCCGATGATCCCGCCGACGCTCGTGCGTCCCGAGGTCATGCAGGGCACCGGCTTCCTCGGCAAGCACTCGGCCGAGGTGTACCACCTCGAAGACCAGGACCTGTACCTCGTCGGTACGAGCGAGGTTCCGCTCGCCGGCTACCACATGGGCGAGATCCTCGATCTGTCGCGCGGCGCCAAGCGCTACGCCGGCTGGTCGACGTGCTACCGCAGCGAGGCCGGCTCGTACGGCAAGGACACCCGCGGCATCATCCGCGTGCACCAGTTCAACAAGCTCGAGATGTTCGTCTACACGACGCCCGAGGACGCCGAGGCCGAGCACCTGCGCCTGGTCGCCCTGCAGGAGGGGATGCTGCAGGACCTCGGGCTCTCGTACCGCGTGATCGACGTGGCCGCCGGAGACCTCGGCTCGAGCGCCGCACGCAAGTACGACGTCGAGGCGTGGGTGCCCACCCAGGGCGCGTACCGCGAGCTGACGTCGACCTCGAACTGCACCACCTATCAGGCCCGCCGCCTCGACATCCGCTACCGTCCCGAGGACGCCGCGAAGACGCAGCCGGTCGCCACCCTCAACGGCACCCTCGCCACGACCCGCTGGATCGTCGCGCTGCTCGAGACACATCAGCGCGAGGACGGCTCGGTCACCGTGCCCGAAGTGCTGCGTCCCTTCCTCGGAGGACTCGAGGTCCTGGAGCCGATCGCGTGAGCGACGCGCACCTGCCCGCGACGGGGTCCATCAAGGTCGTCAAGCCCAAGAAGGCCGCCAGACTCGTCGAGCAGGTCGCGCGCGACACCGAGGATCCGCAGGTCCGCACCGAGCGCCTGCTCATCGCTCTCGACATCGACGGCACCGTCATCCTCGAGGACGAATCGCTGAGCCCCGGAGTCGTGGATGCCGTCGAGCACGCGCATCGCGCCGGGCACGAGGTGATGGTCGCCACCGGGCGCAGCTGGGAGGGCACCCGCGGCATCCTCCGCGTCCTCGGCATCGCCCCCGAGTTCGCCGTGTGCTCGAACGGCGCCGTCGTGCTCAAGCGGATCGAAGCCGACGAGCTGCGGTACGAGCGGTGGCATGTCGAGACCTTCGATCCGCGCCAGGTGCTGCAGCAGCTGCGCGACCACCTGCCTGACGCGCGCTACATGGTCGAGCTCGCCGACGGGCAGCGCCTGTACACCGAGCCCCTCGAAGACTGGAACCTCACCCACGCCCGCCGCGTCACCTTCGAAGAGCTCGCCGCACAGCCCGTGTGCCGCGTCGTCGTGGTCTCGCCGGATCAGGGCGAGCAGGACTTCGTGGAGCTCGTGTCTCGCATCGGACTCAACCACGTCTCGTATGCCGTCGGCTGGACGGCGTGGCTCGACATCGCCCCGCTCGGCGTCGACAAGAGCACCGGACTCGAACGCGTGCGTAACGCGCTCGGCATAGACCCCGAGCACGTGCTGGTCATGGGCGACGGACGTAACGACGTCGGCATGTTCCGCTGGGCGCTCGAGAACGGCGGTCGCGCGGTGGCGATGGCCCAGGGCCCTCAAGAGGTCCGGGATGCCGCCGGCGAGACCACCACGTCGGTGCAGGCCGGCGGTGTCGCGGCGGTGTTGCGCCGCCTGTGAATGTCAGAGCGCCCGGAGTGTCGCGGCGTGCGCTTTCCAGAGGATTGCCAGCCGGCATTGGAAGAATGACGGCTGGGCTTGTCGGCTAGACTCGACCCCTGTTCGACGGATATCGCCTCCAGAGGTGGGATCGGTCGGGAGGGTTGTCCGAGCGGCCGATGGACCTGGTCTTGAAAACCAGTGGGCAGCAATGTCCCGTGGGTTCGAATCCCACACCCTCCGCAGAACGTCGGTACCGGGGGGGTGGACCGCGAGGCAGCATCCCCGAGAGGAACCGAGTGACACAGGCGACAAAGCATGCTCGTCGTGGCCGCCGCACGGTGGCGCGCCACGGTGAACTGCGCACTCCCGGCCCCGTCGGCTTCGTGATGAAGATCGTCGGCATCGTCGCGGCCGTGCTGCTCGTGTCGGGTGCGGGCGTCGCCGCGTACGCCGCGACGGATGTCGTCGCCAGCTTCGCCGACGGCGCCGTCGACCTCGAAGGCCAGGGAACGGTCCCGCCCGACATCGGGGCGATCGAGGGCGGCGTCGACCTGCTGCTGGTCGGCACCGACGAGTGCGAGAAGGAGTACGCCTACCTGTTCGGCGACCGGTGCACGGGTGCCGACGCCGAGGGCCAGCTCAACGACGTCAACATGCTCGTCCACATCTCGGACAACCCGCGTCGCGTGACCGTGGTGTCGTTCCCCCGCGACCTGATGGTGCCGATCCCCTCCTGCACGCGCGAGGACGGCTCGGCGACGCCGGCGACGAGCAAGACGCAGATCAACGCGGCCTGGGGCTACGGCGGGCTGTCGTGCGTCGCGAAGACCATCAAGGAGCTCAGCGGCCAGAACATCCCGCTCGCGGCCAAGGTGAGCTTCGGCAACGTCATCAACATCACCGATGCGATCGGCGGGGTATCGGTCTGCATCGGCAACGGCGGCATCAAAGACATGTACACGGGCATCAACTGGCCCGCCGGTGAGCGCACCATCCAGGGCGTCGAGGCCCTGCAGTTCCTGCGCACGCGCCACGGCCTCGAGAACGGCAGCGACCTCGCCCGCATCTCGAATCAGCAGCAGTACATGTCGAGCCTCGCCCGCAAGCTCGTGAGCGACGAGGTCCTCTCGAACCCCGCCACGCTGTACAAGCTGGCGACCACGGCGGTCGACAACATCACGCCGAGCAAGTCGCTGACCAACCCGATGACGCTCGTGCAGATCGCGCTGGCGGTCAAGGGCGTGCCGTTCGAAGACATCGTGTTCGTGCAGTACCCCGTGCTCACCGACCCCGCGGACGACAACCGCGTGGTGCCGGACTACGAGTCGGCCAAGGCGCTCTGGGCGGCCCTCGAGGCCAACGAGGCGATCGAGGTCACGCACGACCAGGACCTCACCGGCGGCGTCATCGTGGCCGACCCCCAGCCGACCGAGGGTGCGACCGAGCCGGCGACGCCTGACACGACCGCGACGACCGACCCGAACGCCACGCCGGCGCCGACCGACACCCCGGTCGCGCTCCCGCAGAACATCCCCGGCCAGAACGCCGCGCAGCAGACCTGCTCGGCCGGCAACGTGAGGTCCAAGGGCTGATGGCGGCAGGCAAGGGGCCCTCTAGGAAGGGCCAGGTGACGATCGCGCGTCACGGAGCGCTGCGCTCGCGGCATCCGCTCGTCTCATTGCTCGCGATGTTCGCCGTGGTGCTCGGCGTGGTCGGCGTGAGCGCGGTCGGGCTCACGGCCTACAACCTGTGGGACGCCTCGCAGGCCATCGCCAGCAACGCCGTCGTGCTCGACAAGGACAAGCCGCTGCCCCCGTCGCTCGGGGCGATCGAGGGCGGCGTCAACATCCTGCTCGTCGGCACGGACTCGTGCGAGGGCGAGAACGAGCAGCTCTCGGGCGCATGCAAGAACCACGACACCGAGGGCGAGCGCAACGACGTCACGATGCTCGTGCACATCTCGGACGAGCCGCGGCGTGTGACCGTCGTCTCGTTCCCTCGCGACATGCTCGTGCCGATTCCGGCATGCGACAAGCCGGACGGCACCGGCAAGACCTCGGCGATGTCGTCGCAGATGCTGAACGCCTCGTACTGGTACGGCGGCCTCGGCTGCACCGTCGACACCGTCGAAGGACTGATCGGCAACGACAAGATCACCATCGACTTCGCCGCGGCGATCCGCTGGACCGGCGTCATCAACGTCTCGAACGCCATCGGCGGCGTCGACGTATGCGTGGCCGGCGACATCAACGACGTCAACACCGGGCTTCATCTGAAGGCGGGCACGCACACGCTCCAGGGCGTGGAGGCGCTGCAGTTCCTCCGCATCCGCCATGGCATCGGCGACGGGTCCGACCTCGGCCGCATCTCGAACCAGCAGCAGTTCATGAGCTCGATGGTCCGCAAGCTGCGATCCGACGCGGTGCTGTCGAACCCGGCCACGCTGTTCAGTCTCGCGACCACGTTCATCAACCAGGTGCAGGCAGGGCAGCTGGTGCTCTCGTCCGGACTGGCGAATCCGACCCTGATGGTGCAGATCGCCATGGCGGTCAAGGACGTCCCGTTCGAAGACATCGTCTTCGTGCAGTACCCGACGGTGTACGCGTCCGGGGTCGGCGCGAGCCGAGTGCTCCCGGTGAAGGATGCCGCGAAGGCCCTGTTCGACGCGCTCGCCGCCAACCAGCCGCTCCAGCTGACCGGCAAGGCGAGCGGGGGCAACGCGATCGAGATCACCGGCGAGGCCACTCAGCCCGATACGGGTTCCACACCCGGCGCCAACGACGCCGGGGCGACGACCCCGCCCGAGGGCGAGGCGGATGCCGCGACCCCGCCCGCCGAGGAGGGCCGCGTCGAACTGCCGTCGGCGATCACGGGTCAGACCGCCAAGGACGCCACCTGCACGCTCCCGCAGAAATGACCGTGGTTCGGCGCAGCGCCGCCGACCGGTTATGATTGCTGGGCGCATCCGGTTGCTCGCGAGCACAGGATGCCTGGAGACGTCGCATAGTCAGGCCTAGTGCACCACCCTGCTAAGGTGGAGTCCCCGTAAGGGGACCGAGGGTTCAAATCCCTCCGTCTCCGCCAGAAAAGCCCCCGGCCTTCCGGGGGTTTTCTCGTTCATGCTGCGAGGGCTCCGGTTTCATGCCACGAGGGCGCAGGAGCGCGGATCCTTCGGTCGCGGCCGGCGGCGCGCCTACGGTTCGAGCGCGCCCATGGGTACGACCCGGATCCGTCGCGACCGCACGACGAGCCGAAGGCGCCGCGATCGGGCGAGCGTGACGCAGGCGATGGTCCCGGCGAGCAGGGGGGCGCCGCCGGCCACCAGGAAGGCCGTGGTCACGCCGGCCGTCTCCGCGATCGATCCGATGATGAGGCCGCCCAGGGCCTGACCTCCGGTGACCGTCATCAAGTAGAACGACATCACCCGGCCTCGGATCGCCATGTTCGTCGAGAGTTGCGTCAGCGACTCCGCCGCCGTCGCGAAGGTGAGGCGCGATATGCCGATGGCCACGACAGCGCCGAGGAACAGCCCGTACGTCGGCGCGACGCCGGCGAAGGCGGTGACCGCGCCGTACAGCATCGTCGCCAGCACGATCGTGCGCAGCCGCAGGACCCGTCGACGCGTCGACAGCACGGCGCCGATGAGAGCGCCGAGAGCAGCGAGCGAGCTGTACAGGCCGTAGCCGGTGGCACCCGTCCCGTACGTCTCGTCGGCCGAGGCGGTGAAGAGCACCGGCAGATTCATGCCGAACACGGCGACGACGGCGAGCATGAGCAGCGGCCAGAGGATGGTGGGCTTGCCGATCGCATAGCGGAGCGCTTCACGGATCTGGCCCCTGCTGCGCGGGGCGCCCGGCATCCGAACCAGTTCGCCCGGGCGCATGAAGGTGAGCGCCACGACCGCGATGAGGGATGCCGTCGCATTGACCGCGATCGACCAGCCGGAGCCGACGACGACGATCAGCATGCCGCTGAGCGCGGGGCCGACGAGCCCGGAGAAGTGGAACACCGCGGCGTTGAGGCTGATCGCGTTGCGCAGGCGATGAGTGCCCACCATCTCGGAGACGAATGCGGAGCGGCTGGGGCCGTCGATCGCCATGGAGGTGCCGGTGATGAGCGCGACGGTCAGCACCTGCCAGAGTTCGCAGTACCCGGTGAGGACGAGTGCCGCCAGGACGGAGTTGGCGATGGTCCCGATCGACTGGGTGATCATCAGGGTTCTGCGCCGCGAGAACCGGTCCGCGATCACGCCGGCCCACGGCCCGAGCAGCAGCGTGGGGGCGAACTGCAGAGCGACCACCAGCCCGACCATCGCGACGTCGCCGGTCAGCTCGAACACCAGCCAGTCGATCGCGATTCTCGCCATCCAGCCGCCGACGTTGGCGAGCATCATCGACGACATATACAGCCGGTAGTTGTGCGCGCTCAATGCGCTGAACGTCTCGCGCCACCCGCGTCGCCCGTCGAGCACCGGGATCGGCGCCGTCACCGGCTCGGCAAAGAGATCGACGGGTGCAGAGGCGGCCGGGGCGCGGGTGGTGCTCACCCGTTCGACGCTAGCCACGGGCGAGAGATTGCGAAGCAGAATCGCACCTATCAATGTCATTGGATTCGTCAATAGACTGTCCCGGCAAGGGAGGTGCCGTGTTCGATCCGCAGCTGTTGCGCAGCTTCGTCGCCGTGGCCGACACGCTGAGCTTCACGAGGGCGGCCGAGATGCTGAGGCTCAGTCAGCCGACCGTCAGCCAGCAGGTGCGCAAGCTCGAGGCCGCGGCGGGTCGCCAGCTGCTGGTGCGCGACACCCGAAGGGTGGCGCTCACCGACAACGGCCAGGCCATGCTCGGGTTCGCGCGCAGCATCCTCGCCGCTCACGACGAGGCCGCGTCGTACTTCACCGGCTCGGCCATGCGCGGCCGGATCCGCTTCGGGTCTGCGGATGATCTTGCGCTCACGCAGCTGCCCAAGATCCTGCGCAACTTCCGCCAGCTCTACCCGCAGATCAACCTCGAGCTCACGGTGGCGCAGAGCGGTTCACTGGCGCGCCGCCTGCGCGCCGGGCAGCTCGATCTCGTCTATGTCAAGCAGGAGTCGGGGGCGCCCGAGGGGCGGCTGGTCCGCCGGGAGCGTCACCTGTGGGTCGCGCACCGCTCCTTCACCATGGACCCTGAGGGTCCCGTGCCGCTGATCGTCTACCAACCGCCCAGCATCTCGCGCGCGGCGGCCATCGACGCCCTCGAGAGCGCTGGCCGCAGCTGGCGGATCACCTGCAACGTGCGCGAGGTGAACGGAGCGACCGCGGCCGCGCGAGCGGGACTCGGCGTCGCGGTGTTCCCACGGACCATGGTGCCGGAGACGCTCGACCTCGCCCCCGCGGCGTGGGCGCTGCCGCAGCTCAGCGAGGTCGACTTCGTGCTGCTCGACAACCCGCGGGCGGCCCGCGCACCCATCGAGGCCCTCGTCAACGCGATCGTCACCAGCCGCTGAGGCTCGGCTCGTCTCGCTAGAGGTCGACCTCGCCGGTGACGCAGTGGTTGACATCGCCGCCGACCCAGATCTGCCCGTCCTCGATGTCCACGTGAACCCGGCCCTGGTAGCCGATAGCCGTTCCCTGGGCGGCGACGTATCGCCGGTCCGCGATCCCCGCCTCCGACAGCCAACGCGCCAGGCCGGCGTTGAGGCTTCCGGTGACCGGGTCCTCCCACACCGGATCCTCGCCGATGAAGGCGCGCACTTCGAACTGGGTCTGGTGTCCGGTCGGATGCGGTCCGACGACGCCGATGCTCAGGTCGCCGAGCGCTGAGGGGTCGGGGTGCAGTGCGAGCACCTCGCGGGCGGCGGCCAGTCGCACGCCGATCCACTCCGGGCCGTTCACCAACCACGACGTGTCGATGATGTGCTCGCGCGGTATGCGCAAGGCGGCGGCGATGCGAAGCACGATGGTCTCGTCGACGGGTCCGAAGCGGGTCAGAGGCGGAGCCGCGAATATGAACCGACGGCCGTCCGTGCGCACGACGACCAGTCCGGCGCCGCACTCCTGGACGATGATGCCTTCGCTGTTCGCGGAGCCTCCGGCAGCCAGCCATGCCGCAGCCGATCCCAGCGTCGGGTGCCCGGCGAAGGGCAGTTCCTCGCTGCCGGTGAAGATCCTGACCCGGTAGTCCGCACCGGGATCGATGGGCGGCAGCAGGAACGTCGTCTCCGACAGGTTCGTCCACTTGGCGAAGCGCTGCATCTGCTCGCCCGTCAGCCCCTCGGCATCGTGCACGACCGCGAGGGGGTTCCCGCGGTAGGGGGTCGGGGAGAACACGTCGACTTCGGTGTATCGGCGCAGGGTCACGGTCTCAACCTAGGCCCGGCCGGCCGGGACCGCCGATGGACTCGCGCACACGGAACAGCGGCTAGGCAGTCTCGCGGACGACGAGGTGCGCGTCGGTCTCGGGACCGGCGATCGGCGGGGCAGAGCCGGTCGCTGCGCTCAGGGCGAGCTCGGCGAGGTAGCGGCCGAGTCCGACGTTGTCGACTCTCACGGTCGTGAGTGCGGGCACGATGAGCCGCGCGAGGGGAGTGTCGTCGTGACCGACGATCGCCAACTGCCCGGGGACGCGGATGCCGGCGCGGACGGCGGCGCCGAGCATGATGGCGGCGATGTCGTCGTTGTAGGCCACAATCCCGTCGATGCCGTCGTCCACCCACGCGCGCAGCTGTGCCGCCGCATCGGATTCGTCGACGGCCGCTTCCGCCGCGAACGCCGAACCGTTCCGCTCCAGCAGGGTCCGGCGCGCGAGCTCGCGACGCTGCCCGACGAGCTCCGCGATCCGTGGATCAGCGGATGCCGCGAACGCGAGCCGACGGCATCCCCGGTCGAGAAGGTGGTCCACCTGGAGCCGAGGGCCCTCCGCGAAGCCCAGTTCGCCGGCGGCGCCGCTTTCGCCCGCCGCGACGGGCGGGATGATCTGCTGCACGCCGCTGCTGCGGATCTCGGCGAGCTGTTCCGGCGTGAACGGCGCCATCCCGACGACGACGTCGGGGCGGAGCGTCTCCCACAGCGGTCTGGCGTGACCGCCGGGGTGGGGGGTCATGGTGACCAGCGAGTAGCCGGCCTCGTCGAGCGCGAGGGATGCCTCGTCGAGGTTCGTGCGCATGCTGTAGTCCAGCGGCCAGTCCGGCAGTACGAGCAGCACGATGCGGCTTCGCCCGCTGGCCAGCGCCTGGGCCGCCGAGTTGGCGCGGTAGCCGAGTCGCTTCGCTTCGGCGAGCACGCGCTCACGCGTCGATTCGGGGATCGTCTGCCCGGGGGTGTCGTTGAGCACGAAGCCGACGGTCGCGCGGGAGAGGCCGAGCGAGCGGGCGACGTCGGCTGCGGTGACCCGCTTCACCGTGGTTCCCGGCATCCGATCCTCCTCGGGACTTGCGCGCGCTAGTGACAGTAACGTAGCATCCTGTTCACCCGCTAGCACGCGCTAGTAACCCGATCGTGCCCGTCGCCCGACCGTGCACGTCACTCGACAATGGAGTCCCGAGATGACCCCGAGCAACGACGAACCGCTCATCACGCCGCTCCCGGCATCCACCCCCGCACCGGCCGTGAACGCAGTGGAGCTGGACCAGACCGCGACCGCCGGACCCACCGACCTGCCGAAGGTGGGTGCTCGCTACATCTGGTTCATGGTGCTGGCGCAGTTCGGCGTCTTCATGGCCTTCATCACGCCGCTCGCCATCTCGCTCTCGATCCGCGTCGCCGAGCTCGCGCCCGGGCACGACGAGGTGCTCGGCTACATCACCGGCGCCGGCGCCCTGTTCGTGATGCTGACGGCGCCGTTCATGGGCGTGTGGAGCGACCGCACCCGCACCCGGTTCGGCCGTCGCCGCCCCTTCATGGTGGGCGGCATGGTCGTCGGCGTGGTCTCGCTCGTCGTGATGGCCCTTGCGCCGTCACTCTTCGTACTGGGTCTGGGATGGGTCCTCGCGCAATGGGGATGGGGACGGTGCTCAGCAATCTGCAGATCTCGACCGCCGATCGCCTGCCCGAGTCCCAGCGCGGCAAGGTCGCCGGGCTCACGGGCTTCGCGACCCAGGTCGCCCCGGTGTTCGGCGTCATCCTGACCTTCGGCGTGACCGGCGACCCGCTGCTGCTGTTCCTCATTCCCGGTGCGGTCGGCGTCGTGCTGGTCACGCTCTTCGTGACGCTCGTGCACGAGGACGACAGTCGTGCCCTCCCTCGCGAGCGCATCGGCCTCAGCGGGCTGCTCAAGAAGTACCTCTACAACCCGGTGCAGTACCCCGACTTCTCGCTCAACTGGCTCGGGCGGTTCCTGTTCTACTTCGGCCTGACCCTGAACACGACCTTCACTGCCTTCTTCTTCGCCAGTCGTCTCGGCGTCGCCGTGAGCGAGGTCGCCGGAATCATCGCGGCTCTCGGCGGCGTCGGGGTCCTTGCGGTCACGGCGGGGGCGCTGGGCGGCGGATTCCTCTCGGATCGGCTGCGACGCCGCAAGATCTTCGTCCTGCTCGGCGGTGCGCTGATGGCAGTGGGGATGCTGCTCATGGCATTCACCGGTGACGTGGCGGCCCTCATCACCGGATCGCTGATCGTGTCCGCGGGCATCGGCATGTTCTCCGCGGTCGACCAGGCGCTTCTGCTGGACGTGCTGCCCGAGAAGGACACGGATGCCGGCCGCTTCATGGGCATCACGGGTTTCGCGACCTCGATCCCGCAGTCCGTCGCCCCGCTGGTTGCCTCGGCAGTACTGCTCGTCGGAGTCACCGGCGCCGAGAAGAACTACACGCTGCTCTACGTCATCGCGGCCGTGCTCGTGCTTCTCGGCGGGCTCGTCGTCCTCCGCATCCGTTCCGTCCGCTGACCACCGAGAGAATCCTCACCATGAGCGCCGTTCCCATCGTCACTCCGCTCCGCTTCGAGCACCACACCGATGCCCTCGGGATCGGCGAGTCCACTCCTCGGTTGAGCTGGATCGTCGAGCAGGCGCCGGAAGGGTGGCATCAGGCGCGCTACGAGATCGAGGACGCGGATGCCGGGACCGTCGTCGTCGACAGCGCCGAGTCGGTGCTCGTGGCGTGGCCGTTCGCACCGCTCTGCTCCCGCGAGCGCCGCACCCTCCGCGTCCGCGTGACGGGCGAGGGCGCGGCGGCATCGGAATGGAGCGACTGGGCCACGGTCGAGGCGGGCCTGCTCGACGCGGCCGAGTGGCGGGCAGAGATGGTCGGTCCGGTCGACGCCGCCGTCGCGGCGCCGCTGGTGCGTGGTTCGCTCGAGGTCCGGGATGCCGTGATCTCCCGCGCCCGCATCTATGCGACGGCGCACGGCCTGTACGAGCTGGAGCTCAACGGCACGCGTGTCGGCGACCAGGAGCTGGCCCCCGGGTGGACCGCGTACGAGAGCCGCCTGCGGTATCAGACCTACGACGTCACGACCCTGCTGAGACCGGGGGCGAACGCGATCGGCGCGTGGCTCGGCGACGGCTGGTGGCGCGGGTACCTCGGCTGGGACGGGCGCCGCGAGCTGTACGGCACCGAGCTCGGCGTGTTCGTCCAGGTCGAGATCGAGTATGCCGACGGTGAGCGGCAGGTCGCGGCATCCGGATCCGACTGGAGGTCCGCGGCGGGCCCGATGACGTCGGCAGATCTCTACAACGGTGAGGACTTCGACGCCCGAGTCCACGACCCCGCGTGGTCGACTGCCGGCTTCGACGACAGTGCCTGGGCTCCCGTCGCCGTGCGGGAGCTCGATCGCGGCACCCTTGTGGCGCCCGACGGCCCGCCCGTCCGGCACGTCGAGACGATCGCCGTGCGCGAGGTGACGACCAGCCCGTCGGGACGGACGATCCTCGACTTCGGGCAGAACCTGGTCGGGCGTCTGCGCATCCGGGTGCGGGGGGAGGCGGGTCAGACCATCACCCTGCGTCACGCCGAGGTGCTCGAGCACGGCGAGCTCGCCACGGGGCCGCTCCGCGCCGCAAAGGCGACCGACACCTACACGCTCCGCGGCGACGGGGTCGAAGAGTGGGCGCCGCGGTTCACGTTCCACGGCTTCCGCTACGCCGAGGTCACCGGCTGGCCGGGCGATCTCGACCCGACGGACGTCGTGGCCGAGGTGCTGCACTCCGACCTGCGCCGCACCGGCTGGTTCACCTCGTCCGCCCCGCTCGTGAACCGACTGCACGAGAACGCGGTGTGGGGCATGCGGGGCAACTTCGTCGATGTGCCCACCGACTGCCCCCAGCGCGACGAGCGTCTGGGCTGGACCGGGGATCTGCAGGTGTTCGCCCCGACCGCGGAGTTCCTCTACGACTCGGCCGGCTTCCTCACCTCGTGGCTGCGCGACCTCGCGGCGGAGCAGCGCCGGTACGACGGGACGCCGATGGTCGTGCCGGCGATCACGACCGGCTACCAGGGACCGATGGCAGCGTGGGCGGATGCCGCGACCATCGTGCCCTGGACGATCTACCGCGCGTACGGCGACCTCGGCATCCTCGAGAGCCAGTTCGAGAGCATGGCGGCGTGGGTCGACGAGGTCAGTGCTGCAGCGGGCGATGACCGGATCTGGTCGAAGGGGTTCCAGTTCGGCGACTGGCTCGACCCGACCGCGCCGGCCGGGCGGCCGGAGGCCGCGCAGACCTACCCCGAGATCGTCGCGACCGCGTACTTCGCCCGCTCGTCGAGAATCGTCGCGGATGTCGCAGCCCTTCTCGGCCGTGACGAAGACGCGGCCCGCTATGGAGCGCTCGCCGACGAGGTGCGTGCGGCGTTCCACCGTGAGTACGTCTCCGGCTCGGGGCGGCTGCTCTCGGACTCCGCGACCGCCTATGCGCTCGCGCTGCAGTTCGATCTCGTCGACGACGCCGACGCCCGGCAGCGCGCGGCCGA